>JAHEXG010000071.1 GCA_023252215.1 Candidatus Altarchaeales archaeon
GCAGGTTGTCTGTAACTACTGAAACGTCCGTCTGTTTCATCACGGCATCCGTAGCGTTTGCAGAGAAAGTAAGAAGCGCTTCTAATAAGAGGGGTGAAAGCGATATTATCATCATCCCTATCACCAGGTCTTTCATAAGAGACTTGGCCTTCGCTCTTCCAGATGGCGAGCCCGTGACGAATACCAGATAGAAGGCGGTGACCGCTATCGATAAGACATAGAGCGGCTGTATGAGTCCCATGAAGAACCCCAGGCCGTTTTGCACGTCCGGGCCGTCGGCTTCGGGGTTCAGCACTATGAGGCCGGACAGATTCCCCACTATGAACCCCATATCCTCTTTGCTGTAATCAAGGGACATGAAGGCGTATAACGTTCTCTTAAGCCACCAATAAGTCTCGCCCGCAGTCTTGCTTGACGAAAGGCCCTGCGGCACATTTCCTCCGGCCTGTGCGTGCGCAGCATACGCACTGAACGTGCAGGAGAGCATGAGCAATACCGCCAAACCAATCGATATTTTTTTGCTTACCATGTTTTTTTTTATTTTAGGCATTACGTTTTTTTTTATCGGATCACAAACCTATCCCGTGTTCACATCCATCTGCGTCAGCCTCTGCGACAACATGAGGACCAGGACGGGCGTCAGCATCAGCAGCATGGCCGCAGCCACGGAGAAGAAACTGATGAAAAACATACTGGTTCCTTCGAACTGCAAGCCCATGCCGAAATAATTATAGCCCGCGGGCAGGATCATGAACCCTACGGCTATTGTGTCTATGCTGACTGCGTAGAATATCTGCAGTATCGTCCAGAATATCGTCTGCTCTATCATGTTCCTGCCCAGGCCTTTTGTGAGTTCAAAGGTGGATAGGAATATGCTTAACGGGAACAGTATGGTCCATATCATGAGCATGAGGAAGCGCAATGCAAGGAAGCCGTAGAGGGCAAAGACCATCGCTATCTCGGCCATGAGAAATGCGAACGTCTGCTCAGGCTTGGGGGCGATTTTCACGTAACCCATTGCCCAATTCAGCTTCCCCCAGATATTTGACTGAGCCTTATCCTTTGCTATCCCCTTGATAAATGTCTGCTGGTCTTTAATTATCTGGTCTGCAGTATCCGATATAATCGCTTCTGGTGCTCCCTGGCCCAGCAGATCCTCGACTGCAAGGTCTCTTTGCTCGATTGTGATTCCTTTGGCGTATTGCTTTTGCAGGTTGGGCAATACTGCGTGCTCTAGTCCGTGGTGCGTGTTGTATTCCAGCGAGTGGCCTATCATGGGTGTGAGGAGTATTACTACGCTGGGCCAGTATGTTTTCCAGAGCAGGTCTGTGTATACCGTGGCTGCGACGGAGCTGTCTGTCTGGGCTAGTATGGTTTCGGTTAGGCCTGTTGAGAAGTCAAAGAAGAGCTTGATTATGTAAGGGGATATGCTTACCAGCAGCATTCCTATTATTAGCGTTCCCAGCATGCCTTTGGCTCTTGCGCGTTTTTTTGGATGCGTGGATGCGAATATTATGTATAGCGCGGTTGCTGCGATTGCAAGCACGTAGGCTATCTGGAGGTTGAAAATAAAAAAGTTCATCACGTTCAGGACCGACGGATCCAGGGGCGAGGGGTTCATGAGGACGTAGTTCTGCAGGTTTAGGAGGATGTCCGAGGTTATGTTCCATGTATAGATTCCCAGCACTAGGAGGTATAATATAAGCTTCGCATGCTCTCCGTGGTCCATGATCATGTATTCGCGGAAAGCTTCCCAGTCCTTATTACGGTAGCTGTCGGTCAAATAGTTGAGGAGGTCGATGCTTGCGTGTCCTGTTCCCGCGTCCGCGGCCGCGACCATTGGTATGGGCATGGCGGGTGCGAGTAGCAATGCTATTACCAGGAATGTTATTATCTTGTTTCTCATTTTTTACCTCTGAAGTCCCTCCACCATGAATAGAAATCTATTTTTCCGCTTCCGAAATACCTGTAAGAGAACACGCCTAATACTAGTATCAGCGCCAGGAGCAGGAATTCTCCCGAGAAAAGAGGGGACTTGAAGCTCACCGTATGTATCCCGGTGCTGGCCTTGGAAGGCGACGATATGTTTCCGCCCGGAGAGGATCCGCCTACCGAGGTTCCAGTGGGTTTGAAGGACCATTGGGCTATTCCGTTTTCGTCGGTTGTCACATAGGCTAGGTTTTTTTGTTCTTCTGATTGGTATACTAGTAGTTTGTTTTCGTAGTTTTCGGCTGCTCCTACTACGATGTCCTGGCCGTTGGCGAGTTTGAGGTGGCATATTCCGTCCGCTACTTCAAGGGTTGCGGTTCCGGTGTTTGTTGTTATCGTTATTTTGTTTGCGCCGTCTGTGGAGTATTGGGCTTGATTCATGTTTTGGGCGATGTCGGAGTATCCCAGGTTTATGAGGTCGGCTTTGAATTTGTCCTGTTGCTTCGTATCGCTGCTTATTTCCTGGAACGAGAACATGTAGTCTTTGTATACGCCCTGTGGGGAGAGGGCCCATACGTTTGCGCCTGCAAGGTCTACGTATACTTTCTCGTTTGGCAGGGGTGTTCCGTTGTAGAGCGTGAGTTTGTAGGTGGCTGTAACCCGTGTCCCCGCAGATATTGTGTACCCGCTAGGGGATACTTCCACTGAGAGCTTTGACGGCCTCCTGAATGTGATGTTCATGGTATAACATACTGGGTCTGCCGCCGTTTTGTTTTCCACTACGTTCGGGGAAAGGGGTATGATGATGTCTTTGAAGAAAGTCTTTACCTGCAATAAGCCGTTTTTGAAGTCGTCTTCTGCAAGGGAGATGGAAGCAAAGCCCATGTTGATTACGTTGAGGTTTCCTTCGGCGTCTTCAATGATGCTGTAAACCCGGTCGCCGTCGATAACAGACCAGCCTCCGCTGCCTTTTTCTACGCGCGCATAACTTGAAAGCGTGACACCGTTGTCCTGGAAGAATGTTTTCAATGCCTTCAGGCTTTCGCCGGAATCCGCCGCAGCTTTCCCGGCCTCTGCGGCAAGCTCGGTTTTGACGCCTGCTGCGCTTTCTTTGGAAACCGAGAAGTTCCTGTTCTCCATGTAGACCTTTGGCATGGTTTCGAATTCGAAGCTGTAGGTATTTGCAGTATGCGCAATTCCCGTGGTTTTCAATAGGCCGAACGAATCCCAGCCCCTGAAGTGCTGGTCCATGTATTCGAATCTGGGCGTAGAGTATGTGTTGATGCTGGCGTAGTCGTAGTATTTGCCCAGGTTCACGTTGTCGATGAATGCTTCCACGCCGCTCTCCAGCTTGACAGAGGATATTCTTCCATTGACTGGGAAGCATTTTTTATTCCAGCCCAGGCAGTCGGGGCATTCTTCGGAGTCTTTCCAAACGCTAAAGGCGGTGTCCTTTCCGTCCAACGTGACTGTAAGGTCTATGGAGCCGCCTTTTTTGTATTCATTCAAGGCGTACTCGACGCATATCTCATTATACGGGTTGGTGGAAAGATTGGAGACAGTCTGCTTTATTCCTCCTCTGAGTTTGAGCATGTATCCGGAGTGCCCGGAGAGATTCACTTCCGCCTCACTTGAATCACTTGTTTTCTCCCACATGGAAAGATCGCCCGACTCAAAGTCTCCGTTGGCTATGACGCTTCCTTCGTAGTCGTGGTATGTCCTGTTGGAGACGCAGGGGTTGGGGTAGCAGTCCTGGGGTACGCAGGCGCAGTCAGTCCTTTCCACCAGAGCCATTTTGTCAAAGTCCATGCACGATGTTTTCAGAGGGTCTCCGGCCTGGCAGCTGCACTCCATGCCCGGACACGTCTTCTTGCACTGCGCAGGATACCCGAATCTTTCGTCCTGGTAGCCGTATTTGTCGTCTAGGCTGCTCCACTCCCGGTCAGAGTATGGCGCAGACTCCTTCCGGGTAAGCTGGTGTCTTGCAGGATAGTAAAGAGAGCTGTATGCGATTGCGGAGTCGTTTATGACAAAAGTGAATCCGCCCAGTATGTCAGGTGAAATAGTTATCTTGAGGGGGTTTTCGCTGGCACTGTACATGATAAGATTGCCCTGGGCATCGTAGTACTCATCCACGGTTCCCTCGATCTTCAGTTCGTCCAGCGTGCCGCATAGGGCGCTCTGGTGGCTTATGGCGTCGGTCTTCAACGTGTCCTTTTCACTGTATTCCTTATCCAGAAGCTCTGTTTCAGTCTCCCGCCGGTACGTTTTTATATCTCCCTCGCCCTTGGCGCTGATGCCCCCGCAGCTTGCAGTCTTGTCGCTGCCCGATGCTGATAACGTATAATTCATGCCCGCTCCGCCGGCGCAGGAGCTTTGAGCGCAGGCGACGTAGTCCTTGTCTCTCCTGACCTGTGTGTAATATGAGTTGTTAAGGTTCACGGTGAATGTCTCTGCCGTGTCAAGGAGAGTGTAGTTCAGGATTATTTTCGAGGTGACTATGAACTCCTTTCCGTAATCCGCGGCGGTTTCATTCGGAACGTATACCCTTGTTATGTTGTATTTGCTTCCGTTCCTGGTGATGTTCACATATGTGATGTTGAACGGCATGTTGGCGGTTTCTACTAGCAGGAGGGAGGGGTTGATCGTAAGGTTCAGTTCCTCCACCTGGTTTTGTTCGCCGGAGTTCTCTTCATTCGTTGTCTTGGCCTTTGAGACATTGACCGTTACGTTCTGGCTCTCGTTCTGGTAGAGCATCCAAACATTGGGCGCGGTCTGGTTCATGTAGATAGTGGCGTTGCTTGCGACGGCATAGACTGGGTTCTTGACCTCCATCAATATTTTTTCCAGCTGGCTTGCTATGTCGCTCTGGCTGAATTCGCTCGCCTTTCCGCCCGTTGCATCCGAGAGTTTTTTCATCTGGGCTATGACGTCGGGTTTTGCGCCCGCCCACAGGGAGTAGACGCTGGCGCTGTTATCATTTGCGTTCTTTATCGCTTCATTGATGGATACGTCATCGCTTTTTAATGCAGTATCTGCGGTTTCGCCCGGTATGAGATCGGATCCGCAGTATGCGCTTTCGTCGCTTATCGGAAGTATTATCTTCCTTGCGCCCTGTGTCCATGGATGGGATTTTGAGGCCCAGGAGGTTGCGGGGCCCCAGCTTTCTGTGTTGCAATTAGTGTCGCTGCAGGCTATGGATTGTGTGACCGCTGTTTGTATGCCCTCGCATTTTAGCGGCTTTAGGTTCTCTTTTACTTCTGCCGAAGAGCATACGGCCTCTACCATGCCAGTTCCCGCGTTGCTTATGGCATAGACTGTGTACCTGGCATTTATGCCTTTCCCTGCCACGCTGTTTATGACTTCCCCGATTGAATCGCAAAGGGCCTTCCAGTAGCTTCTCATGGACTCTGAAGTGTCTATGAGGAATACCATCTCCGCGTCAGGCGCGTTTTTTTCAGGCTGCGAGAAATCAAACGTCGTCGACGCTATCACTCCCCCGTCGAGGACGCATTTCGTAACGTGTTGTCCTTGTTCGGGCGCATTGGAGTTACTGCTCCAGTCTGCGTCGTCTGCCGGCCTGGTGTAATAGCCTACTGCTATGGGCGTTTTCGGAAAGCCCGCAGGGCATTGTCCTGTATAGGGCACGCCGTGGAATGAGTCATCCTTTTTGCCGGGCTCTGCTTCCAGTGCATAGTTTCTCGTCCTGATCCGGCATACCTGGTTCCAGCAGTCTCCTTTGGTTCCGGGGCATTTGCCCTTCGAGTCTACTGTGCAGTTTCCTTTGTCTGTGCAGTTTGCGCACGCGGCCTCGTCCGAGCCTTTGGCGTTCGTGCATCCGAAGAGCAGCCGGAATTTCGTATCGCTGGCGTTGCATGATAGTGCGCAGCGGTCGTATCTGTCGAAGCCTGCGCCCCCGTAGAGGGTATTATCTCCGGTCTCGGTCCAGGTCAGTTTATTTCTTATGTCCTCAAGGTAAGGCGACACGGTAAATATCCGGGACATAATGTTGCTTATCGTGGAAACGTTGACATCGGCCTTATCCTTGACATAGCATTCTCCGCAATTTATGACTGCGGAATAATTGCCCAAAGGATCGGCTTCCTTCAGAGCATATGACTGCGAGCCTGAGCCGCTGACGCTCCATTTGGCAACGGCGTCTTTTGCGTTGCCTTCTGACAGGGGATATAGGTACATCGTGCAGTCACTGGGGGCATTGGTGTACGTGATCGTCATATTGTCCAGCGCCTTGTAGTAATCTTTGTCTAGGGCGATTGCGCAGGGATGCGGGTCATAGTCGGGAATGACCGGGGCTCGTCCCATGTCCAGGGGTGATAACTCGTCTACTGCTTGGTATGCGTTCCAGGTTTTCAGGCTTTCGCGGTAGTCCCTGCTGATCTGGTCTACGTTGTCGTCTCTCGTGAAGCTGTACCAGCCATAGTTGAGTTCGTTGCATATGCTCGTATTCCACAGGTCCGTCTTATAGCAGTATAAGTAGTCCGCATCTTCGGACATGTTAAGGAATTTTCGGTAGAATGTCTCGTTTCCGTAGGTGCCGTTCACAAGCTTGCGGTATTCCGGATCGTTTGCTATGGTGTAATACTTCATCTGGCTGGGCTGGCCGTATGCGTCTTTTAGCAGGCAGTTCTTGGCCTCCATTGTGCGGTAGAGGATGGTATCAAGGAGCCACGTTGTACTATTATTGTCTTCTTTTTTGGTGGCCAGGTTCATGTATTCCGCGGA
>JAHEXG010000072.1 GCA_023252215.1 Candidatus Altarchaeales archaeon
GGTTGCCAATTATTTTATATTGTTCAGTAAACCTTGTGGCGGGCCTGGAAGCAGTGCTCTTGAGGTTCACGTTGTATACGGGTATTCCTGAAAAAGGGTCTACGTAGCCGTCGCTTACCCTGGTTCCGCCCACGCGCGCAGGAGAGGAACTCCTGTGCTGGCTTACGAGGTTTTTAACCAGTGCCTCTACGTCGTCGACCCAGTAGACGGCCGGCGAATCTACGTCTCCTCCGTCTTCCCAGAATTCGCCTTTGCTTGCTCCTTTAGCAACCTTGAATTCGTCGCCGACGCATATCTCATTGCCTACCACGTAGCCTTCCGAGGTTACAAGCTTCACGTCTTCGGGGATAGTAATACGGGTGTTGACTTCAAAGACACTGCAGTATACTGTTTGCTTGCTATAGCCTTCCAGGCCTAGGCCCAGGGCGACCGGACAGTTATTATCGCCCAAGCCTTTGCCTTCAACCGCCGACGCATACTGCGACCACATAGTGCCGCGGTTAAGCGCCAAAAAGTTGTAGCTTCCTGAAATAGCATAAGAATCGCACGCCAGTAATAACAGGCATATAACCAGGTAGACGTACCGCCTTGTTTTCATGTTAATAATGTATTAGTTAAATAGGTTATAAATACTTCACAAGCTATATTCTTCTGCCATGAACATCGAGACAAAGCTTTTCTTAAAAAAGAAGTTCACGGAATACTACACCAGGCACCTGGTATCTGCTCCCGGAGAAATCGAGCGCAGGGAATTCGGCTTTGGAACGCTGACCGACAAAATAAAGATCCGCCACAAGGCTTTCCGCAGCGAAAAAGACCTGCACGGCTTCCTGCGCAGGGAGGCTCCCTATTATATTTCCTACTCGGCCGCATACTATGATTACCCGGCCAATGCCATGAACGAAAAAGTCTGGCGCGGAGCCGAGCTTATATTCGACCTGGACGTCCCGATGAAGTTTCTCTCCTCAAAGAACCTGGAAAAGGTAAAAAAAGAAACCCAGAGCCTCCTCGACTTCCTGAAAGGCGATTACGGAATACCCGACAAAGAAATAAGCGTGAATTTCTCGGGAAGCAAGGGATACCACATACACGTATCAAGCGAGAACGTAAAAAACCTGGGCAGAGACGAGCGAAGAGAGATAGTGGACTACCTCACGGGGAAGATAAACTTCAAAGACTACCTTAAAAAAATAGTGGCAAAAGACGAAATAGAGATAGGGCCCAAAAAAGGAGACAAGGGATGGCCCGGCAGAATCTACAAGGGTCTTTATGAATTCATCAGGGATTCAACAGAAAAAGACCTGAGGGAGATCCCGGGCATAGGCGAAAAAAAGGCAAAAACGATCATGGACGGAAAAGAGAGGCTGCTAAAAGCCCTTGCCGATGGAAGATACGACCTTATGCCCGAGATCGCTTCAATAGAAAGGCAATACATGGACAGAACAAAAGTCAGCACCCAATCCGACCCAAATTTCAAAACCAGCCGGCAGTATATATCAAAGTTCGAGTCGCCTTTGATCCAGAAAATAATCGAGAGTCTCGCAATACACATGGAAGCAGAGGACACGGACAAGATGGTGTCGATCGATACCTCAAGGCTTATCCGTCTGCCGGATACGTTGCACGGCGGCTCGGGGCTTGCTGCAAGGAAGGTTACGGACCTGGAGAAATTCAATCCCTTGACCGATGCATTAGCCTTCGGGAACGGGGATATGAAGATCTGTTTGCGGGAGCAGGTTCCGGTTTTTGAGATAGGCGGCCAGATGTTCGGCCCGTTTGATGCGGGCAGCGTAGAACTGCCGGAGTATGCTGCTGTTTATCTTCTGTTAAAGGATACGGGCGAATACGTCGCATGAAATAGGTATCAGGTTTTGACTGCTTTTTTTCCTACGCGTTTTAGTTTTGAACCGCATACTTCGCATATGTCGTAATTGGGCGAATGTTTTAATCCGCAGCCGGGGCATATTTTTTCCCAGACGTATTCTTTCTGTATGCCTTCTTTGGCAGTGGTCTGGTATTTCAGGCGCAGGGAGGCTGCAACGTTCTGTATGGCGTAGTCGTCGCTTATTATCTCTGCGCCGCTTTCAATCGCAAGCGCCAGAACGTCCAGGTCTGCGTCCGATAGTTTCGACGCGTCTCCGGTCTTTTTTGCGGCATCTTTTGCCTTTTTTATGTATTCTGCCTTGGGGTCGCGGATCTTTAGGTTTCCCCTGCGTATGCCGTTGTCTACCATGACCTTTGCGGTCTCGTTAATTATCTCTGCTATGACGCTGTTTGTTATGTAGTAGTCCTCAGCCGAGAAGTCGAGGTCCGAGTGGAGTATGCCGCATGCATCCAATATCTTCATATTGTCCCTGTTTTATTTTTATTATATTTTTTAACCTGTTCGCATATCTAATCTATTATACTTGTTTTATTTTAAAAATGCATATAGGCATTATCCCGGACGGGAACAGAAGGTTCATGAAGAAGAAGGGCATACGCAGCCTTGGAACCTCTTATGAACTGGGGATCAAAAGATTCTACGACGTTTTGGACTGGTGCCTGGACCTGGGAGTAGATGAGGTCACTGCTTATGCCCTTTCCACCGAGAATCTGCAGAACCGCGGCTCGCTTGAAATAAGGACTCTTCTCACATTGTTTTCGAAGCAGGCGCAGAGCATGCTCGACAGCGACCGCATACATAAAAAGAAAGTCAGGATAAGGATATGCGGGGACCTGGATTATCTGAGATCCGCAGGCGGGAAAGACTTGGGCGGAAAGCTTTTGGCTAATCTGAAAAAACTCGAAGACGCAACCAAAAACTATGACGGCGTGACTTTGAATCTGGCATTAGCCTACGGCGGAAGACAGGAGATATTGAACGCAGCAAACCTGGCGGCAAAGGCCGGCCTTCCGTTGAACGAAGAGAATATAAAGAAGAACCTGTGGATACAAAGCTACCCGGATCTGGTCATCAGGACCTCGGAGCACCGGCTCAGTAATTTCCTCACCTGGCAATCAGCTTATTCGGAGATATACTTCGTGGAAAAACTGTGGCAGGAATTCGGGAAAAACGACCTTGAGAACATACTCTCGGACTATAAATCCAAAGAGCGCAGATTCGGAAGATAAGCCCGCTTTCTTTTCTGACTTTTTAGCCTTCTGGTTAATATTACTAATAACCGGGGTGTTCTAATTTGGCAAAGAAAAAATACAAGGGAGGCTCTGATGCAAAGCTTCAAGACAAGGTCACAGGATTTTCAGGACAGGATTCCGACAAAAAAGCCCAAGAGAATCTCATGACGTTCCGCAATTTCAGAGAACACATACAGGAGCCCTTTTTTATTCTCTCTATCCTGGCGGCGATCCTTGCGATAGCATTGCTGGGCAACCTCACGTTCGAAAACGTCAACGCCGACAATGCCCAGTCTACGGCAACCGGCATATCCCTTGGCTGCACCATTGCATTATCCATCCTGGGCCTTACAGGCACGGCTCTTGCATACCTGCATTACCGGAAGGGTGGGAAGAACCTCCACTACGCAGGCATATGCATGCTCTTATTCGCAGCCGCATTATTCGCCTTCTGGTCCTACGACAAACTCAACAACAAAAGCTTCTTTGAAGCCAGAGACTACGGCGTCTTTGCCCTATTCTTCGGGATCGCGGCCTTTTCTTATGTTCTATGGATGCACAAGGTCCTGGGAACGGAAGCATCCATAATATTCCCATTATTCGCCCTGGCTCTCCTGATACACATGACTCCTGCTTATACGCCTTCCTACGCCGACTGGCAGGGGAAATACATAGCAGACCTGGACTCATATTTCAGGCTGAGGAACGCCGACACCGTCTACAAAACAGGGTTTACCCCGGACCGTGAAACACTGGTCTACCCCCAGCTTCCAGTCGTTATCCACCCCAATGGAACTATCGACTCAACATCCGACTTCGTAGATATTAAATTCGGTTCCAATGTTTTCCTCGCATCCCTAGCAGAGGTTCTCGCGCCTTTCGGTTTCACCATCATAGACGTGGCAATGGTATATCCGGGAGTTTTATCTGTCTTTGTCGTATTGCTCTTATTCTTCCTCTTAAAAGAGCTGTTCAGCGACATGCGTCCCTATAATTACGCAGCAGCCGGGCTTGGAGCATTAATGCTTTTATTGAACACCTCGTTTTCCTCTAAGGCGATAGCGACCAACTGCGACGTCGACACCTTTGGAATGTTCGTAACCCTCGGTTCTTTCCTGCTTTTCGTAATGGCTTACAAGAGAAAAAGCATAGCCCTGTCGATAATGGCCGGTTTTGCCTTAATGTTCCTCAACATGTCATGGACTGGTTACTCATACGCCGTACTGGTCCTGGGAATACTCGGGATGGCATACCCGGTCATAAATTTCTTAAACAAGAAAAGCGCAGTCGAACACATTCCCTACTTTGTCATACCCCTGCTTATCAGCCTGCTCGGCTTTTTAGTGTTCCACCACCAAGGAGAAACTCTGCGTTTCATCCGGCCTGAAAACGCATTCCTGCTGCCCTTCGGAGCGATGCTCTTCATATCGTTCCTTCTTGAGTCCGTAAGGAATTACGCAAACAAGACGAGAAGTTTCCCCTCCGGAAGCCGGATGGAAGAACGCGTAGAAAGCATGCTGCACAAATATGCCCTCCCGATATTTTTACTTATATTGGTTGCGTCAGCTTATTACGTGTTCGTCATCTCAAGCCCCAATAACATCATAGCATACACAGCCAGCCTAGTTAAGCCCCCTATCCAGACGGACATAATAGAGCAGACCACGGCCGAACAGAAAGTCCTCTGCGACGGCCTAAGCCTGGCCAGCTGCCTGAATACGCTAAGAGGCGAATTTGGAATAGAGATACTTTTCGGTCTGGGCATGATATTCGTACTCGCCTACTACATGCTGTTCAAGGGAAGCTTCGGAGCCTCATTCATCCTGGTATGGAGCCTGCCCATGCTCTACGGAGTGATATACCGGTCACAGTATCATTTCGTCGCCAGCGTTCCTATCGTAGCACTTGGAGCGACAATCGGCCTGGTCATAGCCCTAAACAGGAAGGACCTGCAGACTCTGAGAGTGATACCCTCGTTGCTTTTGGTCTTCACACCCATCTTACTCATGTTCACCTCCAGCGGCATGCCTCTTTTCGGGCCGTTCGGCGGGGCTAATCCGATGTATATGGGGGCCACGGGCGACAGGATATTCTGGCAGGGAACATTCGACTGGCTTAAGACCCAGCCGTATAATACCGTGGTGCTCACATGGTGGGACTACGGCCACTGGATAACTGCGATGTCCGGCAAGATCAGCATACTCGACGGGAACAAAGCGGACCGTTTCATGGTAAAAGACATCGCCAGATTCCACGACGTGTTAGAGAACGAATCGGAAGCTCTTGAGATCGCCAAAAAATATGACTCGTCTGTCGTGGTCATAGACTGGACAATGATAGGAAAAAGCGGAGCCCCACACTTTATCGCAACAGGCGGATTCGGCGAGAACATACCGCTCAAGCAGATAGGCGCAAGCATAGAATGCGTTAAAGGAAGCGACTGCGAAGTCCTCAGGCAGGGCGGCGTTTCCGGCAGCTACGCATCGACTACAATAGACCCAAATAACGTAAATAACAGCGGATACATGCTGATAGACATGACGACCGATTACGTCTTTAACAGCATCACCCTGTATCTTCCAAATGACAGCAACGCCTACAGGTACAAGATAGAAGCAGCCCAGTCCCAGGACCCCCAGAACTGGCAGACGATAGTGGACAAGACAGGGACGGACATGCGCGGAACGCAGACGCACCAGTTCAAGCAGGTAACTGCGCAATACATAAAGATAACCGGGACATATGCTTCCACAGGCAGCGAATTCGGGCTATCGGACATAGACATATTCAACCCATACTATAAGGGCTCATACCTGGGCTACGGCCAATGCCAATTTAACCCGGACCCCAGGGTAAGCACCATAAAGGCCGTACCCCAGCAGAACGACATAGGCGGATTCGACATGGTAAGCAGCCTTTACTTCGGATGCAACAACGGACTAGGCCTGATATTCGAAGTAAAGAACGGAGCATATTCCGCATCCAACGTATATGTGGTGAACCAGGGACAGAAAGTCCCGTGGAGCGCATGGAAAGACAGCAGCGGCGCCTCCATATTAGGCGTGCAGTCCATGAAAGACATACTGGGCAATGCGCTCAACTACCCGGACAAATACGTGAATTTCCCAACGTTCAATACATTCGTCTACGTCCCAAAGGATAGTAACTACAATTTCAACAACGTGATGATGACAAAACTCTACCTGGGAGACCACCTGCAGGAATACCAGCAGGCGGGACTAGCCGACGCAAGCATCCAGCCGGCTAAATACTTTACGCTCGTAGACGGATTCCTGGGAGACAAAGCAGACAGCTCATACTACGGCTACGTGAGAGCATACAAGATAAACTACCCGGAAGAAAACGCAGCCTAAGAGCCCTTTTTCGAAAAGTGCCCGACGAGCACGACGGCACAAGCCGGAAAAGCAGGGTCTAAAGTGCCGGCTTACGCCGGCATCACATTCCCAGTTCCCAGCCGAACTTCTCCTTCAGGATATGGTACACTGCCTGAGGCGGG
>JAHEXG010000016.1 GCA_023252215.1 Candidatus Altarchaeales archaeon
CGGCTACCGACAACAATAATTCTGCCGGCTTGTGCATGTTCACTTCTTGCGCAGTATCTCTACCGCGGGCAGTTTATATCCTGCGAGCAGGCTTATGGATGCGCCTCCTCCGCTGCTTATATGGGTTATCTTGTCTTCTAGGTTCAATTCCTTTGCTGCGGCTACGAGGTGTCCTCCGCCGACGATGGCGTAGGCTTTGGAATTACCCACTTCCTTCATCACTTCTATCGTCCCGACTGCGAATTTCTTGTCTTCGAAGAGGCCTAGTGCGCCTTTTGCGTATATAGTCCCTGCTTTCCTGACGATCTCTTTGTATTTCTCTATGGTCTGGCTGCCTATGTCCTTTATTGCGAATCTTGTCGGCAGGCTGCTTACGGCTATCTCGGTCCTTTTACCGTCCTGGTCTACTGCGAGATCGACTGGCAGTATTATCCTATCTTCGTATTTGGTCAATAGCGCCTTTGCGACGTCTATTTGCTCTATCATCTTCTTTCCGCGTATGAACTCTATGTTCGGGTCTCCTATCCTATAGTTCTTCGCGGCAAGGAATATGTTAGCCACGAGCCCGCCAGTCAGTACATAGTCTATTCCGTTGTCGAGCGCCTTCTCTATCGCCTTTAAGGAGTCGTCGGCTTTTGTTCCTCCGAGGATGAATGCGACCGGTTTCTTGGGCTTCTTTAGGACGTCGTCTATGGTCCTAATCTCTTTTTCCATAAGCCTTCCGGCAACGGACGGCATGACTACGGGGAACCCGACTAATGTTGGCTGGCTCCGGTGCGCAGTCGAGAATGCGTCGCTTACATAAACGTCTGCGACAGACCGCAGTTTCTTCACAAGGATGGTCGTAGCCTGGGCGTCTGCGGGCCGGTCCATGTTCTCTTCCGAGAAAAAGCGGACGTTTTCGAGTAGTATTATCTCGCCCTCCGCGAGTTTCTTTATCTCTGCGAGCGCGTATGAGCTAAAGATGCTGTCAACGTACTTTACCTTGTAGCCGGTTATCTCGGAAAGTTTCCTAGCATGTTTCTCCAGCGGCGTGAAATCCGGGTCCCCTGGCCTGCCCTGGTGTGCCATTATCACTATCTTCGCCTTCTTTTTAACCAGTTCGTCTATGGTGTCCTTGTGCGAGCGGAACCTTCGGTCGTCGAGCGGTTCGTTGGTCTTCGGATCCATCGGCGTGTTTATGTCTATTCTCAAAAGCGCAGTCTTTCCCTTAAAATCATAATCATTCATCGTCGGAATGTCTTTAAGCATTTTCTTTCCTCTCTTGTTTACTTATTAATGTATGTCTGAATAATTATTTAGAACTCCCCGTAATTAATATGTTAAACCTCGAGGAAACATTCCCCCGGAAAAAGGCACAGCGTCAGGTCGCAGAGTTCCTGCTGCGCAAGGGAATACGGGTTTCTCCGGACGGCGGATTCTACGTGGGCGACATAGCTGTCTCAAGCGCGGCAATAGCCCGTTCGCTCGACCTGGACCGCAGAGTCGTCACGGAAGCCGCGGACACGATAGCTGCCAACCCGCGTCTCAGGGGGATATTCGGTAAACTTAATTCCACCCTGGTCTTAAAGGACGTTGCTCCTGAAATGGGCTACGGCGCAATAGAACTGACAGTAAAAGATCCCTCCTCCAAGGGAATAATCGCGGGAGTGGCCAAGATCATCGCAGACGCGAACGTCAGCGTCAGGCAGATAACGACGAGCGATCCTATGTTCTCCAACGTGATGACGGTCGTTACGGAAAAACCGATACCTAGAGAACTGATTGATAGAATACTTGCCCTCCCCGGCGTTGAGAGGGTGATAATAATAAGCTAAGTGCCTATGGCATTTATGCCGGTTAGGCGTTTAGCAGCACTTGTTCAGGTACTTGCAGCAGTCTTCTTTTGTTACCAGGCCCACGAGCTTGGGCAGCCTTGTCTGGCATGTCTGGGCTCTGTCTGCTGCGTTGCAGGCAGTTACCTGTAGTTCCGATAGGGCGTTCTCAGTCCCCAAGGTCGCTGTGGTGGCAACTGTTGTCGGTGTTTCCCCTGCGCGGGTCGTTGGGGTGATCGAGGGTTTTCCTTTTGGGGTCATATTTTCCAAAGCGAAAAAGCCCACCAAGACCACGGCGACGACCAAAACTATTGCTATGTTTTTGTCCATTTCACTTTTACCTCATATATAATATTTTTTCCGGTATTTAAATGTCTTTTTTCAACAATACGTCGTATCCGTTGAGAGTATGGCGTCTCCGTATGGCCCGTCCATGCATCTCTGATGAGCGCTGTTGCATCGTCCTATCTTCGTGCCGTCCAGGCAATATGTGTTTGTCCCATAGTACGTACAGTACTGTACGGCTTGACACGTCCAGTGCGGTCCGTATATGTTCTCACAGTCGGTGTCTGTCGTGCATTCAGGACCCCCTGCATTGCAGCAGTTCGTTATTATATTGCATACGGGTGGATAGCCTGATCTTCCGTATATGCGTACACAGTCACCATCATTTGCGCATTGGTTGCTCTGCAGAGTGCATTCTGCCCCTAACACGGGGCATATATAACAATAACCCTTCTCGGCGACGCATTGTCTGTCTGACCAGCATCCTGCGAGTGTTGTCGTTGTAGTGCTTGTCGTCGTGGTTATTTGAGGAGGCACGCAGCACTTGAATGAAGGATTGCATATCCAGTTGGATGCATATTTTCCGCAGTCTGAGTTCACGGTGCATTGGTTGGCCTCATAGGTGCAGTTCTGTCCTGCTTTTTGGCATGCCTGGCACGGGCCTTTCGTCTGGTAGCATTGCTTGTTTGAGTAGCAGTTCTGGGTCGGCTCCTCGCCGCAGCAATAGTCTCCGCAGCAGCCGTTGGCGCATCCTTTGGTGTATTGCCAGCGCTTAGTGACTCCGGCCTGTACGGGGCCGCAGACGCCTTGCATGGTATGGCAGCAGCAGACGTCGCCGGTCGCAGCGCATGCTGTGTTTACGTCGCATACGCATGGGGCGTTGGCCAGGTCCAGTATCGTCCTTATCTCTTTGTTTGAGTACGTGCCTTTCTGCCATAGGAAATCCGACAGCTCGGTTCTGGTGGTAAGATAGTAATCTATCAGGTCAAGCACGTTGTTTTTGGCGTCTGTGAGTTGCGTTGTGCCGTTGTCTGCGCTTAGATAGGTCTTGAACATGGTAAAATATGCATTGATGTAGTTGTCTTCGGTTATGTAGTAGATGCCTGCGAAGCAATTCATAGGCAGCGCCAAGAATACCGACAACAGCAAGAATGCCTTGATATTTCCTGTTTTCATTTTTTTTATCCTCTGTTTTGGCAGCATTTCCCCAGGTATTTGCAGCATTCTTCCGGGGTTATGAGATTGAGTTTCGGGAGCTTTGTCCTGCATGTGCCGCTCCTATCCGCGGCATTGCATGCCGTCACCTGGAAATCTGATAACGTTGTTGATGCGTTCTTTTTCTCTTTGGACGCCGATTCGATGCTCTGGTTTAGGAGGGCGTAATACAAGAAGATGACTGCTAAAGCGCCTAATATGATTATCACAACAGCCATTTTCTGGTTACCCATTTTATCCTGTATAATATTAGTTATTATGTATCTTTATTTATAAATAATTACCTGTCAACAGCACTTTGGGTACCCATTGTCGCAGCAGCACCTGCTGAAACCCGCTCCCAGGATGTCATCCAGGTCTGTTACGCCGTTCCCTCCCGCAGGGTAATAGTCTGTATTGCACTGATTAACTGCCGATGCTTTCTGGCAGGAGTTCTTATTAGGGATGGAATACGGATTGCTCGGGTCCGTGCACGACCCGGCGAACGTGGTTGAAGTGCTTGAAGAGGTGGTGGTTGTAGGGGTGGTAGTGCTGGTTGTCGCCACGGTAGTAGTCGTTCCATTCGTGGTCGTCGACGGTCCCGTGGTCGTGGATGTAAGAGTAGTCGTCACCTTAGGCTGCGTCGTAGTCTGGAGGTCATTGCATGAATTAATGTCAAGGGGTTTTATGCTGCTTCCGGATACCACATAGTTAACCACCTGCACTACCACGGTCAGGGCCACAAGGATTGTGATAGACCGTGCTATCATTTTTTTGGAGTCCTCTCTTGCATCTATTTCCCCCGAGGTAAGATACTTTAAGCCTGCGACCATTATTATCAGGGCCGTTACGCCCACGGCTACCATCTGTAACATGTGCAGTGCGATGCATAGTACGCGGTTCCATTCTGCCTTTGTCTGTTCGGATTTTGACGGCTGCGTGGTGGTTGATGCAGCCGCTGCCGTAATTGCCAAAAGGACGATGAGTAGAATGACTGCTGTTTGCCTCATTTTTTTTAGGAACACATCTTATAAGTGTGTCCCGGCACCTCTGTCAAATCGCATTCGTATATGTCCCTTAGCTGGGGGAAGGTCCTGCAGCCTGTTTCACACTTGCTTTTTCCTGGGTAAGACCAGCAGGGTATGGCCCCTCCTCCCCCGCACGGCGAATTGGCCGAGTTTGGGGCTATTGTTATCACGTTATCATACACGTTCTTTCCATTGCCTACGTCGGATCCGACTTCTGCGTAGAACAGGTTTTTCTGAAGCAGGCAGTAATAACAATTATGGTCCGTGTAGAAGACACCCTTGGAGTTTATGCAGGAAGCAAGGTTTTCAGCAGTCAAAAGCTTTGACGCAGGTATAGTGCTGGTTGTAGTGGATGACGTAGTCGTAGTGCTGCTTGTGCTCCCGCCGCTTGAGCTTGTAGTTGTCGTTCCAAGCGTGGTAGTAGTCCCATTATCCCCTCCCCCGTCAGAATAGAAAAAGCATTGGCATGATTTCTCAAAGGGGACTATTTTGGTGTTGGAGACAAGATAATCTACGACCGGGCAGGCTATTGCAACCACGACGAGCCCGGTGAGCGCGTATCCTATCATCTTCTTGGCATTGTCGGCCTGGATTGGGTCATCTCCTGTATTAATGTACTTTACACCTGCGATTATTATCATCAAAGAAGCTATTCCCCCGGCAACCATTATGACCAGGTTGAACATAGTGCATACTACCTCATTAACCCGGTTCTCGATGGCTTTCCCAGGATCGGTCGCATTCGATGCCGCAGTGGGGGCGGCATGAACGGAGACCGCAAACATAAGAATAAAGATAACCGAAAACAGGACCGCTCCGGGCAGTGTTTTCTTCGTATCCATTCTAAGAAGTTGACCTATTGCCCCCCTCTTTCCTGTTTCCATTTCTCGAATTCCTCTTTTTCCTTTTCGATCTTCCTCGCTTCGCCCTTCTTGTAGCCCAGGAAGACAATTACTGCTATAAGCAATACGCCTACCCCGATATATGGCAGATACGACAACACGTCAGTTTTATTGCAGTCGGGATCCTCTCCTTTGGCGCAGTCGGGGTCGCATCTTCCGTCAGTTATTCCATCGCAGTATCCGTCTTTGGACCCTGACGGGCAGTCGGATGGGCAGTTTTTAAAATTCTCAATGCCTGTTTCGCATGCTCCGTCGTGGTTGCAGACGCAGTCGGGGTCTTGTGTTCTGTTGCAGTCCGGGTCGCATACGGCATCCGTCACGCCGTCGCAGTAGTCATCCTTTCCACCAGAGTGGCAGTCCTTCGGACAGTTTTGGTAGTTCTCGCCTGCGTCGCATGAATCGTCCCCGCATACTATCCTGGCCGCTTCCCTGACCCGGATGATGGGTATGTTCTGAACTGCTATTACGTTATCGTTCTCGTCTATCAGTTTGACCTCTGCCCCGGTCTCGACGGCAAATTCGGCTTCCGACAGGATAGAGCCTGTGAAATTCTGGCCTGGACCGACTGTTACTGCCTTCATGATGCAGCCGGGGGTCTTGCTGGTGGGCGGGTCGTATGTCAGCATGCATTTGTAGGTCTTTGTCTCATTGGTGGGATTATTTATCTGATAGTTGAGCGTCAGATTCTCTCCCGGAGTATAGCTCTGCTTGGACATGGATGCGTTGAATTGCACTTCCTCGGCCAATACCGGAATAGAGGCCGAAGCCAGGGTAATTGCCAGCGCCAAATAGATTAATCTTTTTACGTTCTTTTTCATTTTGTACCTCAGCAGGATTGATAAGTGTGCCCCGCTACCGGAGCAAGTTTGCAGTTATACAACGTGTTCAGTTCCTGGAAAGTCCTGCAACCCGCGTCTGAACTGGTCTGGCCGCTGGATTTATATTTCCAGCAGGGTATGTAGCCGCCGCAAACCGAGCCGGTGGCATGCTGGGTTATTCTTGCCAACTCCGGCGCACCTGGACCGACCGGCGCGGTGTTCTCGCTGACCCATACTTTCTCATTATCCCTGCAGGCCGCGCAAGTGGGCGGGTTAGTGTAGAGCATGCCTCCGGAATTGATGATGCAAGTGGCAAGATTCGCAGCCGTCAACGGGGGCAGAGTGGTAGTCGTAGTGGTCGAGGTGGTAGTAGCAATCGTGGTCGTAGTAATTGTAGTCGTAGTAGTGGCATGTGTCGTTGGCGGAGCGTGTGTGGTAGGCGTTCTCGTAGTCGTCGAAGGTTCGACTTCGGGCGGCGTAACATATATCACTGAGACAATGGCAGCGGCGGACATTATGATTATCAGGGCCAGTATGACGTTGATTATGCCCTTCTTTGCTTCCTCCCTCTCAGAGGGGTTGTCGGCAGTCTTCCATCTTATGGCATGCAGGGTTATCATGAGCGCGGCTATCCCGGCAGCTATGCCATATAACAGGTTGTTTAACCCCCCAACTGTTTCTATTATGCCTGCAGCATGGGCCGGGCATATGGCACAGAATATCAGGAGCACTACAATAAGCGCCTCTTTCAAATATTTTTTATCATACATCCTGGGTACCTCAAATGACAAAGAACCAAGCCAGACAGTTTACTATCCGCCTGATTTCTAATTAATTAGATACTTTAATTATAATCCCTTAAATATAACTAAATTCGGTATACTCCAAGAACCTTACAGCGTCTATGGTCCGGGGTATATATACTCTATTTTTTATGTAAATTTAATTATAAAGTTTATTGTGGTAGCAACTAAGATGTTTCGTATTAAGAATAGGAATGCACAGGTAGCTATTGAGTTTCTTAGTAATTATGGTTGGGTTGTTTTGGTTGGTTTGACTGCTATTATTGTTATTTCTCAGATGGGTACTTTTAGGCCTACTTCTTGTGATAAGATGCGTACTGGTTTTTCCGAGGTTGTTCCTGTTGATTGGAGTGTTTCTGCTGGTTCGTCTTCTATGGTTTTGTTTGTTCAGAACTGGGCTGGGGACCCGGTTGAGATAAGTAATGTTAGTGTTTTTTTTACCGGGGGAGGTAATTGTAGTCTTGTGGGTGCGGACATAGATATGACTCCCGGTAATAGTACTTGGGTTTTTTTGAATTGTTCTTTTGGTTCTGGGGGTTATCCGGAGGAAGATTGTTTTTCTTCTGAGTTGGTGTTTGATTATGTTAATATGCGTTCGCTTAATTCTGGTTTTAGCAAGGGCAAGATCAGGGGTTCTTTCGAGTCTTTGACTATAATGACGACGACCACTACTACGTCTAGTACTTCTTCTTCTACTACTACGACTACGATGTGTTCTCTTGACAGTCAGTGCGGTCTATGTCAGGAGTGTAGTGGTAGTGAGTGTGTTAATCAGCCTAATGGTGAGGACAAAAATATCGAGTGTCCGGGTTCTTTTGGCGCTTGTTCGGCTGATACTTGTAATGGTGCGGGCGCTTGCGGATATTTAGCTGCTGGTGAGCAGGGTCAGGCTTCTTGTAAGAGGTGCTCTGGCAGTTCTTTTGTTCCGGTGAATGTTGCGGATAATTCTCAGGATACTGAGGGTTCTAATGTTTGTAGTTCTACTTGTGTTAAGTGTTCTGCCGGTAGTTGTGTTGCCCAGACTGCTGCGGAGGATTTGTTTACTCAGTGTCCTGGCGCTTTTGGTGCGTGTGCTGGTACTACGTGTAATGGTGCGGGTGCGTGTGGTTATCTTTCCGGCAAGCAGACGTGTGGTACTTGTCAGGGGTGCGGCGGTTCATCGTTTGCCTGCTCCAATGTCGCGGCTGATGCGGATACTTACGGGGACTGCACTGGTAACTGCGATGAGTGTAATGGTGCTGGTGCTTGTAGGGGCGATAATACTCGGTGTTCTGGTACTGTTGCTTCTTGTAGTTGTTCTGGTTCTGGTACTGCTTATAATTGTCAGACTTGTCCTGATTCGTTTGGGGCGTGTGGTGATGCTACTTGTACCAGTTATGCCTGTGGTAATTCCGCTTACGCAACTGGGACGGATTGTGGTGGTCTTTGTCAGTCCTGTAACGGTGCCGGCAGTTGTATAAACACGGCCAGTGGGAGCGATTACCAGAACGAATGTCCCGGCTCATATGGAACATGCGCTGGCGCCAATTGTAACGGCGCGGGTGCGTGCGGTTATCTGGCTGCTGGTCAGCAGGGGTGCGGTACATGTAATTATTGTACCGGTTCGGGTTTTGCCTGTTCCGTTGTGGGCGTGGGGACTGATCCGTATAATGCGTGTACTGCTTCTTGGAATGGTTGTTCTGGTAGTTGTGTTGCGACTGGTCCTGATGGTAATTGTAATGGCGCTAGTGCGTGTAATTCCGGCGGGCTTTCTTCGAATTGCGGTTCTAATACTATTTGTTCTGCGGGGTCGTGCGTTGCGTCCGGGGCATGTGGCATGAGCAGCGTGTATTGTTCCACTCAGTACCGTTATCAGGACAGTTACCGGTGTAATGGCGCCGGGAGTTGTTCTTATGTGACTTCCACGGCCAATTTGCAGGACTGCGGCACTGATTATTGGGGCAGTAGTTATCAGTGTTCTGGTTCTATGCAGCAGAGGGATTATTATTCCCGTGGTTGTTCCAGCGGTTCCTGTTATAATAATCCTTCCTGGCAGAATTGGCAGTCCTGTACCAGCTGTGCCTGTACCTGCGGAGGGTATAATACTGTTGAGAGCCTCGTGAACGTCAACTGCGCGGACGGCATAGATAATGACTGCGACGGATACGCTGATGCGAATGACGCTGGATGCGAGGACTGCGCATGCGCTGGCACGGGCTATGAGAGCAAGACGATTCAGGGTCAAACCCTGTACGTCGACTGCGCTAATGACAAGTGCTGGACTCCGACTGCACCCACTCAAAAAACATGGGGTCCGATGGGGCCCTCAGTCACTTCCTGCACTAACCTGGGTCCCACGTATCCCGCATGCGACTACTGTGATAGTTTGAATTACGCAGGGTCCACAGACTGGAAACTGCCTTCCAAAACTGACTTGACTAATCTCTGCCTGTCAGGCAATTGTCCGGGCGGTCCATGCTTCGGCGGAGACGGATTTTCTAACACATACTTCGCATCATCCTCGAATGGCGGCGTGGACTCAGCAGACTATCAGCAATTCAGCCATTGCAATGTTATTAGCGGCGCTCATAAGGTTGCTTCGTTATATGTACGATGCGAACGGCCTTAGCCGTTAATCCTCGGGTCATTGGATAATCGTACGATACTATTAAAAAAAACAATCGAACATATAGTGGCAGTTGCGGCGGTTTTGGATAGCAGTTTCAATTTTTCCGGTGGATGGGTCAGACCATTATACTCTAAAAACAAACTCCTACACAAGCCGTTGCGTCAGTAATTTGCACTAAGCATATTTTTTAATTTATCGCCGCCTGCCCTACACTGGGGTATTTTGCCCTTTTTTAGAATTAAAATTCCCCCGATACCTAATTCTTTTACGAGATGGATGAATACTACCGAAAGATAACGGATAAAGTCTCAGAGATAAGGATAACAGAGGCAAAAGACGCCGACCTGGACAGGATACGAAAAGAAAGGTCCCTCGGGCTAAGCCTCGAAGAACTGAATAAGATCGTCGCCTACTTTAAAAAGGAGCAGCGTTATCCAACGGATGTCGAACTGGAAGCGCTCGCCCAGTCTTGGAGCGAGCACTGCTGTTATAAGACCAGTAGGCCCATACTGGAGAGAACCGTTCTAAACACCGATACTCCGAAAGACCTCTGCATCGTTTCAGAAGATGCGGCAGTCGTGGACTTCGACAAAGAGCACGGCTACGTCGTGGCCCTTGAATCGCATAATCACCCATCTGCGCTCGACCCATACGGAGGAGCGGCAACAGGGATCGGGGGAATACTAAGAGACGTTGTCTGCATGGGCGGACAGCCCATTGCATTGATCGACCCGATATTCTTCGGGCCTCTTGATTACCCTGAGGAAAAACTCCCGCCCGGAACGAAGCATCCCAAATACCTATTCCGCGGCGTTGTTTCAGGTATAGCTGATTACGGGAACCGGGTCGGCATACCGACTGTTTCCGGTCTCGTGGAATTTGACGAATCATACGTAGGAAACTGCCTTGTGAACGTAGGGTGCATAGGCTTCATGCGAAAAGACAAGGTAGCAAGGAGCATAGCGGGCAACGTAGGCGACGTGTACATAGTCGCGGGCGGAAAGACCGGCCGGGACGGAATACACGGAGTCACCTTCGCGTCAGCGGAACTGGGAGAAAAAAGCGAATCAGACATACCCGCGGTACAACTGGGCTACGCCATAATGAAAGAGCCTCTCATGCATGCATGCCTCGAAGTAAACGAAAAAGGCCTACTGACCGGGATGAAAGATTTCGGAGGCGGAGGGCTGTCATGCGTTTCCGCGGAGATGGCCTATTCAGGAGGAAAAGGAGCGACCGTCTATTTAGACAAAGTCCCGCTGAAGCAGGACAACATGGCCCCCTGGGAGATATGGGTATCAGAGTCCCAGGAACGCATGATGCTATCTGTTAAACCAGAGAATGCGGAAAAAGTCCTTGCAATATTCGACTACTGGGACGTACCCGCGGCTATTGTAGGCATAGTCGACGACTCGAAAAGGATTAAAGCAGTCTACAAAGGCGCAACCGTCTTGGACCTGGACTTAGAATTCCTAATAAAAGGCGTACGCTACGAACGACCCTACACGGTAAAAGAACTAAAAGAAAAAGACATCGAACACAAGATGCCCGATCTATCCGAGGCCATCCTAAAAGTTTTGAATTCTCCGCGCGTGGGAAGCCGGGAATCAGTCATAAGAAGATACGACCACGAAGTGCGCGGGAACACTATATTAAAACCGATGCAGGGCGTCATCGGAAAACAGAGCCACGGGGATGCGGCAGTAATAAAGCCCTTGCAGGACAGCTACCGGGGACTTGCGATAACGTGCGCGGTCAACCCAAAATACTGCAAGATAGACGCATACTGGGGCGCTATGAACGCCATGGACGAAACAATCAGAAACCTAGTAGCCGTCAATTCACGGCCTCACACGGTCGCAGACTGCCTAAATTATGCCAATCCCGAGAAACCAGAACGGCTGGGAGAACTCGTAAGGGCATGCGACGCCCTGCAGGAAGCAGCCAACGCATTCTGCACCCCATTCGTCTCAGGGAACGTAAGCCTATACAACGAAGGCGCATTGGGTCCGGCAGCGCCTACGCCCACGATACTCGGAGTAGGGATATTAAAAGACGTGCGCAAAGCAGTGTCTTCGGACCTCAAAAAGGAAGGAAACCTCCTCTACCTAGTGGGAGAAACAAAAAAAGAACTAGCCGGCAGCGAGTACTACAACACTATGGGCTACGCCGGAGGATACGTGCCCAAAGCAGACGTAAAAAAGACCAAAGAACACATGGAGCAGCTACTCTATGCAATGGATCACGGCCTCGTGAAAAGCTGTCACGACCTCTCGGAAGGCGGCCTCGTGGCCGCTGCGGCAGAGATGGCATTCGGCGGGGATATGGGGCTCGCTTTAGACCTTGCGCCTATAAAGGACCTGCGCACAGACCACAAGCTTTTCTCTGAATCGAACGGCCGCTGGCTCATAGAAGTCGAGCCAAAAGACCGCGAAAAAATAGAGAAAGCATTACCCGGCGCAAAAAAGATAGGCCGCATACTCAAAGAAAAACAGATCAAGATAAGGGACGCAGCGACAGAGATTGCCCTGCCGCTTGACGTACTGCGCGAGAGATGGGAAACCGCAGTGGAGAAGGAAAAATGAACAAAGCATGCGTTTTAATCATTGAGGGAACAAACTGCGAAGAAGAGATGAAGATTGCGCTAACCCAAGTCGGCATAGAAGCAGAGATAGTACACCTAAAACAACTCACAGGAGACGTTCCAAAAGAAAAAGCAAGGAAACTCTCTGATTATGAAATACTCATGCTCCCAGGCGGATGGTCCGCAGGAGACTACGTACGCGCAGGCGCGATATTTGCGGCAAGGATCAAGAGCAAACTCATGCCCGACGTAAAAGAATTCGTAGACAACGGCTATATGGTCGGCGGGATATGCAACGGATTCCAGATCCTGACCGAACTAGGTCTTCTGCCCGCATTCGAGGGGATACCGGATCAACCGGATGCGGCCCTGACAAACAATCAGAACACAAAATTCCAATGCCGGCCGTCATATCTGCGCCATGAGAACAAATGCGCATTCACGGAAAAGATCAAGCCCGGTCAGGTATTACAGGTCCCCGTCGCCCACGGAGAAGGCAGGCTCACATTCGGAGAAAACGACAAAAAGATGCTGGCAGAACTGGTCGAGAACAAGCAGATAGTCTTCCGCTACTGCAGGCCAGATGGAAGCTTTGCCAAAGGAGTATTCCCCTGGAACCCGAACGGGAGTTTGTCAGACATCGCAGGCATATGCAACCCGGAAGGAAACGTCCTGGGAATGATGCCCCACCCGGAGCGGGTCATGGAAAAGATACAGAACGCAGACTGGACCAGGACGAGCCCTCAAGGGAGCGGGGACGGGAGGATATTTTTTGAGAGCATCGCGGAATACGTGAAGAAACGCTGATTAATCATTTACCCTGCAGGCGGGGAACAATTCTTCCATATTGATTCTACTTAAAGGCCTTTCTGTATTTTCCCGCATTCTATCAAGCGATTCCGGAGACTAACTACCGATTATCTACCAAAACCTACTGATTTGGTATTTAAATCTATCCTACCAATTATCTACCAAAATATACCGATTCGTTAGAACAATCCAGTAACCGGCCATGAAAATTCCCGAGAAACCCCCGAAGATAGATAAAATATTAAGCCAGAAAAGCGGCAAAATTTTCGCGCTTTTAGAGGATAAAGATGTGCGGGAATCGATCATAGAATACAACAAAAGATACGTTCACTGGGATGAACTAAAGTACAAAAAACTCCCCGGAAATCTTAAGCCGGAGCCGGTATGGGTCTTGTTGAAAATATTCAGGCAGCAGCAATACCGTTTTTTGAAGTTTCATGGATGGACCTTTTCGTATGTGCTACTGGACGAGACCCTGCGTAAATTGCACTTGCTGGATAAAGGGGCGGCAGGCCATCTTGAGACCGGGCTTGAAGCCGTTAATACCGAGGGCCGGGACCGTTATATCATAAGCTCTTTGATGGAAGAAGCAATAGCCAGCAGTCAGCTTGAAGGAGCGGCCACTACAAGGAAAATCGCCAAAGAGATGCTTCGATTGCGCAAAAAGCCCGGGAACTACTCGGAACAGATGATATTGAACGGCTATACTACCCTGGAAAAAATCGTAAAGATGAAGAACAAGGAGATAACCCCTGAAAACATCCTCCAAATACAAAAGGAAATAACAAAAGACACGCTAAAAGACAAAGAGGATGCAGGCAGATTCCGGGACAATAACGACATAGTGGTCGGGGATCCTCTGGAGGTTGAAAAAGTATACCATCGCCCACCCGACTACAAACAGGTCCCGGAACTCATGGACGAATTATGCAAATTCGCAAGCAACGACGATCATACGTTCATACACCCGGTCGTCAAGGGCATAATGCTGCATTTCCTTATCGGATACATACACCCTTTTAACGACGGCAATGGAAGAACGGCCCGAAGCATTTTCTACTGGTATCTCTTATCCCGAGGTTACTGGCTGTTTGAATTCATGTCAGTCTCGCGGATACTCCTTAAATCAAAAAGAAAATACGGGCTGGCATATCTATATACGGAAACAGACGAGAACGACCTGACCTATTTTATCAACTACAATCTATCCTCAATAGAAGAAGCACTGAACGACATGGAAGAATATATCGCGCGCAAACAAAAAGAACAGATAGAGGCGATGGAGCTTCTGCAGGGAATAAAAAACATCAATCTACGCCAGGCAGAGATACTAAAAGACTTCATGAAGCATCCTGGAAAGCCATACAGCATAGGAGAGATCATGACAACATACGGCGTCGCATACGACACGGCAAGAAACGACCTGCTGCACTTAACCCGCCTCGGAAGATTGAAAAAAACAAAAGTAAAAAAGAAATACCTATTCCAAATGACCCATGGGAGAACAATGTTTTCCCCCGCATGATGCCCCACCCGGAGCGGGTCATGGAAAAGATACAGAACGCAGACTGGACCAGGACGAGCCCTCAAGGGAGCGGGGACGGGAGGATATTTTTTGAGAGCATCGCGGAATACGTGAGAAAGAAAGGGTGATGGATTTTAGGCGTTTTGGCGTCTTATAAATATTCTGAGAATTCTTCCTCGTCGATTTTCGCCAGTTTTAGGACTCCTTTGAGTGTTCCTATCTTGATTTCTTTATGCATGGGTACAACGGTTCCTATTTTTCCTTGGGGTGTTATTTTAGAAAGTCGTACGTGGCTTCCGGTCCTGCCTGTCACCTGGAAGCCCAGTTTATTACAGAGTATCTTGATCGCCTGCTCTCCCGAAACTTTTCTAAGCGCTGGCACTGTAGGCGACCTCAAAAGTCGTCATCAAGGTCTTTGTCTTAGCTTTCAAAGGAAATTCGGAAAGATACAATTCGGTAGCTTCTTTTAGGTTGCTTACGGCCTCTTCTATGGTCTCTCCCTGGCTCCACGTGCCGACCTCCGGGCATTCGGCAACGTACATGTCTTCTTCCTTGTGCAAAACAGCCGTGAAAGCCCGGATACTATCTCTCATGATAAAAATAGCGCTTCTTTTGAATATATATCGCCAGCTAGTCCCCCCGGATGATCACATGATTGTTGATCCATGAACAAAACTATCCCAATTTTGAACCACATGTACCATCATAAAACGGAGAGGTATGATATAGTTGATCAATTCTTAGCCCTTAATCCGATCACTGTGGTAATGAAGACTGCCAAGTACATTACAAAACCATACAGGCACGTAGGCAGCCCGAACAGGGGAGAACAGCCGCCGCCCAAGGGACATACTTTCTCTACCAGTTCGCCATACGACAGGTATCCGGAGAACAACATGCCTACAATGGATATGCCAAGGACGACCTTCAATGCAGTGTTTTTGTCCATGTAAGATTATGTCATGCTGTACTTAAATTTCCCCCTACGAGACCAAGTAATCAATGTTCTTTATACGCTCTCGATCCTCGGCGCAAGGTAGTAGATGACCCGTCCGTCGCCTATCGCATACTCTATCCTTATCGGCGCATCGGCTCTCATCTTTATCAGTATAATGGATTGTGCGTCTGACGCCTTCAACAGGTTGTTCAGCTGGTCGAGCGCGAATACTGCTTTTGCTTCCTGTTTTGCGTTTATGCTCATCAGTTTGTCTTTTTCGAATTTGATGTCTACTGTGCCGGTGTCGCCGTCTGCTTTTATCCAGAATCCGTCTCCTATCCTGAGGGACACGTGGTTGCTGACGAGTTCTGCGTCTTTCAGGGCTTCTTTCAGGGTGTTTGCTATTATCTTTAGTTCTGTTACAAATTCTATCTTGGGCTCTTTTGGAGGCATCGAGGTGGATTCTATTATCGCAAGAGAGAAGCTTCTCGTGGTCTCGCCTTTGAAGACCATCTTGAATCTTGTGTCCAGCGTGAGCTCTATGCGGTCGTCACTTCGCATCCTCTTGGTTATCTTTGAGAGTTCTGCGAAGTCTACTCCGATGTTCACGGCTTTTTCCGCCTTGTATTCTTCAAAGACGCTTGCCGGAAGTTCCAAGTCTACGAGCGCTATCTGGGACAAGTCCATCGCCCTTAATTTGACTCCTTTTTCGTCTATCTGTAGCGTTCCCTCGTCGATCAATGCAGCTACTGCTTCTATGCTGTTTTTCCATGCCTTGGTGTCGGAGATTACTGCGTGAAACATTTTCTATCTTAAATATTATATCTTCTGTTTATTAAAAGTCAGGGGTTAAATCTTTTTTCTGCGTAGTCCTTGTCCAGCGAGAGTATGAAGCTTGCAGCCTTTGGTCCGCGTTCTTTCCCGGTCAGTACCTTGTATATCGCCAAAAAGAGCTGGTCCGGTTTCAGGTCCGTTCCCCGGGCGGTCTCGTATATCGTCTTATGGAATGCTTCAGGAGCGATGTCGGAATTTATCATGCCCACGAGTTTTTTCAATGCTTCCCTCTGCTTTTCAGAGAGCAGATCATACTCCTTTCCGGATTCTTCGTCGGATAATAATCTGAAGCGCAGGTTCTCCGGGCCCCGGGTTTCTATCCAGTTCTTGGAGCAGACAAGCCGTCTTTCCAGCCGGCCCAGGTCAAAACCTTTGTAGCCAAGGGACGCAAGCTTTTTTCCGATACGGTCCATGCCAAGGTCCGGGACTATCTGGGACAATGTCGTGCATAGCGTAAAAGGGACCTGCAGATATTTCGGTTCCCCTGTCTGCGAAAGGAAATAGCTTCTGGCGGCTTTCAATGCATCCTCGTTTGCTCCTTCGGCCGGCTCAAAAAAGAACCTCTCCGCTTCGTCGTATTCGTCCACCAGAACAGGTATCGTGAGCAGGTTTATGTCCCTCTGCTTGTTTAAGCGCTTGTACATGAGGAATTTCAACACCTCTGGCTCGCATATCTTCGCCCACTCCTCCAAAGTGATCACGTTGCCTCTGGATGAAGAGATCTTTTCCCCGTTCAAGGTGAAAAATTCATATATGACGGGCATGGGCGGCTCCCATCCAAAGACGTCCCTGCTTACCTCAATAGACGTCCAAAACGAGCCTCCTGCAGCCGCATGCTCTTTTCCAAGGGGCTCGCATGATACCTTGAAGTGGTGCCATCTAGCAGCCCATTCCACGCGCCAAGGCATCTTCCCCAAACCTTTACGCACATCGGAAACTCCCTCGTGTCCGCAGCCTTCGGCTTCTCCTCCCGAGACCTTGGTAGTCTTGCATACGTAATAGACCAAGTCGCCCTCCCTTTTGTAGGCCTTGGCAGTTGAAATACGCCCGCATTTCTCGCAGATAGGAGTCCAGGGAATATAATCCGCGGGAAGGGGCTCGGTGCGGAATTTGTTGAGTATGCCTGCTATCTGCTCCGATCTGTCCAAGGCAATTTTTATCTCTTCATAGAGCGCACCAGACCGGTATAGCTCTGTTCCTGAATAAATTGTAGGCTTTACGCCAAAGGAAGAAAGCTCTTCAACGAATTTGGAAACAAAGTGGTCGACAAAATTCTTATGGCAGCCGTATGGGTCAGGTATGTCCTTCACAGGATAGCCAAGAAAATCTTTCAGGGACTCCATTCCTCTGGGAACCTTCCTGAACGGGTCCGAGTCATCCGCCACCCATAACAGTTCCACGTCCGCCTTTTTCTCTGAAAGGACCTTGCGCATGGCATCGGCTCTGATAACGTCGCTGGCATTCCCGATATGAGGGATCCCGGAAATAGACGTCCCGGTCTCGATGACCTGTTTTCCGCCCCGCTTCAAAAGCCCCTGGGCGGCCTCGTCAGCCCAATGCCCGTGCTCCTCCTGCATGGTATATATATAAAGCCCGACCGATAAATAACAGATAAAAAGCCCGCAGAACCCCAACATGGACCTTGGAATCATAAGCCTTGCAGGTGAAATAAGATGGCTGATCCTAGCAGCGATCACCTTACTAGCGGTCTTCTTTGTTTTCGCGGCCATAATGTACCGCATGTTCCTACTATCCCGCCAGGACATAACCGTCCTGGACCTCCCAGGATACCCGTTCTTCGCCTACCAACTACTAAAACGCGACATAAAACCAGCAACCATCCTAAACCACATGCAAAAAGAAAAAATAGAAAAAAACCTGTCAGAATACGAAAAACTCTTCAAAAACACCGCAGTACGATGCGAAAACAAAAAAAACGCAGCCACAGCCATCGCAGAATACGCCGAAGACCGCATATTCCGGCAACTATACATATACTGGGACAGAAAAACCCTGAAAACAGAATACGAAACAGAACTAAGAAAAAACACCAAAACCCGCCTCGAAATAATAAACAAAAAACAACTAAAACACTACGAAACGATCGGAGCCACAAGATACGCTGCAACAAACGACCACGCATTCGACGCAAAATACACCCTACTCACAAACCGGCCCCAAAGAATAGAACAACTAACCCAAAAATTCAGAAAACAAGCGATCAAAGCAGACCTGGACACATTCACAGTCGAAGGAAAATACGTGAAAATAAAGACCGGTCACCGGGAAGAAATAAAGGACATAATAGAACTACTAATCGAATTCGAAAAGACCTCGGAGAAAATACTCTGATATATTCCTCAACTCTACTATAATATAGACGGAATGATGATGCGAACAACCACTGACTTGTGATGATTGATGGGCGAGCTGACCGTCATAGAGCCTCCCTTAAGGGATGCTTCACCCCAAAATCCTAAACTGCCATCCTCGGGATGGCACTGACGGACTGTTTTAATTGTGTAATCAGTTAATTATCTATCCTGGACTCTTGAGTGGTCTATTTTATCCTTTTTCTGGAATTTATGGCCTTAATCCCCTATTTAAGTCTCTAATAATGCATTTACAAGATGGATCACGAAGTAAAGCGCGCAATCGACCACATGCTGGAAACCAACCCCGTAAGAAAGGTATTCTGGCACATGGACGAAAAAGTCGAGGGACTCACCTATGGGATAAGGCAGGGCGACGATGCAGTCGTCGTCGGAGACACTGTCGTAAACATGGAAGGGCCTTATCCATTGAAGATCGGCCGAAAGACCGGTCTGATCCATACGGTTTCCGATATCATTATCATGGGCGCAAAGCCCTTATACGCGCTGGACGCCATGCAGGTCTCTAATATGGCTGAAGCAGAGGAAGTCTGCGAGGACATAAAGAAGCAAAGCGACGGACTCGGAGTTCCGATAGTCGGCGGAAACACGCAGATGGAAGACCTGTTACTGCCGTGCGTGTCTTTTGTCGTCGTCGGAAAGATAATAAACAAGCCCATACCCGATTCAGGGATGCAGACCGGGGACAAGGTTTTCATGATAGGAGAAGTGGTCGAAGGAGAGACCGGCGAACGTGTTGCAAGGGCCAAGGTCAAATTCGACACAGTGATCGATCTAGTTGAAAGCGGAACAGAGATACACGCCGCAAAAGACTGCTCCAGGGGAGGCTGGTTTGGCAACATGTGCGAGATGCTCATAAAATCAAAGAAGGGCATAAACATAACCAGCATACCCTATGCGAAGATCACAAGATACATGGGTACGCACCTTGTGTCCGTGCCAGAGACCGAGGCAAAAAAAGTAATTGAAATTGCGACCCGGCACAGATGTCCTGCGGTCGAGATGGGGTCTGTGAAAGACGAACTAACGGTCTCCATCGGCGGGGAAACATACGTGGAAAAAGAGAAAATGGAAGAACTGATAAAGAATTTCCCCTTCAAGAAACCAAAGATATAAGCTATGCGCCTATCTTCTGTTTTTCCATCCCTTCGAGTATCATCCTCTGCATCTTCTCCGGGTCGGGTATGTCCAGTATGACCATCTCCACTTCATCTCCGCCTGCGGTGTCTACATAGATATCGCCCATGTCGACCATCCGTTCACCAATATTCTTGGACACCCTCACATTCTGCACCTTGTCATACTGCACATAGATCAGTTTCTTTGAGAACAGGCCAGTCCTCTTTATCAGGCGAAAATTCGTGAGAAAAAAGCGTTTGGAATAATGATTCACCAAAAGGCTCACCGAAAAAAGGATCCCAGAAGCAAGAGTGATCAGGGCAAAGACGTTTAAAAGCATACCCCAGACGCCTGCGATCTTGGTAAAAAAGCCGTAAGCAAGCAGGCCGACCGATGCAACCAACGCCAAAACCGTGACTGCCAGCATGGTTAGCTCGGAGAACCAGACAGAATAAGTCGAAAAAACGATCTCCTCGTTTGGTATGAGGTCTTCTGCCTTGAGGCTGGTCAGATCATCGAACAATTTCTCCAGTTTTTTGAGCATGAATAGAATTAAGAAACCATGAATAAATGCATAATACTCAGAGAAAATGGGTCCTTTGCCGCTGACGTGATTTGAACACGTGACACCTCAGTCTTCAGCCGAGTGCTCTCCCAGGCTGAGCTACAGCGGCAAATGGAAATCTGGGAATATGAGTATTACTTGTTATTTGGTTTATTTAAGTGGCTCTTTTGGGGGAAGATCCGTGCTTCCCGGGCTGAGCTACTGTGGCAGTGTTGTAGAAATAAAAGAATTTATAGTATCTCTGCTTCCGTTCCCAGCGATTGTCCTGGCAGTCCTTTTTCGAATTTGACTAATACCTGGCCGTTTCTGCCGTGGACTTTTGTCACTTTGCCGTTTATCTTGTTTCCGCTGGGTGTTGTCCAGACCGCAGTCTTTCCCACCAGCTTTTCCGCAGCTTCTTTGTTGGTCACGCCTTCCGGCAGGAGGATCATCCTGTCTGCGTATTGGGTGTGCGGTCCTCCTTTGTAGTTAGATACTTTGGCCTTCATTTTCCGGTATAGTTTATATATTCTGGGTCGATAATAATTACAATAATTTATAATGAATAATTATGATAGATTATTTATTCTATTAATTTTGTTTTAGCGACTTAAGAATGAAAGGGGCCTTTAAGAAAGGCCCGCGAAATTGCGGGATGAGCTTCGCTCACCCCGCATGACGGACAAAAGGGATATATATGAAAGAGATCAGGTTGCATGGGCGCGGAGGACAGGGTGCTGTGACTGCCGCATCTATTTTGGCTGTTGCGGGCTTTGCCGACGGGAAGTTTACTCAGGCGTTCCCCACGTTCGGAGTAGAGCGCAGGGGTGCGCCGGTGACGGCGTTTGTGAGGATAGACGATAAATTCATCAGGAGGAGGGACGAGGTATATAATCCCGACATCCTGCTGGTACTGGATTCGTCGCTTTTCAAGGTAGTCGACGTTACGGGCGGCGCAAAGAAAGGCGCATTGGTCATAATAAACACGACCGGGAAGCCGGAAGACTACAAGCTGCCGGGCTTTGACGTGAAATGCATCGATGCCACGAAAGAGGCGTTCGCGGTCCTTGGAAGGGACATCGTGAACACTGCGATGCTTGGAGCATTTGCAGCTTATACCGGCCTCGTTCGCAAGGATGCGATCCACGGGGCCGTAAAAGAGCAGTTCTCAAGCGATTTAGCCGATAAAAACATAAAGTTGGTGGATCAGGTCTATGAAAAAGCAAAGAATTGATTACGGGTCATTGAAGTCGAAGATCGGCAACGTGGAGGTAACCACGGGCGCGGTCCTTGAGAGCACAGGCTCAACTTCGAAAACCAAGACCGGCGCATGGCGTTCGCTGAGGCCTCTCGTCGACGATAAGAAATGCATCGGCTGCGGCAGGTGCTGGACCTACTGTCCGGAAGGATGCGTCCATAAGAAGGCTGAGAAGGTATTCCAGGTAGATTACGATTACTGCAAGGGCTGCGGGATATGCGCAAACGAGTGCCCTGTAAAGGCGATAACGATGGTAATGGAGGAGAAATAATGTTTAATCCAATTAGTCGTCAGTGCTGTCGAGCCGGAGCGAAGGTAGCACATGTTCTCGTCAACGTTTTCTTAAAAGGTTGGAGGGAGAAATAAAATGAAGCATGTGATGGAAGCATCTCACGCGATATCCGAAGCAGTGAAGATGATAAAACCCGACGTGATAGCTGCGTATCCGATCACTCCGCAGACTCACATAGTCGAGCGGCTTTCCGAGTATGTCGCCAACGGCGAGATAGGTGCCGAGTATATCCGGGTGGAATCGGAGTTCGCAGCGATATCGGCATGCCTCGGAGCAGAAGCGACCGGGGTTAGGGCGTACACTTCGACGTCTTCTCAGGGTCTTGCGCTCATGTTCGAAGTACTATTCATAGTATCCGGGATGAGGCTGCCTATCGGGATGACGGTTGTAAACCGGGCCCTTTCTGCGCCGATAAACATCTGGAACGACCACCAGGACAGCATGTCCTGCCGCGATTCCGGATGGCTTCAATTGTATGCAGAGACTGCGCAGGAATGCTTTGACCTCACAGTGATGCAATATAAGATATCGGAGAACAAGGACGTATTGCTTCCGTCGATGGTGGGACTGGATGGTTTCACGCTGTCGCACGTTTACGAACCGTTCTTTATCCCGGAACAGAAAGAAATAGACGACTTTTTGCCAGAATATGTGCCGACTCACGCCATCCTTGAACCGGAGCAGCCCCTGACGTTGGGACCTATCGGGTTCCCGTCTCACTACATGGAACTGCGAAAAACGCAGGTGGACGCAATGGAGGGCTCCCTGAAAGTAATCGAAAAAGTCTTTAAGGAATACTCGGAGAAATTCCCGGCACAGATCAAAGGAACGAGGCCTGAGACGTACTACCACATAGAGGAGTACAAGATGGACGATGCACAAGTAGCATTCGTTGCCATCGGCTCGGTCTGCGGCTCGATAAAAGACGTGATAGACGTCCTGCGCTCTAAAGGAGAAAAGGTCGGCCTGGTGAAGATAGTAACCTACCGGCCTTTCCCGATGGAGGCCCTGAAAAAGTCCCTTAAGAACGTAAAGAAGATAGCGGTCGTGGAGAAAGCCCTTTCGCCTGGTGCGAACGGCCCGGTTTTCGAAGAAATATGTTCTCTCCTCTTTGAAGCAAAGAGCGATGCAGAAGTCAGGAATTTCATAGTAGGCCTCGGCGGAAGAGACGTTAAACTGGACCACATACAGAAAATATTCGACATGGCCAAGAAGGGAGCGGGCAAGAAACAGGAATGGATGTTTTGAGGTAATACTAAAATGGCAATAATGGGTTTCCCGGAAGAAGAATATTTCGCTTGCGGACACCGGGCATGCGCTGGATGCGCATGCGCGACCGCCGTCAGGTGGATAACGAAAGCCGCGGGCAAGGACAGCATACTCGTCGAATCGACTGGATGCATGGAGGTTATCAGCACCCCTTATCCGGAGACTGCATGGAAACTTCCATGGATACACGGAGCATTCGAGAACTCATCCGCTATAGCGTCCGGAGTCGCCGCAGCTCTTAGAGCAAAAGGCGTGGAAGGAAAGAAGGTTGTCGCATTCGGCGGAGACGGCTCGACCTACGACATAGGATTCGGCCACATATCAGGCGCATTCGAGAGAGGCGAAAACTTCACATACGTATGCTACGACAACGAAGCCTACATGAACACAGGCATACAGAGAAGCGGAGCAACCCCCTTCGGCGCATCTACCACTACGTCGCCCGCAGGAAAAGAGAGCGCAGGAAAGATCGAATGGAAAAAAGACCTGATGCACATACTCGCAGCGCACGGTTCGCCCTACCTTGCATCCGCGTCTGTCGGATATCCGCAGGACGCGTTCAGGAAACTAAAGAAAGCCATGGAAACACCGGGGCCGACGTTCGTCAACCTGTTCGCAAGCTGCCCGACCGGGTGGAGAATGGATCCCTCAAAATCTATCGAGATAGCAAAACTTGCAGTAGACACTGGCTCTATTCCCCTGTATGAGATAATCGAAGGCAAACATTTCATAAACCCGCAGTCAAGCGATTTGTCAAAACTCAAACCAGTAGACGAATACCTGAAGATGCAGGGACGATACAGCCACCTCTTCAAGCCTGTGAGACGGGAAAAGGAATTGGCCATGATACAAGAGCGGATAACGCAGAATCTACAGCGTATAATAGATCTTTCAGCTAAGGGATTCTGATTTTTTCTTCGATTTTCCCACGTTCGTCTTGTTATATAAGCCCTTAATCGCATATATTCTGTCTACTATACATATATACATTATTACATTCATTGGTGGTTCAACATGGAAGCTATTGTCCGAGACGCTATTGCTGCGGCAGGGAATGTTAAGGAAGAGCGCAAGAAGGAGGAACTCGTCAGGCATACCGGCCCCGCAAGGCCTGGAGCGAACACCGATGAGGAACTGCGCAGGATAGTGGAAGGCATAAAGACTTCCATAAAGGTCGTAGGCTGCGGAGGCGCAGGCGGAAACACGGTCGACCGCATAATGGAGATGGGCATCGAAGGAGGAGACGTAATAGCAGTCAACACGGACGCGCTCGATCTATTATATACGAACGCTCACACCAAGGTTCTCATAGGAACCAGCGTACAGGGCGGCATAGGCGCAGGAAACAACCCCGAGGTGGGCGAGGCATGCGCCGAAGCAGACGTCAAAAAACTAGCAGACGTTATAGATGGCTCAGACCTTGTATTCGTCACATGCGGCCTCGGCGGAGGAACCGGAACAGGCTCCGCGCCAGTGATCGCACAAGTAGCAAAAGAGGCCGGAGCACTCGTAATAGGCGTCGTAACCCTCCCGTTCAGCGTAGAAGGAAAAGTCAGGGCGCGAAACGCACTGATGGGACTCAAAAAGCTGCGAAAACACGCAGACACCGTCATAGTCATACCAAACGATAAATTGATGCAGATAGCTCCCAACCTGCCCCTGAACGCGGCATTCAAAGTGGCGGACGAACTATTGGCAAACTCGGTAAAGGGAATAGCCGAGATGGTTACCAAACCAGGGCTCGTGAACCTGGACTTCGCGGACGTAAAAACCATTATGAGGACCGGCGGGACGGCGATGATAGGCCTTGGATCCTCCGGCAAAGACGCTGCCAGCGATGCAAGAGCTAAGGAGTCCGTGGAGAAATCCCTTAAGTCGCCCCTGCTCGATACGGATATAAGCACTGCCACAGGCGCGTTGATAAACATCATAGGAAGCCGGGACATGACGCTGGAAGAAGCGGAAGAGATAGTAAGAACCGTTTCCACGAACATAAGCCCGGAAGCCCAGATAATCTGGGGAGCCCAACTAGACGACACGCTGGACAGAAACGTCATAAAGACCCTGGTAATACTATCCGGCGTAAAGACGCCCCAATACGAAATAGGCCTGGAAGAAAGATTCGAGACCGGAGAAGTAGACCAGCCTTCCGACATCGGCCTAAGATACGTCTAATCAAATCAAAAAATGGCACTAAACCTTAAAACAATACCTGCTAAAATAGACAACGCAATAAAGGAGACCCGCAGGATCCTGCGGCTTACCAGAAAGCCCCGCGGCTCAGAATACAACGAAACAGCCAAGATAACCGGCTTAGGCATGGTCCTGATAGGCGCCCTGGGATTCGTGCTATTCACGTTATTCCAGATCCTCAGGATTTAAGAAATTTAAGGCCAACTAGATTTATTAACCAAATTCTATATCTCTATCTCGCCCAAGTTAAGAACCATCCAACTCATATAATCCAAAAAAAAATACGGTGATACTGTGATCTATGTCGTTAAAGTAACTGCCAACCAGGAAAAAGTGGTTGCGGAAATGATTGCGCGGGAAGCAAGAGCCCAGAAAAGGGCAAGAACCGATGCCGAAGAAGGAAAAGAGATATACTCCGTCCTCTACACCACGGGCCTTAAAGGCTACATACTCGTCGAAGCAGACAAACCCGGAACAGTCGAAGACATCGCATTAAAGGTGCCTAAAACCAAAGGCCTGCTACTGAAAAAGAAAGGAGACCTCGAATCCGCGGGAACAGTTCCAATAGAGGAACTAGAAAAAACCATAATGCCCACGCCCACAGTCCTGAGCGTAAACAAAGGCGACCTCGTAGAACTGATAGCAGGACCCTTCAAAGGAGAGAAAGCGCGGGTTGCAAGGATCGACACCGGCAAGAACGAGATAACCGTGGAACTCATAGAAGCCGCAGTTCCCATACCTGTCATAGTCAGAGGGGAAGATATAAAGATCATGAAGAAAGAAGAGGTAGACTAAAATGGCCAAAGAAACGATTGACTCGCTCGTAGACGGAGGAAACGCAAGCGCAGGCCCGCCACTGGGACCCGCACTGGGACCCACCGGAGTAAACATAGGAAAAGTAATAGCTGCGATAAACGAGAAAACTGCGGACTACAAAGGAATGAAGGTACCCGTCAAAGTAATAATAGACACGGACAAAAAGGATTTCGAGATAAAAATAGGCTCCCCCCCGGCATCCTCGCTCCTGAAAAAGGAAGCAGGCCTTGAATCCGGGACAAAAGACGGCAAACCCATAGGAAACATAGAATTCGCCCAGCTTTTAAAGGTCACGAACATGAAACGCGACGCATTACTTGCAAACGACCTCAAATCCGCAGTAAAAGAGATAGCAGGCACCTGCGTAACAGTCGGCCTGACAATAGACGGACAAACGCCCAAGCAATTTATCGCCGCAGTGAACGAAGGAAAATACGACGAAAAATTGAAGTAAGGTGTTCGGTAATTTAAATACCAAATACTATATTCTACTTTAATTCCGTAGCACTACCCCGTGTATTTCTTAGAAAATTCCGGGTAGGAGGAAAATGAACAAAAAAGACATATCCAAAAAAATCGAGGAAGCAAAGTCTAAATCGACCCAGAGAAAGTTCAAGCAGAGCGTAGAGCTTTCCATGAACTTCAAAGAAATAGACCTGGAAAGCGCCGAATACAAGCTGAACCTGAACCTACTGTTGCCCAAGGGACGAGGAAAAGAAATCAACGTCGGCATATTCGCAGACGGAGACATGAACGTCAGGGCAAAAAAGGTCTCAAGCTTTGTTCTAAGCAAGGCGGAAATAGAAGAATACGCCAGAAACAAACGCAGGATGAGAAAATTCGCAACCGACTGCTACGCATTCATAGCCCAGCCAGACATGATGCCCCTCATCGGAAAAACCTGGGGAGTCGTACTAGGACCCAGGGGCAAGATGCCTCAACCGGTACCGGAAAGCGCAGACCTCCCAACCATAGTAAACAGGATAAAGAACACCGTAAGGATCAGATCAAAAAAGAACCCCACCATCCAGGTGCCCGTAGGAATAGAAGACATGAGCGCAGACGACCTGGCAGACAACGTATCAGTCGTGCTGGACGCGGTGGAAAGACAGATACCAAAAGAAAAGATTCAATCAGCCTACATTAAAACCACAATGGGTTCAGTGATCAAGCTGATGTAAAACAAAGAAAAATGGTCGCAACTTGGAAACTTAAGGCCGTGGACGAACTCGCACAAAAGATGTCAAAATCAAAGACCGTGGGGTTGGTCAACGTAAGCAAGATACCCTCCAGCCAGCTGCAGCAGATGAGAAAAAGCCTTAGAGGAAAAGCAGAACTAAAAGTAGCCAAATCCTCGATACTGAGAAAAGCCTGCGACAAAGCAGAACTCGGCAAACTAAGCGACCACGTACAAGGACAAGTATGCGTGGTCATGGCAGACACGGACGCATTCAAGCTGTCCAAGCTGATGAAGACCACCCGGACAACCGCGCCCGCAAAACCCGGAAGCATCGCAGAAAAAGACATAATCATACCCGCAGGAGACACGCCCTTCAAACCCGGCCCCATAATCGGAGACCTGCAAAAAGTAGGCATAAAAGCCAAAATACAGGGCGGAAAGATCGTCGTAACCGATGATTCACAGGTCGTAAAGAAAGGCGGAATCATTTCGGCAGACCTCGCAAACGTTCTCTCAAGGCTGGGCATACAGCCCGTAGAACTCGGACTAAACATAAAAAGCGCATACGAAAGCGGCATGCTATACCCCGGAGACGTACTAAGCATAGACACTGAAAAGGTCATCGCAGACATGGTAACAGGCCGCGCACTGGCGCTGAACCTGGCATACAACGCAGGCATATACAACAAAGAAACAAACAAACTGTTCCTGCTAAAAGCATTCACGCAAGCAATGTCCCTGGCCATAAACACGGGCGTAGTCAACAAAGAAACAATAGCCACCCTACTATCCAAGGCCAACATGCAGATGCAATCGGTTGCATCCGCAGCGTCAGGGGATGCGCTCGCATCCGCAGCAGCGCCCGCCGAAGAAAAGAAAGAAGACGGCAAAACAGAAGAAGACGCGGCATCAGGGCTTGCTTCGCTGTTCGGATAAATCCGAAGGAATCAGTCTCTTCGGACTGAATTCTTTAAAGGAACTGCTAAACGTATATATCCTTTTCTTCCTTATCCAATCCCCCGCCTACCGTTCTTACTTGGATATCGGGCTTCACGGCCAATGGTTTCTGTTCCTCACCCAACACAGTCCTATACGCGTCAAAAGAAACCCAGATTTCCAAGACAAAAGTTGCGACAAGGAAAACATCCGGATAATTCTCCAGGCCAAAATACGCCGCAACCTCTAAAAAAATCAGATACCGCACCTTAAAAGGTGCGGTATGATTTACAAAGATGGCAGTTTTAGGCATTCATCTGCGCCCTAAAGTGCGCAGTATTCTGCCATCTTTGTAATCAAAAACAAGCCCTTAACACACTTCCCAAGATACAGGTGACCTAACCCGGCTATGATAAAAGACAGAACAGTCGCAGCCCAGGGACGCAAAACATTCCTCATTTTCTAACTATATTACGTTTCGCAGGATTAAATTGCAGAAATACCTACTATTACTTACGAGGAATGGAACACCCCCTAAGGATCGACCTGCGCAAATCCGTCTCGGCCAATGCCGAAGAATATTACGAGGACG
>JAHEXG010000017.1:0-21356 GCA_023252215.1 Candidatus Altarchaeales archaeon
GTCCCTGTCAAAGATAGCTTTTTATTTCGGCATGACAGACTTTGTCGTAGGCTTCTTTATCGTTGCGATCGCAACATCCATTCCCGAACTCTTCATAGGTGTTACGTCGGCTCTGGAGGGCAGCCCTGAGCTTTCGTTGGGCAACGTTCTGGGAAGCAATATCATAGACCTGACCCTTGTGGTGGGGGTTATGGCCCTCCTGCGCAGGGGCATAAAGATGGAGACAAAAGCTGTGCAGACCGACACATTGTATATGTTCTTCATAACCCTACTCCCTCTTGCCCTCATGCTTCCAGGGGGCAGCCTGGACCGATTCGACGGCTTCCTCCTGATCGCGGCGTTTATCCTGTACGTCGCCAGGATATTCATCCAGAGGAGCAGGTTCCGGGAGGAAACCGGGGAAAAGGTTTCAAAAGCGGAATTCGCGAAGAACTCCCTGATCGCAGTGTTATCGGTGGGCCTCTTATTGGTCAGCGCGGATTATCTTGTCAAATATGCCTCTGCTCTGGCTTCGGACCTGCTATCTCCTTCGATACTTGTGGGGCTGTTCCTGATCTCCATTGGAACCACGCTGCCTGAGCTCATATTCGGTTCCGGCGCGATATTGATGAAGCACAAGTACATGGCCTTCGGCGACATAATCGGGAGCGTGGTGGCAAATAACACCCTGGTCCTGGGGACGGTGGCCCTGATAAGCAATACTCCTCTTGCCCCCAATATGCTCATATTCCTGATAAGCGGCTTTTTCATGGTGGTCGTAGCGTTCCTTTTCGCAACGTTCGTGGAAGTGGAAAGACACATACTGTGGCAGGAGGGAGTAGCTCTCATAATGCTTTATATTCTCTTTGTCATAGTTGTCCTGAACATCCGGATGCTTGAGATATCCTACGGCATAAACTGACGTTTTTTCCCCTGCTTCTGCTTTTTATATCTTATAGGAGAATAATATAAATCACAACTTTTATAAAGTAATGAAAGTTGTGAAAATAATGGAAAGCATAGACAAGGAATTCATAGAATATTTCAATACTGCTGGAAGGGCTTTTGCCTGGGGGGACATGCCCACCACAGTCATCGCCATACTATATATAGAGCCCGAGCCTGTCGCCATGGAAGACCTCGCCAAGAGGACGGGTTACAGCCTGGCATCGATTTCCAACATGATGAAGATTTTGGAAACGACCGGTTTTGTTGCGCGGATAAAAAAGCCCAAGACCCGGAAAGCCTATTTCTACCTTGAAAAAGACATACTCAAGTTAAACAAGCAGAAACTTGTCGTGGCCTATGAGAACGGCGTGAAGCCCGCGATGGGACTATTGCCCCCTATAATAGAGAAATACAAGAACAGATCTGGAAACGAACGGGCCCAGAAGAAGTTTGAAATAGTCCGAAACTACTACCTCCAGATGGTGGAATTCGAAAAGATACTCAAGCACATGATAGACGACATAAACCGTATATCCTCCGCCAAACCAGGCAAGGGCCTGAAGGCGTATAAGCCCTGATTTATTCGGCAAAACCAATATAATCCCCTAAAATGTCGGAGCATTCCAAGAACAAAGAAGCAGTCATAGAACTTGTAGACGTGTGGAAGATATACACGATGGGAGACGTCGAAGTAGCCGCGCTGCGAGGCCTTTCACTGAAGATATTCCGCGGCGAATTCGTTTCCCTCATGGGTCCTTCGGGTTCGGGCAAATCGACCGCCATGAACATGGTAGGATGCCTAGACGTTCCCACAAAAGGACAGGTACTATTGGACGGACAGGACATATCAAAGCTCTCGGAAAGCGACCTCGCACAAATAAGAGGCAGGAAGATCGGCTTCATATTCCAGACATTCAACCTGATGCCCGGTCTCTCGGCTCTCGAGAACGTGATGCTTCCCATGACCTTCCAGAGCATACCAAAAGACATAAGAGAGAAGAAAGCAAAGGAATTACTTGAAATGGTAGACCTCGGCTCGCGGCTGAACCACCGGCCGACGGAACTATCCGGCGGACAGCAGCAGAGAGTAGCTATTGCCCGGTCCCTTGCAAACGACCCTGCGGTGATACTTGCGGACGAACCCACCGGGAACCTGGACCAGAAGACCGGAAGAGAAGTGATGCAGATGCTCTCGGACCTGCACTGCAAGGAAGGAAAGACCATCGTAATGGTAACGCACGACGTGAATGTCGCCCAATACGCAGAGCGCTCGGTAAGGATAAGGGACGGAGTGATCGAATCTGCAGACAAGCATAGTAGGGACGTATGTAACGTACCGGTGGAAGGCGCAGGCCTGAAAATGGCGCCTTCAGAGCATGCGGCTCACGATAAAACAACTCATGATAAAACAATTCACGATAAAACAAAAGATAAAAAATAGATGAGGCATACAAAAAATGGACGCGAAAAAAATACGTAATGGAATGATGCTGCTGATGATATTTGCATTGATGGCCGGCTCGGCTTACGCCGCTTCTCTCTCGGCCGCCTCTGCCACGACGTCTTCGACCAAGCTAACACCCACTAACGTGGTTCTAGACTACGATCTGACACGCGTGGACTCCAACATGAAACCAGGAGACTCGGGACTGCTGACGATAGTTGTAAAGAACGTAGGACAGCAGGCCGCGGAGAACCTGATTTTATACGTGCCCGGGACAGGAGACATATCCGTCAACAAGCAATGGGCTGTGGGACGCATAGACCCTATGGGAAGCAAAACAGTCTCCACCACAATCTCGGTATCAAAGAACGCATCCATCGGCTTGCACACCTTTTCAGTGCGGATAACCTACGACGGCTATGATGAAGACTCGGAGAGGAAAAACAACCAACTCACCGTATTGGAACTGCCCATAAGAATCTACGGGAACGCCAACTTCCAGGCAACTGCGGAAAAAGCCGACTACTACAAAGACGTGACCACCAGACTGGTCATCCACGGCACCACCCAGGACGGAGCCAGAAGCATTACTGCAACCCTCGTACCCGGAACGACTGCAAGTGCCTCCGCATGCGCATCCCTCATAGGGTCCTCTAAATTATTCATAGGAGATATGAGCAAAGGAGATTCCTTTGATGTGGAATACATGATACAGCCAAGCGATGTGGGCGTATGCGCTCTCTCATTGGAATTGAATTACTCCGACGTCTCAGGAAACAGCCTCTCAGAGTCTCTTCCCATCGGAATAGAGGTCCAGAGATACGACGTTGACTTCAAGATAACAGACGTTTCCTACGCAGGCGCAAGCCCGGGCTCCGCAGCCAACATAACTGTGAGCATCGAAAACGTGGGAAGCGCGGTTGCAAAAGATGTCAGCATGACTCTTGATTTCAGCACGCCTCTTACAGCCATAGGATCTTCAGAAACATACGTAGGCCAATTCAACAGCAAGGAATCAAAGGACTTAAATTTCCAGGCATCAGTCGATTCAACGGCAGACATAAAAGCCTACGACATACCCTTGACTGTCGAATACTATGATCTGGCAGGAGTGCAGCATACCCTGCAGAAATCGATAGGCATACAAGTAGACGGAAAACCGGAAATAAAGGTACTGCTAGAAAAAGCGGACCTGTTCACGGCAGGCACCAAGGGAACAATCACCGTTACCGTGGTCAACAAAGGATTCGCCCAGGTCAAATTCCTGAACCTGAAAATGCTCTCCACCGAAGACTATGACATAACCTCTGCCAGCGAAATCTACATCGGGAGCCTTGACTCCGACTCCACGGACAGCCAGGACTACATCATACAGATTAAAAACAATGTCTCAGCAGGCAACATCCCCCTGCGTTTCGAGATAACCTACAAGGAACAGAACAGCAACGTCGACCACATAGACCCGGTAAGCATTGAATTGAACGTCCTGTCCATGTCTGACTACACAAGCAAACAACCCACCGGAAGCCCGGTAGCGATACTGATAACCGTTGCGGGCGGATTGATAGGCCTGGTCGTCGCAGTGATAGTTATCTGGTTCATCCTCAAATTAGTGGGGGCGATCATCGGCTTTTTGGACAGGAAGCTTTTCAAGAGGAAAGGCTGAAGCTTTTTTTCTTAATCCAGGAACATGTGGCAGGACTACCTCAGGTTTGCCGTGAATGGCATGGCCCACAGGCGGCTTCGAAGCTGGCTAACCATGATGGGCGTATTCATAGGGATAATGGCAGTCGTAACCCTAATATCCCTCGGCCAAGGCCTGCAGCAATACATCGACTACCAATTCTCAAAAGTCGGCGGAGACCGGATAGCCATAATGCCCGGCGGCGGAGGAATAACTTCCGGAGGCGCTCCCGGCAGCAGCCTTACTACGGCAAAACTGGGCCAGGCCGATCTGGACGTGGCTGAGAGAACACGCGGAGTAGAGATCGCCGTGGGATTTGTTCTGCAGACCACGGCCGTGGAATACAATAAGAAGACCAAGTTCTTGCCCGTATATGGCATACCAACTGATCCGAAGTACCTGCAGTTCCTGAAGGACTCGGAATTCCAGAGCGTCCAAAAAGGCACCTACCTAAAAAAGGGAGACAAATACAAAGCCATAGTCGGGCCGACGATCGGCAAAGACAACTTTGACCGGGACATAGGAGTGGGAAGCAAGATACTCATAAACGGCGTGGAATTCACAGTCGTAGGAATTGCCGAAGACTCCGGGAACCCGATACAGAATATGCGGATAAACATACCGGAGGACACTGCAAAACAGCTCTTTGATAAACCCGACGACTACGCACAGATCGCTGTAAAAGTACAAAAAGGATCCACTCCCTCAGACGTCGCCGAGAAGATAACCGAGCGTCTGCGCCATGAAAGAAACGTGAAAAAGAACGAAGAAGACTTCTCTGTTACGACCGCGGAAAGCATCGTTGCAGCATTCAAAACAGTCTTCAACATCGTAACGCTCGTGCTGTCCGGCATAGCTGCCATATCATTGTTCGTCGGAGGAGTGGGAATAATGACCACGATGTATACCTCGGTCATCGAGCGGACCCGGCAGATAGGGGTAATGAAATCCATAGGAGCGCGCAACTCCGACATACTAATGATATTCATAGCCGAATCAGGCCTCCTCGGGATCATAGGGGGCATAATAGGCATCATACTCGGGCTCATGGCAAGCTTCGTAGGCGAATACGTCGTCAGAAACTACGGGATACCCGAATACTCCCTCTACGCAGGACCAGAACTCATTCTGGGCGCCCTCGTATTTTCGATCCTGGTAGGATGCGCCTCAGGGTATTTCCCGGCCATGAGAGCCGCAAAGATGAAACCAGTGGACGCGTTAAGATACAGATAAAAAAATGTTAGAAGACTTCCTGAAAATATCGCTTAAAAGCATCGAGAACAAGGGCATAAGAAGCTGGCTCACAATAATAGGAATAGTGATAGGCATAGCGGCTATAGTATCCCTGATCTCCCTGGGCCAGGGGCTGCAGAACGCCATAAACCAGCAGTTCGCCATGCTGGGCTCAAACATGGTATTCATAATGCCCGGAGGTTTTTTCGGGCCGGGAGGCGGAGCGTCAAAACTCACAGACCATGACATCAGGCTCATAAAAGGAGTGCAAGGCGTAGACCTCGCCGGCGGAATGATAGTCCGGGTGGCAAAGGTAAAGTTCAGGGATACCGTGATATACTCGACAGTCGGCGGACTAGACCCGGGAGACGCTCAGGACATCATGCTGGAAGGAACCGGCATAAAAATAGAGAAAGGACAGCCCAAATTCAAACCCGGCGACACAGGCAAAGCGGCGATAGGCTACGAACTCTGGGGCACAGACAATGTATTCGACCAGCCTCTGAGAATAGGCGACAAGATAACCATAAACGACAAAAGATTCACGGTGGTGTCATTCATAAGCAAGGTAGGAAACAAAAACGACGATTCAAGCATCTATATAACGGCGCAAGACGCAAAAGACCTCTTCAACGTAAAAGACGACTACAATGAGATACTGATCAAGGTAAAGGACGGCTTCAACGTAAAAACGGTCGCAGACAAGATAAAAGAAAAGATGCGCCTAGACCGCGACGAGAAAAAAGGAGAAGAAGACTTCTCAGTCTTAACATTGGACCAGGTGCAGTCCGCGGTGGGCACCATACTAAATGCAGTCCAGGCCGTAGTAGTCGGCATAGCACTGATATCTCTCCTCGTAGGCGGCGTAAACATCATGAACACAATGTACACCTCAGTCCTGGAAAGAACGCGGGAAATAGGAGTCATGAAAGCGATCGGCGCCAGGAACTCGAACATCACGACCATGTTCGTCATGGAATCAGGCATCATCGGACTAATAGGGGGCTCATTAGGATGCCTGCTTGGAGCGGCATTAAGCAAATCAGTGGAATACATAGCCATGACGCAACTAGACTCTACGCTGATACAAGCCTCCCTCAGTTTGGAACTCATAATCGGGGCACTAATGTTCTCGTTTCTGGTAGGAGTACTATCAGGATTCCTCCCGGCAAAACAGGCATCTGAATTGAACCCGGTAGAAGCGCTAAGATACGAATAAAGACTAGCTATGCCCGTATTCTCTACTTACTGTTCTCCGTCACCCAGAGCGTGGCCCTAATATTGTATCCATCCTTGTACAGATCTTTTATCCCTACAGTGATGTTACCTATCACGGTCCCCTTGTTATAGCCCAGGTATTCCCAGTTATCGTATCCATTCGGCCTGATCACGTCGACTGCCAGCTTTCTAGGCTTATCCAGCTCAGACACCACATAAGCTACCTGGAACGTATAGCCGCGATAAGCAGTAAAACCATTGTTATTCACATAAACCAGAGTCGAATTCCCGGGCACCCAATCAGCCTCAGTCAGCGAAACATCCAACACATACGCACAATACTGATCCCCCTCAACACAGTGCTCGTTCACTCCGCAACTCTTAAGAAACTCCTTTTTCGCAGTCCCAATACAGTTAGCCTCCCGCGTCCCAGGATGCTCGCAGCGGAACTGCACATACTGGCGATAAATATTCCCCTCATAACAGGTAAACTCCTTTGTAACAAGAGTCCCATTCAAGCCGCAATCAGAATTAAAAAAACACGCAACCTCCTCAGGACGAAGAACAGTCGTAGTAGTCGTCGAAGTAGTAGTCGAAGTAGTCGAAGGCTTAGTAGACGTAGTCGAGGAAACCATAGTAGTAGTCCTGACAATCTTATCTATAAAATCCTCCTCATAAACGGCTTTAACTTTCGGACCCGCAGGCACACAAGCAGAAATAGCCCAAGCTAAAAGGACCAACGAAATTACTGCAATACCTGCAAGGACGCCGGGATCTACGAACTTATCACCCATCTTAGAAAATTACGTAAAATATTTAGATTTTATATATAAAAAGTCGTAGAATGTTCAACATTTTTAAGATATCTTCTCTTCGGGACCTACATATTTGCCCTAATCAGATCTCTGCGAGCAATACCACATAATTCTTGCCGTAGTGTTTGGCGCATGCCGGGCACGTAGTATAATAGAAATACATCTTTTTCATAGTCTTGTTCTCTGACTTGACGTATCCTTTCATCTCCTTTACGAACCTGCCCATCTCCTTGAACTCGCCCTCAAATACCCTTGAAAGGAACGTTCCAGAGACTCTTACATTATTTGCCCCAGGAACCTCTTTACTGATAGCTATATAAATGTCCGAACCCCACAAGGACTTCTCGTCCGAGAGCATCAAAGGCTCCGGAGACAGGGCCCCTGCCGAAGTAATCTTCTCCATGCTGCGCTTCATGACAGAGCCGAAATTGACCGGAATATGCATGACGGACGAAACATGCTCCTTCATGAACAAGCGGTCTTTCAAAACGATTACTTTCTTGTCCCAGGGAACAGGATCAAACCTCGGGCAGCAACCGGTCTCGGAATCTGGGTATATCTTATTGGTAGTCATTTTGGAGTTTTTTTTAAATATTGAAAAAGAGTTCTTAAAAATCCTATTTTTCAATACCTATACCCAGTAAATTACCCCGACATGGAAACCGAATACATAATCGAAACAAAAGGCCTGAAGAAGACCTTTTCCTATAAAACAAAGGAAGGAAAAAAGGAGGTATCGGCCGTAAAAGGCGTAGACCTCGCGGTAAAAAAGGGCGAGATATTCGGGTTCCTCGGCCCGAACGGGGCAGGCAAATCCACTACCCAGAAGATGCTCTCAACCCTTTTATGCCCGACGGGCGGTGAGGCGAAGATCGCAGGATACGACCTCTCAAAACAACAGGAAAAGATCAGAAAAACCATCGGCTACGTCAGCCAGGCAGGCGGAACGGACCAGCAGTCGACAGGCGTCGAAAACCTCATATTACAGGCGCGTCTATACGGACTGGACGCTGAAACAGCCGACAAATACGCAAAGGAATCAGTCAAACGCTTCAGGATGGAGTCCTACATCGACAGGCCCGCATCATCCTATTCGGGAGGACAGAAAAGGCGGCTGGACGTCGCCCTGGGGATGATACACCAGCCGAAACTATTGCTCCTCGACGAACCGACGACAGGCCTGGACCCGCAGAGCAGAGCCTACCTCTGGGAAGAGATAAAAAAACTAAAAGACGGAGGAGTTACAATATTCCTGACAACGCATTACATGGACGAAGCGGACAAACTATGCGACAACATAGCGATAATAGACAACGGCGCCATAATAACAAAAGGAACGCCCGCGGAATTAAAAAACAGCATAGGAGCAGACAAAATAGAACTAGGCTTCTCAAGCGAAAAGAACGCAACAGACGCAATGACCCTCCTAAAAGAAAAGATCAAACCCAATTCGATCACAAACGCAGGCAATACCCTCCACTTATACATAAAGAACGGAGAACGCACGCTCCCGGAAATACTGCGGACGCTCGACGCAAAGAACCTAATAGTCGAGAACGTCACACTCTCAAAGCCAAGCCTGGACGACGTATTCCTGAAATACACGGGGCATTCGCTCAGGGAGGACTCAGAATGAAACTGCTAAACGACGTCACACTCATGTACGGACGAAACATGAGACACACGATGAGAAACCCGATCTACATCTTCGTAAGCCTCTTCATGCCCCTATTATACCTCATACTCTTCATGCCCCTCCTAGAAAACCTCGGAGGAGTACCGGGCCTGCCGGAAGGACAGACAGTACAAGTATTCATACCAGGCCTACTCGTAATGCTCGCACTATTCGGATCAGCATTCGTAGGCTTCAACATAATAGACGACATAAGGAACGGAGTAATAGAACGATTCCTCGTAACACCGGTAAGCAGATCAGCGATACTACTCGGAATGATCCTAAAAGACGTAACGGTATTCCTCGCCCAATGCATACTCATAACCCTGATAGCAATACCCCTCGGACTAAAACTAAACCCCGCAGGATTCCTGCTGACAATCCCGCTATACGCAATGATCGCAGTAACAATGGCCTCGATGTCCTACTCATTCGGCCTCATCTACAAAATAGAAGACAACCTCGCACCCACACTAAACCTGATAACAATGCCGATCCTGCTGCTTTCAGGGATCATGCTCCCACTCGCGCTCGCTCCCGCATGGCTGCAGAACCTTGCGAAAATGAACCCTTTTTCTTACGCGGTCGACGCATCACGGATGCTGTTCGCAGGGAATTTTGGGAATGTTGAGATACTGGAGGGGTATGGGATAATTACGGCGTTGGCGCTGGTTATGTTCTGGTGGTCGACGAAGAGTTTGGGGAAGATGGCGGGGTGAAAAAACCAATCTCTACGCATGCTAATCGGATATTTTAACCTTTCTTACCCTATTCTTTTATTGAGAACATGGCAGACATAGTCTCTAAGGCATTCCTCCTGGATGGAGCGGTTCAGAGAGCGGGTTTCAGGTCCAAGATCAGGTCTCTTGCCAAATCCCGCAAGCTGCGCGGTTTTGTGTTGAACCTGCAGAACTACGATGAAAGCGTCCTTGCCGTCTGCAAAGGCAGGCCGGAGGAAATCGAAGGCTTCCAGAAAGAGCTGAATGATTTGATCGCAAACGAAAACGGGGCGGAAAAAGAGCGAAAAAGACTGGAAAGCCAATTGTCCGACACAATAGACGTACTCGACAGCATCCTGATCTCCGGCGACCTGGACGAAAAGAAGTCCAAGGCGATCCCGCTGCTTGAAAAGAAGAAAGCGATCCTTAGGCGGATGAAAGCAATAGACGCGGGGAGAACTTCCTATGTCCTAAAAAAGATCACGGCAGTCGATCCCTCAGACTACAAAAAAGAGATCAAAGCCGCTGATGTCCTGGAGAAGGACGATTTCGTCCTGGCCAGGGACGAAGGCGAGATGGGAGCGAGACTAGACGAGGGGATTAGCGCCCTGATGGACATGCGCAACACGACTTCCAACGTCAACTACGACATAATCGACACCGATTTCTCCATACTGGAAGTCAAATACGGAAGCCTCAACTCCAGCATAGAAAAAGGATTCAGTGAATTTCCAGGGAAGTTTGCAGGGGCCTTTGGGGTAGTTCTGAAAGACGTGTACGGACTCGAACCCAAGAAGAAAGGGAAGGAGTGATAACACATTGGTTCGCTGCTGTCTGGGATTATCCGGCCCTGGCACCGACTTTGCTGCAGGACCTGGCGAAACTGAATCTGTTCTCATACGTTGTCGACGCATCGCGGATGCTATTCACTGGGAATTTCGGGAATGTTTGGCGATGGTTATGTTCTGGTGGTCGACGAAGAGTCTGGGGAAGACAGCTTCTTTATTGTGACTTCAAATTTCGGGAATTCCCATAGATATTCGAAATGCGCTACCCAGCGCTTATATGCTATAGTATCCGCTTTTATTACCAACAGAGGGGTTCTTCCGCCTAATGGACGGTTAAGGTCCCCGTCAGTTGTTTCGAAATTAGGATATGCCTCTACAAACAACCATTTGTCAGTGATATACAATAGTGCAATTGGCATCCAATTGTACAGTTTATATTGAAGTCTTCTTTGTTCCTCAAATCTGTTTTGTTTACGCTGTCTTTTTAAATCATCCGACCCTATTTTAGTTGTTCCTCTGTTTTGTTCATCGTAGGTTGTTAATTCCTCCAACATATTTTTAGTTGTTTCTATGTCCCCCGTAGTATTGTGAGTTCTTTCAAGTGCATGTTTAAATTTTGCATATTTCGAATTTGGATTCAATACAAGCACTTTCATTTTACATTGATTGCTTTGGTCGTTCAACCACCCCTTTCTAAACAGATTTTCGAAGTTTTGATTTTGTGAATGTGTGGAAAAGATGTCGGTTATAGCTACTCCTGCCATCCTTATCGTTCCTTTTTTTGAATCAATCTGTTCTTTTATTTTACTGTAAAGGAACTCATTGTAGCTTGTATCTAATTGCCTACTAAAGACATTCTCCAATCCTATATTTCTGGCATTATCCCGTAAAATAAAATTTGAATACATCCTTTCAAAACAAGCAGCCATTAACGCTTCTATCTTTTTATTTTGTGCTTCGTTTAGTAATTTCCCGAGTAATACCGCAATGATGACGCTGGTAATAATTGCCGTACCTAATTTTGGTGAAAATTCCAGAAAAATTATCTGACTATATGGCCCAAAAGGGTATTGTAATAAAATAAGAATGATGCCTGTTAAAAGAAGAATAATTACGCGGTGGTTGTACAATCTTTTATTAACATATTCAACGAAATCCTTAGCGCTTTCTTTGAAGATTGAAAGCGGTTTTATTGATTGGGCCATCTGAACTATTATGATATAACATGACCCGAATTTAAGGGTTATGGTAAATTATTCAGTATACTCTCATCAATGGGTGTTGCTATACCAATGCCCATCTGGGAATTTTCTGCAACAGCTTTTGAGAGTAAATTGTAAACTTGTTGTTGAGTTTGGAGAATATATTTACTTTCAACTGTAAAATTTGCAGGAATGTTAAAATTGGGCGCTGGTGAATTTATTCCTCCATCCTGCCTTGCGTTGACGAACCCGATTACTTGTCCACTATCTGCTAGAAAAACAGGGCCACCGCTGTTACCATGATTAACAAATGAATTTATTGTTATTACTGGTTTATTCAATCTCGCTCCAATGAAGGAGATTATTCCGTCATGAGTTACCTGCATTGGACCACCCAATGGGTATCCAGTAAACGCTATTTTCGCACCTACTCGTATATTATTAGGTTGCCCAAGTTGTACTGATTTTAATTTATTTGGAACAAACAAAATCGCTAAATCCCTATCTGTATTAGTTCCAAATATTGCTGCTCTTAAAAATGTATTATTGTTTAATACTATTTGGATATTTGAAGAGTTACTTACAACATGATATGCGGTTAAAATGTATGAACCAGAATCGCTTGATTTAATTACAAATCCAGTTCCAGTACTCCATAGACCCCCCGTATCATCAACGTAAATAGCATCAACAGATATGGAGTCGCCGTTTTGTTGTAATGGTGTCATTACAAACACGATAGATTCGCTCATATTGTTTATAACCTCTGAAAGAAGTCGATTATTTTCATTATCGCCAATTGAAAGATTAATTGAGTTCAACTTTAGGTCTAGACTACTAAGCTGTGAACCCAAATTTGATCTGTCAAGATCTGAAGAATTTTTAAGCTCTTGAATGGAGTTTTTTAAATCATTTTGTCCTGCTGAGATGCTGTAACAATAACCTAGTAGAACTACGAGAATGAGAAAAAGAATGACTTGATTTGGATTTATTTTCATGACTAGATTTTACAAATTTAATGAAGTATTCACTTGATTAGCCATAATATTTAGTTATATTTATAATTTTATACTATAAAAGGCCATTGATTGTTTAAAATTACTTTCTAATACTTGTCAAATATTTGTTACTCATAAAATGGGTAAATTATATACTTAAAAAGCAGACCAATTTTATATACTTTAGAAAAATTTCTATTTTTTTGCACTTTTATCTCCCAGATTCTTATTAGTACAATTCAACAAATTAAATTTACCTGCATGATTCTCTCCCTCATCGGCACCGTCGTCGGACTTTTCTGAGGAAAACTGAGCAATCACAAAGGGCGATCATCACCTCTGTTTCATCCCATTCCAGTCACTCTAGCCCCCTCCTCGTGAGCGGCCTCTGGCGCGATAACGCTGGCGTTGTTCTGGTGGTCGACGAAGAGTTTGGGGAAGATGGCGGGGTGAGGGGGACATGGTGGTGCATATTTATTTCCAACCACCGATAACTAAACCATCCTATACGGCTATGACGCAGCGTTTCAGCCGCTTTTATTGCCATAGTCCAATATAAAACAATTCGGCTGATTTTCCATTACGCGGGGGTGCCGGAGTGGTCAAACGGGCAGGGCTTAGGACCCTGTGGCGCAGGCCTACGCGAGTTCGAAACTCGTCCCCCGCAAAACTTTTTCTTTCTTTTCGAAAGAAAGAAAAATTTTTATGAAAAAGAAAGAAAGGGTGGCCCCGGGGGCCACTGTTGTTTTTGTTATTTCTGTCTGTTTTATTCTTGAGTCTAATAACGTCAGACGGGCTTTAGCCCGTCGTGGGGTGGGTCAGGAAGAACCAGAAACTGGGGAGGGGCATAGCCCCTCCGCGGTTTGGCGCGAGTTCGAAACTCGTCCCCCGCAAAACTTTTTCTTTCTTTTCGAAAGAAAGAAAAATTTTTATGAAAAAGAAAGAAAGGGTGGCCCCGGGGGCCACTGTTTGTGTCTATTCTCTGTTTTTTTGGGGTCTAATTCATTGAGGTTATCATGTCAGACCGGCTTTAGCTCATTCTGGGGGTGGCTCGTCCACCACGCGGTTCGGGGCGTGTTTTAAGGAATGGAACGTAATATAAAACCAATTTTGGTGGTTGTTTATGCAATGTAAAAGATTTTTTTTGTTGGGCGTTTTTTTGTTGGCTTTTTTTGTTTTTTTGAGCGTTTTTTCGTTTGCGCAGGCGATGGATCAGCTGAACGTTGTTTCTATAACCGGTTCGGGTTTTGATCCTGATAATGTCAGTATTCTGCAGGGTACTACTGTTACCTGGTCTAATGGGAATGGGAATGGCGTATATAGCCGGGTGCATAGGATTGTGAGCGATTCGTCGAATGATGTGTATAGTCCCGATCTTCAATCAGGTGATCTTGCTCTTGGGGATACTTATAGTTTTACTTTTAATGTGCCCGGGTCTTTTGGGTATCATTCGGCTGCGGATCCTTCTATGGGGGGCGTGGTGAATGTTGCGCCTCTTGTGACTGTGACCACTACGACTACTCCTATGACCATAACGGCGGTGACTACTTTTGGCCCTGTTTTTGAGGCTAAGACGTATATGGTGTATGTCCGGGATTATGCGTTCGTTCCTCAGAATCTTACAGTCGGCAAGGGTTCTACTGTGGTGTGGGTAAACAACGACGGCAGTGCTAATTACCAGGTTTATCATGGGATAGAAGCCGATCATGGCAGTAATCCGGATTCTTATTTTCACTCTGGTCCTTTGGGTTTGGGCGGGGTTTTTGGTTATACTTTCAACATGCCGGGGGTCTATGGGTATCATTGCAGTATTTATCCTTGGATGGGGGGGACGATAGCGGTATCCCCCGAGGAGGTGTTATCTACGACGTCGACTACGCAGACTGCGGTCACTACCACGACGTCTTCGACGCTTCCGGCGGTTCTGCAAACTGTGGTCATCAACGGCGTTGGTTTTGTTCCTTCTGATGTGACTGTGCCTGTCGGGTCGACTGTTATGTGGATAAACGACGGTCCTGGGTTTCACCGGGTAGTGTCCAGCAATGATCTGCATGTTGCTGAATCGCAGGAGCCTGCAAGCGACGTATTGGCCGAGAAGGAATTTGCCTCGGATAAGTTGAATATCGGGGATATTTTCAGTAATACTTTCGTTCGGGCCGGGGTATATTATTATATAGATGACCTGCATCCTTCTATGGCCGGGAAGATAACTGTCAAGTGATAGTTATACTTTTTTCTTCCTGTTTCTTTTATGCGAGAAAGCCGATACATTATTAGAGAATGGATGAATTGACTTCTTTTTCAGGGTATGCGGGGGTGGCGGTTTTTTGCATGCTGTTTTTATCCGGATGTGTTCAGAATGCAGATAATGTGCCTGAGAATATCTCCCTTGAGGGCAATGTTACCATAACCGAGGCTGCGCCTACCACTACGTCTACCACTGTTGCCGTAACCACGTCTTCGAGGGCTGCGACCTCTACGATGCCCGTGCCGTCTACGACTACTACAACCTCTTTGGTCGTTCTTTCTGATAAGGCGTTGGTGGTCATAATGAATCACAGTTTTAATCCTGAGAACATAACGGTGCGCGCGGGCACGATCGTGACCTGGCTGAATAATGATTCTTCCGAGCATCAGGTGATCTCTGACATAGGTTTCGCCGGTAAGACCGGGGGTTTTTCAAGGCAGTTGTTTGACCTGAAGTCCCAGAGGATGTATAATGGTTCGATCTATAGTTATCGTTTTCAGAGGGTTGGGAACTATACTTATCATTGTAATATCTATCCCAAGCTTAGGGGGGGCGTTCGGGTCGTTGGGTGAAAATGGCTGTAGACAGAACTCTCGTAGCCGATTCATCCGCCATTATCTCTTTGGCCATAAACTGTATGTCCTCGGTCCTGGAGGAATTGGGAGTTAAGATCCTGGTAACTGATGAGATATATAATGAGATAATCCTGCGTCCCATGGGAAGCAAGAGGTATGCTCTTGAGTCTATGCGGATAAAGAAGCTTTTCTCGTGCGGCGTTATCTCCGTGATGAATCCTGAGCCTTTGATCACCCAGGAGATTTTGAATACTGCCAATTCCATTTACTGCATAAAGAGGCATCCTCTGCGCCTTATCCACGAGGGCGAGGCCGCTGCTCTTGCATTGCTTGCGGGCCTAGAGGCTTCTTGTCTCCTAATCGACGAGCGTACGACGAGGATGCTTATAGAGGATGCGGATGGGCTGCGGAAGGTTCTTTCCAATCAACTGGGAAGGCGCGTGGATATGGATCGTCAGAGGCTGGAGGCTTTCAGGAGCATTGTTCCGGGCGTGAGCATAATAAGGTCTTCGGAGATCGCGGCCGTCGCCTATGAGAAAGGCATACTTGGGAGGAATCTTGGGAACAGCGGGAAAGAGGCTCTTATGGCCATGCTTTATGCTTTGAAGTTCTCTGGCTGCGCTATTTCGTGGAATGAGCTGGAAGAGTATGCTGCTTTGGAGAAGTGAGTTTTTTTTTCAATAGTATCCGCCGGGTATCATTAGAGCGACTGTGAGTATCTCGTAGATTATCATTGATGTTATTACTCCTGCAAGTATCAAAAAAATGAAGGGCATGGTTATGTGTTCTTCGCCGAATCTGGCAGACATTCCGGCGTAGACCAGGTATATGCTGTACATTATTATCAGCAGGTGCAGGACCCATGTTTCAGGGATTGTCCTGAATACTCCGCTTAGTATGGCCGGGCTCAGGGCGTAGGTGAATAATGTCAGTGCTTCGGAGTATGTAACTTTTCTTTTCAGGAGGCGGGTGTCGAAGAGGTAGAGCATGTAGGACATGGACATCGGGAGCAGGACTGCTATGGCGTAGTATCTGAAGGCTACTTTAAGGGAGTTGTCCAGTGAGTAGGGGTTGGTCTGGAACCGGAAGAGAAAAAGAAAGTAGCCTAGAAAGAGGAGTATTGATATTGTCATAAGATAGGCTCTCAGCATTCCCGGGCTTCCTGGTTTCAGGTTCTTGAATACTCCGTCGATGTTTGCGGGGTTGATGAGTTTTATGACTTCTATCAGCGTCGATGCCAGGTATTGGACGCTTTTCATCAGGAATTCCGTGAACTCTATCAGATTCATCTTTTTGGTTTTTGCTTATGTAATTAATCATTAATGTATATCTTAAAATATAAATATTTTTTTTTGCGCCAGGATGTACGACACTGTCATCGTCAGGTACGGGGAGATATTCCTTAAGAGCGATTATGTAAGAAAGCGCTTTGAGGACTTGCTTGCGCGGAACATGGAAGATAAGATGCGTAGGGAACGCATTTCTTATAAGCTGTACCGCAAGAGGCACAGGCTTTATGTTAAGACAAACGAAACCGGCGTAGTATGCGACATTCTTAAGAACACCTTCGGCGTAGTGTCCGTAAGCCCTGCAAGAGAGGTGGGTTCTTCCAAGGATGCCGTGATAGAAGCCTGCCTAAAACTCGCCAAAGAGACCATCAAGCCTGTTGAAAGCTTCGCTGTCAGGGTGCAGAGGACTGGAAAACACGAATACAAGAGCAGGGACGTGGAGGCCGAAGCAGGCGGCCGGATAATAGATGCTCTCAATGTCAGGGTAGACCTGGAAAACCCGGAAAAGACCATATACGCGGAAATACGCGACGACGCAGCATACGTTTTCGACAGAAAAATAGACGGCCCCGGAGGCCTGCCATATGGAAGCCAGGGAACTCTTGTCTCGCTGCTCTCAACAGGCATAGACTCCCCTGTTTCTTCCTGGATGATGATGCGCCGCGGCTGCAAGATGTTATTCCTGCATTTCGGAGACCGCGAGGAGATAAAAGACGTCGTGGAAAAACTAGCTTCCTACGCCGGCGCAGAACTCCCGGTATATTGTATTCCAAAAGACGAGATACTGGAAAAGATATCGGCGCATGCCGGTAGATACACCTGCGTAGTATGCAAAAGATTCATGCACCGCCTGGCAGAGAAACTGGCACAACAGGAAAATGCGTACGGAATAGTCTCGGGAGAGAACATGGGCCAGGTGGCCAGCCAGACCCTTGCCAACCTGAAGCAGATAAACTGCGTGAGCATGCCCGTCTACAGGCCACTGATAGCATTGGACAAGGACGACATAATAAAGATAGCAAGAGAGATAGGAACTCTCGAATACGCCAAAGGAGGCAGATGCGCGTACGTACCCGATAAGCCATCCACCGAAGCCAGAGACGATGCGATAAAGACGGCAGAGGCGGAGTTGGGAATAGAACAAATGCTGGAAGATGTCAAAGACCGTTATATTCTCAAACAAAGATAAGGCAGGCACGAACATTGCAGGCTTGCTCCGGGACGAATACGGCCTGAAGGCGCTTGAATACGATAAAGAGATACTGCACCTGGACGGAATAAGCAATCTTCCGGACTCTTCCTTATGCATCGTCGCCTCCAGGCATAAGTCCAAATCAGGGACTCCTACTCTTACCGCGCATTCCCCAGGGAACTACGGAGCAGCCCAGGCGGGAGGCCGGGACCGGGAACTGGGATACGCACCGGCTCTTTTACTCCGGAAAGCTGCAATGCTCCTGCAAAAGAACCGGATACCGGGCTACGAATCCTGCCTGGAAGCAACGCATCACGGACCCACAGGATTTCCTTTTCCAATGATATTCGTGGAAGTCGGAAGCAGCGAAAAAGAATGGAACGATCTTTCCGCATGTGCCGTTGCTGCCGGGATAATCGCTGAATTGGCGGCATCTACGCCTGAGGTGGTTCCGGCTGCTGTCGGATTCGGCGGAGGCCATTATTGCAGGAAATTTTCGTCGGTAGTCGATTATGCGGTCGGCCACATATGTCCCAAGTATAGTTTGTCCTGCCTGGATCCGGTGATGGTTGTGCAGATGATAGAAAAGACCGTGCCTCGGCCGGAGTATGCGTTGGTTGAGAAAAAGGGCCTGGGAGGAGAAAAGGAAAGAATTAGGTCGCTGCTTTTGGAGACAGACCTCTCTGTTGTGGAAATATAGGCGTAGCCTTTCAGGGGGCAGTTATTGACGGTACGTCGTTTGTGTAGATCACGACTCCTTTTTCCGTTATTTTTATTGGGTGGATGTTGGTGTCGATGTTTCTTTCTCTCATCTTGACGGCCCAGATGCATCGTTCGTTTTCGGCGTGGTTCCTGTTCCAGAACATGGCCAGCAGGCCGTCGGATAAGAAGTGCCATTCGTTGTACTGTATGTTCGGGAAGTTCTCGGACTGCTTCAGGGTCATGATGGTCGTGCAGTTGTTGGTCTTCATCAGGTCTATGAAGCGCATGATGTTCATCTTCTTTGCTATTTCGTCCCTGAAGAGAAAATCAAAGAACGTCACCGAATCCACTACGAACCTCTTGGGCTTCATCTCCTTCATGATGTCCCGGAGGGCTCCGAAGTCGTGGGATAGCTGCATCTCGCTTTCCTCGAATATGCTCCGGTCTAGTATCATAAGCTTTCCTTCTTTCACGTACTTGTCGAAGTCCCAGTTGAATGCGCTGGCATAGGAAAGCGCGTCCGAGGTGTTGCTCTCGATGGAAAGAAGCAGTCCAGGCTCGCCTTTCTGGACTCCTTCGTAAAGGTATTGCATGGCGATAGTGCTCTTGCCCACGCCGGGGGGACCGGACAGAACAGTCACTGAACCTTCAGGGAGGCCTCCGTCGAGCAGTTCATCGAGGCCGGAAACTCCGGTGTTCACGGATTTTTTCATGTTTGGCACCTCTTGTCGTGATTTTACTAATAAATGGTATGAGGCTGAATAAATACTTGCAAACCTAACGTCCTGCATTGTTTCTCCTTTTTATTTAGCATCTTCCAATTATAATCCCTAGACCAGAGGGATTATCATGGAAGAAGGCAAAGACAACTTTGTATTTATCGGCAAGAAACCAGTGATGAGCTACGTGATGGCTGTTGCCACACAGTTCAACAGATCTGAATCAGAGGTAGTGATAAAAGCAAGAGGAAGATCCATATCCACGGCAGTAGACGTAGCCGAGATATCAAGGCAAAGATTCCTGAAAGACGTGGAAGTAAAAAACATACAGATATCGACCGAAGAAGTGCCGCGCGAAGGAGGAAGCCTGCGCGTATCATCGATCGAGATAACCCTGGGGAAGATATGATTCCTTTTTTTCGGTTCTCCCTCTCATTCTCCCAGTATGTACCATCCTCTGCGATATGGTACGCTTCTTTAAACCGTACTTGGCTCTTTATTGTTTTTTTGTTCTACGAATATGCTTTTTATTACGCTGAAGATGCCTTATGTAGCCTTCCGACTAGGTTCCCTGTCATTTTTCTTGGTTTATTGAATTTTTTTTATCTAGTCCTCCGTATCAGGCGCACACCAATATGGTCTTTACTCTAAACACCATGTAATACCTCCCCAAATGCAACATAAAATGCAACAACATATTTATACTACTTATGTTAAATATTTATTGATGGGTGGTTCATGGCGGTAGCAACTAAGATGTTTCGTATTAAGAATAGGAATGCACAGGTAGCTGTTGAGTTTCTTAGTAATTATGGTTGGGTTGTTTTGGTTGGTTTGACTGCTATTATTGTTATTTCTCAGATGGGTACTTTTAGGCCTACTTCTTGTGATAAGATGCGTACTGGTTTTTCCGAGGTTGTTCCTGTTGATTGGAGTGTTTCTGCTGGTTCGTCTTCTATGGTTTTGTTTGTTCAGAACTGGGCTGGGGACCCGGTTGAGATAAGTAATGTTAGTGTTTTTTTTACCGGGGGAGGTAATTGTAGTCTTGTGGGTGCGGACATAGATATGACTCCCGGTAATAGTACTTGGGTTTTTTTGAATTGTTCTGGTTCTGGGGGTTATCAGGCTGATGATTGTTTTTCTTCTGAGTTGGTGTTTGATTATGTTAATCTGCGTTCGCTTAATTCTGGTTTTAGCAAGGGCAAGATCCGGGGTTCTTTCGAGTCTTTGGATATAACGACGACGACCACTACTACCACCACTTCGACTACCACTTCTACTACTACGACTACGATGTGTTCTCTTGACAGTCAGTGCGGTCTATGTCAGGAGTGTAGTGGTAGTGTGTGTGTTAATCAGTCTAATGGTGAGGACACTAAGAGCGAGTGTCCCGGCTCCTTTGGCGCGTGTGCGGCTACTACCTGTAATGGTGCGGGCGCTTGCGGATATTTAGCTGCCGGAGAACAAGGTTTGGCTTCGTGTAAGCGTTGTTCTGGCAGTTCTTTTGCTCCGGTTAATGTTGCGGATAATTCTCAGGATACTGAGGGTTCTAATGTTTGTAGTTCTACTTGTATGAAGTGCTCCGCGGGTAGTTGTGTTGCCCAGACTGCTGCGGAGGATTTGTTTACTCAGTGTCCTGGTGCTTTTGGTGCGTGTGCGGGTACTACGTGTAATGGTGCTGGTGCGTGCAGCTATCTTGCTGCTGGTGAGCAGGGTCAGGCTGCTTGTAAGCGTTGTTCTGGCAGTTCTTTTGCTCCGGTTAATGTTGCGGATAATTCTCAGGATACTGAGGGTTCTAATGTTTGTAGTTCTACTTGTATGAAGTGCTCCGCGGGTAGTTGTGTTGCCCAGACTGCTGCGGAGGATTTGTTTACTCAGTGTCCTGGTGCTTTTGGTGCGTGTGCGGGTACTACGTGTAATGGTGCTGG
>JAHEXG010000017.1:21366-28374 GCA_023252215.1 Candidatus Altarchaeales archaeon
GTTCTACTTGTATGAAGTGCTCCGCGGGTAGTTGTGTTGCCCAGACTGCTGCGGAGGATTTGTTTACTCAGTGTCCTGGTGCTTTTGGTGCGTGTGCGGGTACTACGTGTAATGGTGCTGGCGCGTGCAGCTATCTTGCCGCGGGTAAGCAGGGTTGTGGTACGTGTCAGGGTTGTAGTGGTTCTGGTTTTGCTTGTGTTCAGGTTGCGGCGGGTTCTGATACGTATAGTGAGTGTCCGGGTGCTTTTGGCACTTGTGCTGGCGCGAATTGTAATGGTGCGAGCGCTTGTCAGTATTTGGCTGCTGGTCAGCAGGGGTGCAGTACATGTAATTATTGTACTGGCTCGAGTTTTGCCTGTTCCGTTGTGGGCGCGGGAACTGATCCGTATAATGCGTGTACTGCTTCCTGGAATGCTTGTTCGAGTATTTGTGTTAAGACTGGTCCTGATGGCAATTGTAATGGTGCGGGTGCCTGCAATACTGGGGGGGCCTCGGCTAATGTCGCCGCCAACTACTACTGTAGTGCTGGAAGCGAGGTTGCGGGTGTATGTACTGCTACATGGGCCTGTACTAATGCGTTGAACACTAATGGGGCGTATAATAATGCCGCAAGTCCTTACTGGACTCAGGGCTATTGTACCGGTGCGGGGGCGTGTACGCGTTCCGGTGCGAACGGCAACGGCGACGACAGCACTGCGGCGTGCACTTGTGTCAGAGCCGCATCGGGCTACTGGAACATAGGCGGGGAAGTTGCAGGAACCGCTTGCTGCGGGGATGATGCGGGCGAGAACAAGAGAACAAGAGTATGCTCATCAGGCTGCACGACTGACGCAACAGACGATGGCTGCTGTGATACTTCCACAGACTGCGTTTATTCCAGCACCTGCTATGCGAATGCAGCGCTATACAGCGCCTGGAAGTGCAACAGCGGTTCATGGGTCACTACAACAACGACCACTACTACAACTACCACGACCACCACTACGACGGTGCCCGCGCTCGCAGGATGGAGCTACCGCAGACCTGTTTCCATACAGGAGAGGTCGGGTTCGACGCTGACAAATTACATAATACAGTTCACGTATAACACTGCGTCCATCATCTCTGCCGGGAAGATGAGAAGCGACTGCGGCGACGTGAGATTCACCGACTCTGACGGGACTACCCTTCTCAGTTATTACTTCACGGACTGCAATACGGCATCAACAAACTTCTGGGTAAAGGTTCCGAGCATACCTGCGTCAACTACAAAGATTACATATATGTATTACGGGAAAGCTTCGTCGACAACGACAGCAGACAAGGCAGTGTTCCTCCTTTACGAAGACTGGGAGCCCGCAGGCAAAACAACCGTATTCACAGACGACTTTGAAAGAAGCCTTACTTCATTGGACAACTTCGAAGACAATAACATCGTAGGATGGACCACAGGGGGCAGCGCCAACTGGGCGGCCACAAGCACGGTAAAACACGGCGGAACCTATTCGGCGAAATCAGGAACGATAACCCATAGCCAGAACACATATATACAAAGGACGATAACCGGCCCGGCGACCATCAGTTTCTGGTGGAACGTGGAATCAGAGATATACAGCGGCAGCTGCGCCGACTACCTGCAGTTCCAATACGACGGCGCAGCTATCTGGACCATCTGCGACAAACCCGGATGGGCCCAGAAAACATATTCCATCGGAGCCGGAAGCCACACGATAAAGTTCGTCTACGCCAAAGACTCAAGCTACACACCTCCGGGTTACGCGGATGCCGGATGGATAGACGATATTATGATCACTTATGCGAGCCTGGAACCGGACTGGACAGTCGGGGGTTCCAGCAATTGGTTCTCCACTAACCTTGATTCTGCGGCGAGCGGAACCTGGAGCGCGAGATCCGGGGGTATAACCAACTCCCAGAGCAGTTACTTAAGCAAATCATTCACAGGGCCTGCGATCCTCTATGCCAAGTGGAGAGCGAATTCGGAGCTAACATGCAGCTCAGGCGGATGTACTATCCCCTATTGCGTCAATTACGGGGGAACAGCCTGCAGCTGCGCAGACAAGGTATCAACTTACCTTGATAGCCTTAAACTGACATGGATATGCAACAATGTCAATGGCGTTGCAAGGAATTGGGATTATACCGGAGTAATAATCCCGTCGGGAACGCACACAGTAAAATGGGATTATACGAAGGATGCATCTTATGCCGTCGGCTCGGACGCAGCATGGGTGGACATAGTGCAGGTAGTAAGCAGCGCCAACGCATGGTCCGTTTCATCTACTGGAACTCAGGGCGGCTGGCACCTTGACTCAGGTTATACTTATAGCTCAAAGGGCCCTTACTCCGGGAATTATGTGATAGCGGTAGGATACACCCCTGACAGCACGTCGTCCACGCTTTCGATTACTGTGAATTACGCAACCCCTGCAAGGATAACCTTCTACACGGCAGGATACACAGAGCCTACCAATGATAATCTGATTTTCAAGATAGACGGCGTAAGCCAGGGTACTTGGGCGGGGGACTTTTCCGCCTGGACAAAAAGGACATACACGATTACGTCCGGTTCCCACACCTTATCCTGGGTTTATACAAAAGACTCAACCTACACGGTGCCGGGAGAATACGTATACCTAGACAACCTGCTCATCTGGGGCTATACGAGCGGCGTGGAGCCCCTGATAACGGTCGGAAGTGAACAAGTTTTATAATCTTTTTTTTTAATTCTATAAAGATTCAGTCTGCGCCGAATAAAATCCTGTCTTTTTATAATGGGGTGGTTCATGTGCCACTACTCGGTCAACGTTGCAACAGGTAATGCCTATAGCGGCGGAGCCAGATAAAAACCGCACGTGCACCCGCAAGCGTCCCCTTAATCAACCAAGAACGCATATCCTCCAAAAGCTTCATTTAAATCCGCATTGTATTATATTTACACTCCAACAAAGTGTCGCGCATCAGAGGGGATAGTACAATCATTCTCCTAATACTTTATATACTTTACGGCGCATATTATATCGATATTTTCTATCACCTAAGGTGAAGTCTAAAATGGATGAAAAGCCAAAAACGCACAATGCGAAAAAACACGAAGGACCTGCACATGAAGGGCATACACATGAAACACATATATCCCATGGATCGCATGGCTTGGCCCAGCACGACCACGTAAGATCTGACCATGCCCTGTCAAAAGCGTCAAATACCAACAATACTCAAAACATCCTGGCCATCCTCCTGATAATATCTTTGCTGGCCAACGTCTATTTCATAATATCCGTAAACGACCTGAACTCAAAACTTTCTAACAAAAACCCCGGAACCACGTACACCACGACCACTGTCCATGGAACAACGCAGCCCACGGCTACAACTATGCCGTCAACCGGCGCCAAGGTCGTGGCCGCCGGAAAAATAGTCAAAGTCGACTACATCGGCAAATTCGAGAACGGAACGCTCTTCGACACATCGATACAGTCCGAGGCCGTCAAAGCCGGGATGGCAAGCTCCCTTAAGGTATACACGCCCCTGAGTTACGTTGCAGGATCAGGGCAGATGCTGCCAGGATTCGAAAACGGCATAATGGGCATGAAAGTAGGCGAAGAAAAGACCATAACGATCCCCCAAGGACAAGGCTACACCACGGGAACTCTTGCTAACAAGACCCTCATATTCTGGGTCAAGGTAATAGACGTAATAGACCCTCCCTCGGTATCCGTGTTGATCCTAAGCGACAAACGATGCTCGGACTGCGCTTCCAGGGTCGACTCCATACTGACCCAGCTAAAGGACGTGTTCCCCGGCATAAAGGCAACGCAATATGATTACTTAACTGCCGAAGGAAAGAAATTATACGCCGACTCCGGAATAAAATTACTGCCCGCGTTCCTGTTCACCCAGGACATTAAGAGCGCAGAAGGATACAACGGATCCGGAGGAATAGAGCCGTACGTTGATCCCGCAGGCCAATACCTGAACCTGAGAGTAGGGTCGAAGTTTAATCCCGGATGCTACAAAGACGACGGAACAGTAGACTGCTCAAAGCCTGAATGCGCAACGGGAGTGGAATGCATGCCAAAAACCGATAAACCGGTGGTCGAGGCATTCGTGATGTCCTACTGCCCATACGGGACTCAGATAGAAAAAGGCCTGATACCCGTCGCAAACCTCCTTAAGGACAAGATAGACTTCTCGGTAAAGTTCTGCGACTACGCAATGCACGGCCAAAAGGAAGTAAACGAAAACCTGCTGCAGTACTGCATACAGAAAGACGACAAGGCAAACTATATGAGTTACCTCTACTGCTTCCTGAATGCAAGCGACTCCCCCAGCTGCCTGAAAACTGCGAAAGTCAACACCGACAAAGTCAACGCATGCGTTAAGGCCACGGACTCCCAATACAACATAACGGCATTATACAACGACCAGTCCAAATGGATATCCGGACAGTTCCCGCCATTCAACGTCTACAAAGACCTGAACACCAAGTACGGAGTACAGGGTTCGCCCACGCTCGTCTTAAACGGCGTGATAATGGACGGAGTATCCAGGGACCCAGAGAGCCTCTTGAAAGCGATATGCGCAACATACAAGACCGCGCCCGCAGAATGCAGCCAGGCCCTGTCGTCCAGTGCGCCCAGCGCAGGATTCGGATACAGCACAACAGACTCCGCATCAACAGCCACCTGCGGATAAATATTTTTTCTTCTTTCTTTTTCTTTTATATTCTTTCTGTTTTTATTCCCACCCTACCATTACTTTAGTTGATGACAGACGTTACCTCCCTCGGCGATGTCAACGCAGACATCATCACCTCGAACATAAAAGAATTCCCCCCAAAGGATGCGCAGATACTCCTAGACGACCTGCACCTATCAACCGGCGGATGCGCCGCAAACTACGCCAAAGCCTCCGCCATACTAGGCCTGGAAACCCGCCTAATAGCAAGGATAGGCGACGATCTCTTCGGCAGCATCGTAAGAAAAAGCCTCGGCCTGGTCCCAAAACTCGACCTATGCCTTACATGCGGCGGAAGGACTGCGGTCACGCTGGCGGTTACATTCGAGGATCAGAGACGCTCCTTTCTCACGTTTCCGGGAGCGAATTACGGGCTCTCGGCTAAAGACCTAGACTACGATCTCATAGAAGGAAGATACCTGCATGTTGCCAGCTTTTTTCTGCAGGGCCTGCGCGGGGGCACAAAGAAGGTACTCGACTACGCCCACAAAAAAGGGATGACTGCGAGCTTTGACACGGGCTTAGACCCGGCAGGATGGTCCAAGGCCGACGTAGCGCTTGTAAGAAAGACGCTCAAAGACGTGGACCTATTCTTCCCCAACCATGCGGAAGCGCAGGCCATCACAAAAGCAAAGAACCAAAAAGACATAATAGACGAATTACTGTCCCTCGGACCCTCGATAGTCGCACTGAAAATGGGCTCCAAAGGCGCATGGATAGCCTCAAAAGAGGAAAAGATATTCATTCCGGCTTTCAGGGTGAAGGCGCTCGATACCACAGGCGCAGGCGACGTGTTCGCAGCCGGGTTCGTACACGCCCATTCGCGCGGATGGGGCCTGAAAAGATGCGGGATGTTCGCGAGCGCGGCGGCGGCATTAAAGACGCGGGGATACGGGACGCAGATGTATCCGACTGAGCAGGAGGTAAATGCGTTTCTGACGATAAATTCTAAATTCAATTTCCGTATCTAGACAATATACGGTGGCTTCTTCCCCATAACGTCCTCATAATACGCTCTCAGCGGCTCGGCCACAGACCAGGCCTGCGAGATGCATCCTTTGGGCAAGTGCGGCGGATTTGCGTCGAATATCTCCGAGATGGTTCCGATGCCTGCTTCTTTTATGTGTTTTTCGAATAATGGCTCCAGTAGTTTCTGCATCTTTTCCTTGTTGTCATAGACCCTCATATATGTCCTGATGTATGGGCCGAGGAGCCAGGGCCAGACCGTTCCGTTGTGGTAAGACAATTCTCTTTCCGAGAAATCGCCTGAGTATTTTCCTTTGTATCTTGGATCCTGGACATTCAGGGTGCGCAGGCCATAAGGCGTCAGGAGTTCTTTTTCTATGACGCCAAGGATGCTCTTTGTCTTTTCCTCGTCCAGCATGTTGTAGTCCAGCGATGCAGCTATGATCTGGTTGGGCCGAAGCGTTGAGTCGCCGAAGCAGTCGTCTAAGTATTTTCCGTTCCAGTAGGCTTTTATGTAATTTTTTTCGAATGCTTCTATCTGCGGCCTTACATAGAATTTCTTGTCTCCGACTATTTCTGCCAGGCGTTCCATTATGCGCAGGGCATTGTACCAAAGGGCCTGTATCTCCACCGCGTTGTTCCTCTGCAGGGTATCCATCCAGGTCCCTGATTCGTGGGCCAGGAGGCCGTCTCTGTCCATCACAGAGTAGCCGGCTATCATTCCTTTGAGTTTGGGCCAGTAGTCGTCCAGGAATTCTTTGGCTTTTTGCGCTCCCGCGTATTTCATGTACTCGTGGACCCTGTCTATCAGCCACAGGCTGCTGTCGACGTCCGAGTATATGGGTTTTCCCGCAATGAAACTGTTGGGTATGCCTTTCGGTCCTGCATAGTCCAGGAAATGTTCGAGTATCAGGCGGGCATCGTCTGTCTGTCCCCTGATGAGCGTGAGCCCGGGCAGCGATATCATTGCATCGCGGCCCCATTCTCCGAACCAGTGGTATCCGGCGATGACCGTCTTTTTTCCGTCTCTTTTGACTATGAAGCTTTCGGCATCCGACAGTAACGCAAGCACGCTGGATGCAACTCCGCTTGAGAGGATGCGTCCTGTCCTATCGGATTCGCCCTGTAGTTCCTTGAATGCCTGCGCTGTCAGGTCTTCGTTTTCGTATCCCAATGCCGCTATGTTGAATTTCTCCTTCATCCCAGGCTCGATGAATGCAGAGAAATATGCCGGGAAATAGACGTCTTCGACGCATGTATCTTTTCGGTCGGCGTCTGCGGAATAGAACAGGTTCTTTATCCAGC
>JAHEXG010000073.1 GCA_023252215.1 Candidatus Altarchaeales archaeon
GTCGTGGTCGTAGTGGTCGTAGTTGTAGTTGCGTGGGTAGTGGTGGTTGTAGTGGTAGTGGTTGTAGTGGTGGTTGTTGTGGTTGTGGCTGGCATCTGTCTGTTCCCGAACTTTGCCTCTTTCAGGTCTTCGCTGTCAAGAGTCAATGTCTGGGGATTTGGCGTAGTAGACTGCCAACCGCTCTGAGCAACTTCAGTGATCGTGTAAGTACCCAAGGGTATGCAGAACTTGAGTATTTCTCCGTGCTCGTTAGTTACAAGGCTGTAGCTCTGCGGCCCTGCTATGTTGAATCTGAAACCGCCCAAAGGCAGTTCACCTGAGTCCCACACTCCGTTTCCATTGTAATCGTTATATTTGAAGACTTTCAGGTTACCGCAGAGGGTAGTTGATGTGGTGGTTGTCGTAGTGGTAGTGGTAGTTCTCGTAGTAGTGGTCGTGCTGGTAGTTGTCGTAGTGGTGGTAGTCGTGCTGGTAGTTGTCGTGCATGGGATGTCTCCTACAGTGAAGCGCAGGGAATCTAATACTTCAAAGGAATCCACTATTCCGTCTTCGTCTATGTCTAACAGGACTTTGTAGGATCCGGGTTTTGCATTGTCCCATATCTTGATTTTCAGAGGATTCGCGCAGTCGGGTATGCTGGCTATGTCTTCCACTCTTTCAGTAAGATCCGAAGGGATCGCAGTTCCTACGCCATATGTTCCGTCAGGAACGACATATATTAGGGGATCCACGTGGGGAGGCCTAGGCGGCCCGTTTGGTGGATTTTCGGTGTACAGGCACAGTTTCATGTAGACCGGTTCGTAGGACCCGCAATTCTGGTTGAATAATGTTTTGGTTGTTCCGGCATCGTTTTCGAGGCTTCCCCTTAGTTCGGCGAAGCGGTCCCAGTAGCCGAAGCGGCATGACTGAGAACCATAGACCTGGTTGGTATCGTAGCATAATCCGTATTCTGAGCCGCGATTTAGTCCGCATTGTCCCCAGTCGCAGCATATGCCGTTGTTGCAGTTCCCGGAATCGCATTGACTGTCAAGCGTGCAGGACCATTTGTTGGCTTTCTTCCAGACTCCTTCGCTGGAACATATCGAGTCGTGGTATATTTGTCCTACGTCGTAGCATCGCCCGCGATCATCCCCTGCGGGCAGCCCGCATTGGTTTGCATTGCAGCATACATTGTTGAGGCAGTGGTCTGAGAAGCATCCTGTGTTTGAGCTGCATGACCAGGTATTGGCTTTTGACCATACTCCTTCGCTTTTGCAGACGTATCCCGGATAGCCGGTTCCTATGTTGTAGCAGCGTCCGCGCGACCCGGACAGCAGCCCGCATTGACTTGGATCGCAGCATACGTTGTTAAGGCAGTGTCCGGAGTCGCAGGATGCGCTTGAAGTGCACGCCCAAGTGTCGCGCGTTCCCATGATTTCCGATGCCACAGAGGATACATTCGTTGTCGCTGCCGGTAAAGCGTCTGCTGATACGTTCGTTATCGCTGCCGTCAAAAAAAGAACGGATATCGCAACCCATACATATAATAGTTTCGTATTCATTTTAAGCTTATTGGTTAATGTATTCAATATTTTTAATGTAAACATATATAGTATTCAATATTTAAAAGGTCTTAGGTCTATAAAACCATGTCAGGAAATAAAGCATTAACCTGGTTTTTCAGTTTATCTAGGAAATATACTAATAAATATGGTAATATGATAGTATGATATAGGATAGTATGATATTATGATCCCGATAGCTAAACCGCTAATAGGCGAAAAAGAAAAAGAGCTGGTGATGGAAGTCCTTTCTTCAGGCATGATAGCCCAGGGGCCAAAGGTAAAGGAATTCGAAAAGAACTGGGCGGAGTACAACGGAGTAAAACACGCCGTTGCCGTAAGCTCGGGCACAGCCGCCCTGCACGTCGCTCTCCTTGCCCACGGGATAGGCCCCGGCGACGAAGTCATCACCTCCCCTTTCACATTCATCGCCTCGGCTAATTCCATACTCTACTGCGGAGCAAAACCGGTATTCGCAGACATCGAGGAAAAGACTTACAATATCAGCCCTGAAAAGATAAAGCAGAAAATAACAGATAAAACAAAGGCAATAATGCCAATACACCTCTACGGACAGAGCGCGGACATGAAAGAAATCATGGAGATCGCACAAGACCATGACCTGCGGGTCGTCGAAGACGCTTGCCAGGCCCATGGGGCGGAACTGTCCGGGAAGATGGTAGGCACTTATTCTACGGGAGCGTTCAGTTTCTATCCTACCAAGAACATGACCACTGGCGAAGGGGGAGTGATAACAACCGACGATGCCGCGCTTGACGAAAAGATGCGTATGCTGCGCGAGCACGGCTCAAAGGTGAGGTATAGCCACGAGATACTGGGCTACAATTACCGGATGACTGACGTATCCGCAGCCATCGGGATAGCGCAGCTTGGGCGTCTTTCCTTCTGCAACGAGGCCCGGATAAAGAATGCCGCATACCTGGATAAAAAACTAGCAGGATTAGACGGCATAATTACCCCTTATGTCATGAAGGGCGCAAAGCACGTCTATCATCAATACACGATACGTGTGACCACTGAATCGGGTTGGGAGAGAGACGCGTTCGCAAAGATGCTTAACGAAAAAGGCATAGGGACCGGGATACATTACCCGATTCCTCTGCACAAGCAGGCCGTATACCGGGATCTGGGGTACTCTGACGTTCTGCCGGCGGCGGAAAAAATGGCCCATGAGGTTTTGTCGCTGCCTATTCATCCTTCGGTGACTGTAAAGGACCTGGACTATATCGCTGAAACAATAAGAAGTGCCCTGAAATGAACGGCTTAAAGCTTCTCTGGGAATCATAGTTCTACGGAAAGGATACTATCTATTCGTGGAAAAAAATATCGCAGGAGGACTTGAGTCTATCGGGGAAAAAAGTAAACAGGCGTCTATTAATATGCTCAAAGGTCTTAAATAAAATATTCTCAGACAAAAAATGAAGAATATTCTTCTCATAGGCTGCGGGGGTTCGGCAGGTTACAATTTTGCAGAATCTTTAAGGCTCTCTACCGAGAAATACAAGATAGTCGGAACAGACATAAACCGGGAGCATCTGGAACTGTCCAATTGCGACGTTAAATATCTTGTGCCAAGGAACTCAGAACCGGGCTACATTCCGACGATCAATAGGATAATTGCCCGGGAGAAGATAGCATTTGTCCACATACAGCCCGATCCAGAGGTTGCTTTCTGGTCCGGGAACAGAGACAAAATAGATGCGCCGATGCTTCTACCGTCAAAGGAAGCTGTCGAGATATGCCACGACAAGATGCGATGCAATGCAGTCCTGCGTTCGGGGAACGTCCCGGTCCCGCAGTCATACCATGTAAAGAGCAAAGAATCGATAGCCGGCTTCTTTAAACTACTGAAGGAGAGGAACGAGAAGATCTGGGTGCGGGCTATCCGCGGCGCAGGATCGCGTGCAAGCCTTCCGGTCACGTCTATTGAACATGCCGAGATGTGGATGAACTACTGGAATAATATGAAGGGCACAGGGTATGAGGATTTCATGCTTGCAGAATTCCTTCCCGGAAGAGAATACGCATTCCAGAGCATATGGCATAAAGGAGAGCTTGTGTCTTCCCAGGGAAGGGAGAGAAAAGAGTACGTCTTCGGGAGCATAATGCCAAGCGGCCAGTCATCGTCTCCCTCGATAGCAGTAACCGTGAACAACAAGGAAGTAAATGAGAACGCGACAAGAGCGATCCTTGCAGTAGATGAAAAGCCGGAGGGAATATATTGCGTGGATATGAAAGAAAATAGCGAGGGAGTTCCCTGCGTCACTGAAATAAATATCGGAAGGTTCTTTACTACCTGCGACTTTTTCTCGCGCGCCGGATGCAACATGCCGGACTATTTCGTTAAAATGGGCCTGGGTGAAAAACTTCCGCCCCTGAAAAAATACGACCCGCTCCCGGCAGGCATGTACTGGCTTCGCATCATCGACATGGGTAAAAAACTGGTAACCGGTGATAAATGGACATACCAAACGATATAAAATGTGTCATATTCGACATGGCGGATACCCTGGCATGCTTCCCCATAGACTATCAGTCGATGAGAAGCGACCTCTCATTATTTATTAAGCCCTACGGCCTCGAATCGGATTTCAAACCCCTGATACCGGACATACGGAGGATCGCAAAAGAACTGGATAAAGAAGAGCTTATTTTTGATATGTTCGATATCGTCGATCGGTATGAGACCCAAAGCATTGCAAATTCAACGCCTCTTGAGAACACGATAGATCTTTACAAAAAGTGTATTAAAGCAAAAAAGAAGGTGGCTATTCTAACCCGGAATGGAGACCGGATGGTCAAAAACTTCCTGGAGCATTATGCTCTTCCAGAACCTCATCTCATCGTTTCAAGGGATTCGTGCGTTAATCTTAAACCCCACACCGAGCAATTTGATCATCTAAACAAATTCTTTGGATTTAAGACTGGCGAATACCTGCTTGTAGGCGACGGATACCATGACGGGCATCTTGCCGGGAAAACCGGGATATTGTTCCTCGACGTTAACAAAATAGACAGCGGAAAACCCATGACTGTCTGCGGGAAAAAATGACTACGTTATCAGTGATAATTCCGATACATAACGATTCTGCACAGTTCCTGAAAGATTATAAGCGCCTTTTAGAGCATCTTTCCAAGTTGAAGGAACTAAGCGGTTATGAGGTCGTCGTCGGAGACAACGGGAGCAGTGAGGAGGAGAGGAGGATCGTCGAAAAAGCGTGTTTTGGAGAACCTGCCATTAGGTATGTTTATACGCCCGTCAAGGGTATAGGATCCGGTATGAAACTTGGGCTTGCAAATGCCAGAAGCGATATTTTTATAATCTATAGCGTGGATTTTCCTTTCGGGTTTAAAATAATCGATGAATCTTTGGCTGCTTACGCGGAAAAGAAGGGGAATGCATTAATCCTTGGTTCAAAGAAGCATGCATCCTCCAGGACGAACATTCCTTTCAAGAGAAAAGTTTTGTCATTTTTCTATAACCTGCTTGTTTCCATCGTATTTGGCCTGAGGGTTAAGGATACGCAGGGAACGATGCTGCTCTCAAAGGATATGTATGCGGATATATGGCCGCATTTAACGGCTGATTCGGCTTTCATGCAGACGCAGCTATGCATCTATGCCGCAGCGTATGGGTATTCCCTGGAGGAGATCCCCGTAGAATACCTTGTTTATCGTTCCGGGTCAAAGATCAATCCTGTAAAAGACAGTATCAGGATGTTTAAAGATGTTTTTGGGGAATACAAAAAATACGCGGAAGTAAAAAAAAGTTTGGGGAATCAGGCAAAGCACTGACATTTCGGAACTTTTACGTAAGCTCCTGAAAAGTCCCATCCTGAGCATTCCTTGTTGTCGTATTCCAGTTTTACGCGTATCTTGTTTGTGTGCAGGAGTTCTGCCGGGAGTTTGTATTTGAAATCGTGCCATCCGTAGGTGCCGTCGCCGACTATTCTTGTAAAGAGCTTTCCGTCGATATAGAGGTTCCCTGATCTGCAGTTGACGAAGTCCCATAGAGTTAGGTATAGGTCGTTTTCAGTCTCTGGGACTACTTGCAGGTCGAATTCTACGTATCCTGTAGCGACGTACACGAGGTCTTTTCTGCTCTCGTCGCAAATAGCGGTGCATATGAAGTTGTGCTGTCTTTCATCGTTTTCGTGGGATGCTCCCAGTAGGACTTTGTCTACGTTGCCGTCTGATAGGGATACTCCGGAGGAGGTGAACCCCTGGCTTTTGCATGATTCGGAGCAGGCGCTGCTGTCGGATGTGTACGAGAATGCGAAGTATACGGCTCCTGCTATTATGAATAATGCAACTATTTTATATTTGTTCTTCCAGGAATATGTCTTAAGGTCTCCGTATTTTTCTTTTACGTATGCTGTCGCCCTCTTCAGGCGGCCGGGTATCCCGGTTCCCTCATACGCTTTCACGACTATGGGGTGTATGCTGCTTCGGAACCGGCGTACCCTGAGAAGCACCAGGTATGCGACGATGAGTATGCTAATTATCGTTGCAATGGCGCCTGCGTAGTCGGACCATGTGGTACCGTAGTAGAAATGCACGTTCTCCTTTTCCGGGAATGCAAGCATCAGGGAAGGCGCCGCCAGATACATCTTGCCTGCTCCGTCTGCCATCCAATTGGGGAAATAAGAGACTTTTACATAGACCGGTTTTCCTATGCAATCGGTTTTTATGGAGAATTCTTCGTTGGCGAAGGACTCCATGGAAACGTTGCATTCGCCGATGGGCTGCGCCGCCTGAAGTGCCTCGGCGAGTTGGTCTGATTTGTAAACGCGCAGTCCCGGTGTTTGCGGAAGCTTTATGTTCTTGTCTAGGAGGATTATCTTATAGTGGGACAATTCATAGTCTCCTACGCTTTCTGCAAACGCCAAAGGCACGTCTTTGTATTCCGAGATCATCCAGTCAAAGGAATACTTGCGCCA
>JAHEXG010000074.1 GCA_023252215.1 Candidatus Altarchaeales archaeon
ATAGGGACATAAGTTGCGTTGTTTAGTGAGATAATTATGTTGTCGATAGTAACGTCTGCGGTGTTTTTAACCGACACGTTGGGTATCAACTGCCCGTTAGGTTTGAGCACCGACATATTTACTCCTGCCTGCCAGCAGACCATTATATCATAATCGCAGTCATATAACTTCTCATTGGACCTGAATCCGTAGCCTCCGTAGTAAGTAAAGCTGTTATTGCTCACGTTGTTCAGGATAGTCGCCTTATATGCTGAAATGAAACCTGGGGGGTATCCTATTTCCCTGACATAGTATTCCTCGCCGAAGAGTATCATCTTCCCCCTGTAGTTATAATCTATTGGATTTCCAGTGGTAGCGTCAAGTAGCTTGCTCGGTACCGGTATGTAATCAAAATTTGTGTAATAATTCACTGCTCCGCTCTGGAGGGAGAGCCCGAAACTTCCTGCAGATATCTTCGATTGGTCGAATAATACGCCTTCTGTCATGTGATGGGGGGGATCTTGCAATTGATCGTCTGATTCATTGTAGAACGCCCGGTGTATGTTAGCGTATGACCCGCTTATATAATCCGCTTCGGCCGCACAGTAAAATGCCGCGCATAGTACCAGAAGCGCTGCCGTTACTATTTTTATTGTTTTCATCTTTATTCGTTTAATTATTTGCCGAGAGGTTAATAATGTTTTTTTTAGCCTGCTGCCCAATTGTTTATCCGGACTATCAAGTCTGGCAGTTCTGCTTTGTCCTCTATTTCGTAAGCGTATACTATGTGCTGTACCCTGTTCCTGTATTTGTCCGGTATTGCGTAGGCAAGATGTGGTTGTTCGGATATCCCGTAGCGTTGTTTACGTCCGGGCCTGGGCTCATATGTGGCCTCTATTTTTACGAAACTGTACTGGTATCCGAACTAGTGGAGGAAAAGAGGATCTATAATGGCAATATTTTTTTTGGAAATGATTTTTCGAGGTGTATTTTTCATCTTCGGCGATCAGATGATCCGTGAAACGATCCCTTTGACCTTCTCGAAAACCGCCTGCGCGTCTTTGCTTCCGTCTACTCTTTGCATGTCTGCGAATTTCACGTATTCGGAGTACACTTTTTCCAGGAAGGCTCTTTCCTCGAATATCTCTTCTCCGGCTTTGCGGGACACCGCAAGCTTGGGCTTCACGTCGATGAATATTACGAGGTTTGGGTTCGTAGCATACTTGTTCATCTCGAATATCCAGGTCCTGTCCACTCCCTGGGCCACCTGGTATGCTATGGTGGAATAGTAATAACGTTCGCAGATCACTATCTTTCCGTCGGCAAGGGCCGGGAGTATCTCTGTTGCGATGTGTTCGTACCTGTCGGCTGTGAAGAGCAGCGCGAGTGCCGCGGGGTCTATTGCTTCTTTTCCGGCAAGTATCTCCCGGATGTATCCTCCCAGTTTTGTCTTGGTTGGTTCGGCTGTGAGAAAGACCGGAATTCCCCTGCTTTCCAGCCAATCTGCGAGCATCCTGGCTTGCGTGGATTTTCCGCAGCCGTCTATTCCCTCAAAAACGATGAACATTTTATTGTTTATAAGATTTATTCATTCAAGTATTAATCAATATGCATTGAATAGGCTTAAAATGGATGAGAAAGAACTTGAGAATTACAGGAAAGCAGGAAAGATAGCATCTAACGTAAGAGAATGGAGCCGCGAACTTGTGAGTCCAGGCGCAAAGGCATTGGACATAGCAGAGAAGATAGAAGCCAAAATACTGGAAATGGGCGGAATGATAGCGTTCCCGGTGAACGTTTGCATAAACGACGTTACTGCGCACTATAGTCCGAAATACAACGACGAGACCCGGCTGGAAAAGACCGACCTTGTGTCAGTAGACCTCGGCGTGCACATAGACGGCTACATCGCCGACACCGCATACAGCGTAGACCTGTCCAGGAAAAACGCAAAACTCATAAAAGCAGACCAGGAGGCGCTCTCCGCCGCGATCGAACTGGTGAAACCCGGCGCTCTCGTAGCGGACATTGGAAAAGCGGTTTATGAGATTATCACGGCTGCGGGATACAAGCCCATAGAGAACCTCGCAGGCCACGAGATGAAGCAGTACGAGCTGCATGCGGGTCTGTCCATACCCAACATACAGGTTCCCCACAAGCTGGAGATAGAAGAGGGGATGGCGCTGGCGATAGAGCCATTCGCAACCGACGGGTTCGGCAAAGTGATAGAGTCAAAGCAGGCTGAAATATTCTCTCTCCTTATCCCCAAGCCCACGAGGAACCGGGATGCAAGGACAGTGATAGCAGAAATCGCTCCCAGGCAGGGGCTGCCTTTTGCCGAGAGATGGATGACCAAGAAGATCCCGCCGCTGAGATTGGACCTGGCCATGAGAGACCTCCTTTCGAACGGCACACTGCGGGCTTATCCTACACTGCACGAGAAAGAGAAAGGAGTCGTGAGCCAGTTCGAGCACACGGTCATAGTGACTGCGGACGGCTGCGAGGTAACGACGAAATAGCCTTTTTGGTTATTACTTGTTTCTTTCTTTGTTCTTCAGCGCGATGTATACCCCTTTGTATCGGGGTTCCGCTATTTTTCTGAACATGATCACAACTGGCAGCCCTATCACCAGGATGCCGTAGTACATGCCGTATGCCTGGGATACTTCCTCCCGGTTTGTCCCATTGCCGGGCGTCGTTCCCCCTAAGAGCAAAAGGATCAGCCCGATCATCGAAAGCGCCACTGACAAGAGGAGTAGATTATAGCCTACGTACACTAGTTTGTCTATTGCGGAATATCTGTCGTTCTGCAGGACGAACAAGGTGAGTGTGAGGGGGTCGACGCTCCTATTTCCGCCGCTCTTTTTGTGATCGCTCATCTCACTTCTTGTCCAGGACTTTGATTATGTGCCATCCGAACTGCGTCTTCACAGGGCCGATCAGTGCCCCTTTTTCTCCTGAGAATGCTGCGTTCTCGAATTCCCTGACCATTCGTCCTCTGGTGAACCATCCTAGGTCTCCTCCTCTTTTCTTGCTTGGGCATTCGCTGCATTCCAGTGCGATCTTCCCGAAGTCTTCTCCTTTCTTCAGCCTTTCCATTATCTCTTTTGCCTTGGGTTCTCCTTTCACGAGGATATGCGCTGCTTTCACTTCTTTGACCATGTTTTAGATTTGGTAATCCCCGGATAAAAAATATGCTGGGGGGCCGTCTTTTATTGCGGCTCTGCTATTATTATGACATGGTTGTTGTTTCTGTGGACCGGGATAAATGCATCGGATGCGGCCTGTGTACCGGCACCTGCTCTGAGTGCTTCGAAATGGGCGGCGACAATATCGCACGGGCCATAAAGAATAAATGCGATACGTGCGACTTGAAGGAAATCGCCGATGCGTGTCCCGTATCAGCGATAACCGTAAAATAATGACTGTGGCTTATGGATCTTGAAAAAGTTCTTCTCGAGGAAAACGTGGGCGGCTGGGATCTTTTTCTCAGGGCCGCGATCGGCTCGGCGGGAGTAATCGCGCTTTCGATGAATTTGATAAGGCTCGCCGAGCCCTGGAACTGGGTTTTTGGTATTGTGATATTCGCCGCATTGTTTACCGCGATGACCCGGCATTGCACGCCTTACGTTCTGCTGGGGATCAGCACTGCAAGGCGGAATAAGGCAAAGATGTTTTAAGTTTAGTATTCCTAAGATATCACATGGTTGAAGAATCCAAGCCCAAGCGCCTGTATAGGAGCCGGGATAACCGTGTGGTCGCAGGAATACTTGGGGGTATCGGGGAATACTTGAACGTGGATCCTGTGGCTATAAGAGTGCTTTATGTGATTTTTACTGCCGTGACCGGTTTTCTGCCCCTGCTTTTGGCCTATTTGGTTTTGCTTTTCATAATCCCTGAGCCGCCTGAGAAGAAATGATATTTTCCGGGAGTTTCCGGCAGGGGGATTTATCACGGGTTTGCCAGGTAGGTTATGCAGATTATGCCGAGCAGGGCGCAGTAGTAGGCGAAGTATTGCAGTTTTGATTCTTTTACGAGTTTTAGCAGGACTTCTATTGATATGTAGCCTGCGATGAATGTGATAGCTATTCCCGTTATTGTGGGTATGGGTTGCAGTTCCAGGAGGGATGCTTTTGTTAGTTCGAAGACTGATGCTCCGAGCACTATGGGCGCGGATAGCAGCAGGGAGAATCTTGCCGCCTTGTTTCTGTCTGCTCCGGATAGCATGCCTGCGGACAGTGTCGAGCCGCTTCGGGATATTCCGGGAGCGATGGACAGTACTTGCGCGAGGCCGATGATGATTGCTTCTTTTGTTCCTATGTCTTTTGTTCCCCGGGTTTTTGATGCCGCGTATAGCAGTGCCGCGGTTATTAGCAGGCCTGTGCCTATTGCCTGTGTGCTGTTAAACAAGCTTTCGAAGAAGTCTCTGAAGAGGTAGCCTGCTGTTGCTCCGGGTATTGTTGCGAGTATTATCCACAGCAGTGTCTTTCCCGGGGGGCTTTTCCAGTCCAAGCGCAGTGCCGCTTTAAGCATCTCTGTGTACTCTTTTCTGAATGCCGCGAGGACTGCGAGAAGCGTTCCTGCGTGCAGTGTTACGTCGAATGCGGGTGATGCGGCTATTCCAAGCATCTTGTGTATTAAAGCAAGGTGCCCGGAGCTTGATACTGGCAGCCATTCGGTTATTCCCTGCACGATTCCTAAAAGCAGCGCGTGTGTTAATTCCATCTGTTGCCTGTTTAAGTCTTGTCTTTACTATTCGTCTTCGTCTGTTTCCTCTAGTATTCCCCGTTCGCCGTATTCGTAGTCGTCTTCAGCTCCGCTGTCTTCCTCTGGAGGATCTGCTTTTTCCACTTCAGGCGCTCCTTTTACCTTTACTGCGCCGATTTCTTCGTCTTCTCCTCTGTCTACGTCCCTCTCCAAGTCCTGTATCTCTTCGATGTCTTCTCTTTCCCCTTTTTTGTTTTTCCCTTTTTGCGGGGTCGGATGCTTGGTTTTTTTGCTTTTTGTTTTTATTTTTGCAGCCATCGTCCACCTGTGTATGAGTGATATATTTCCTTATTTATTATACCCATTTATTAATATAATCTCGATATATATCCTAGAATATATTTTATTGATGATACATTATGGAGAATATGAATTGCAGAGAGGAGAACAGGTTGAGAAAAGACCTTATTGAAACATTCGAACAAGTGAAAGAATCCGTCAGGCGCACCGAGAAAAAGTCGCGGGCGGGCCTGATGCTGGGCCTGCAGGAGATGGGCTCCACCATGAACGGCTTCATCGGCGGATACTACCCTGTGGACTCAAACATCATAGTCCTAAATAGAACGCCGCTGCGCAGGATAGAAGAGACCGACTCACGGCTCTTAAAGCCTTATTCATTTCACGTGATGCTGCACGAATACATACACTCACTAGGCATGCTGGACGAAGAGGCCACGCGCAGAAAGACCTACGAAGTAAGCATGGCCTGCTTCGGAAAAGACCATGTCATAACCGAGCTATCATGCGACATGACCAAGTTCTTCCCAAACCTGGTATACCCAATATACGGGTGGAAACCTCAGCAGGCAGCGCCAGTTGAAATAATAAGAGGATTCGACAGGTCAAGCACCTGGCAATACATAGCCTAAAACTGGGGCTCACCTGGAGCAGTATCTCTGCTTTAGGATTACTCCTATGACCCTTGCAGACCCATCCTGGCTTTCTTGGACTACGACCATGTATTCCTTTTTATCTGTCTTCACAGTGACATAGTCTCCGGCACTCTTTCCAGCCAGCGCTCGCTTAAGGGCATCAATGGTGTCCACCGGAAAGCCGTCCGCAGAAACGATGACTTCGCCCGCGGACATGCCCGCATCCATCGCCGCGGACTCGCCGGAAAACCCCGTTATCTCCACTCCGCAGGGCTTGTTCATTGAATTGTTCGCCTGATACAAACCGTTAACTGCAAGGGATACGAATGCGGGGTTGAAGAACAGTATAAAGAAAACCGCGTAGGCAAGATCCCTTCTGCCTGATAATCTCTTCCTTTTAGAAAGCAGGCCGCAGACATATACAAGGCCGCAGGACATTGGATAATAAAAAACAAGGAAGACCAGGAAATTTAACGCGAAAATCGCCGCCTTCAAAGGGACGTCGTAGCCGGCTATCGTATTGTAGTACCCAAAGAAGGGGTGGAAGAAAACGAGCGCAAGCCAGGCGACCGAGAGCGCAACGTCTATGAGCAGTTTCTGTTTGCCGGGTTTTATCAATTCTTTTAGGGGCATGTTATAGATTTAAAGCCGCTGGGTTAAAAACGCTTTACTAAATAATCTGGTTTTATAATATAAACTATGAAATTTGGACGTTGCCGTTGATGATATTTATCCGCCTCAAGAAAGAGGACTTGTTATATTTAACCTGCTTCCTATTATTTATATGAGTTACTTGAAAATGGAATACAAAGAGCCGGTTCCTTATCCTCTTGTTGCGGCTGGGTTTGATGCCTCCTGGGGGGGGGGG
>JAHEXG010000075.1 GCA_023252215.1 Candidatus Altarchaeales archaeon
AGGATACCTGCTGCGGATCGTGAACGTCTGCCAGTATCCGTCCCCCGCGATAACGACCTGGTCTATCCTATCTGCAAGCGTGTTTGCCGCAGTCCTCCCGGCAAGATAGGTCCTCAAATTGCCCCACTCGGCGTATTTCTGGTATAGCATCACACCCATAGTCACGAGAAATAAAAGGATCAAGGAGGTCACTATGAGGTATTCAAGGCTCACCTGCCCTTTGCTGTTGCGGCTCATTTTTCTCTAAAACAAAATAAGTGCCTGATATATAATGTTCGTTTTATGGGCATATAACACTTTCTAAAGAATTAAGCCCTTCCAAAACAGAGGATACAGACTCCAAAAAGAACTCTAACGGCGCAAACCCAATACTACGCAGACCGCCTTCTTCACAGACTCGGCATCCGCCCGGCCCCGCACCTCGGCCATGACCCGGCCTACGAGCATGCCCTCCGGCTTGCCTGGATTTTCTTTAACGACTTTGTCGACGATCATATTTAGGTCGGCCTCCGAAAGAAGCGAAAACCCCTTATTATTAATAATATCTTTTACGGAACATCCGGGATCTTTCCCGAGTTCCGCGAGTATTTCGGGAACGGCGTCGCGTGATATCTTCTTTTCGTTCAGATATGAAAGAACGTCTGCGTATTTTTCTTCTCCCATGCCTTCGATGTCCACGTCGAAGCGCTTTCGGACTTCCTTTGGCATGGAGACGAGCATAGTCGCAATGACCGATGGCTTGACTTCCGGGAACTTCCTTACGAATTCTTCGAAACGCAGGACCCATCTGGATTTCACAAGCTGGCCCGCAAGTTCCTTTGATAGGCCCAAGGCCACGAATTCCTCCAGTTTCTCTTCGGGGAGCGCGGAAAGGCTGCCCTCCACTGCGGAAAGATACTGCTTGCTGATCACGACAAGAGGTTCATCGGTTTCGGGATACATCCTCGCAGAACCCGGAAGCGGGCGCATGAATTCGCTCGTGCCTTCAGGAGTCGCACGCCTCGTCTCCTTGGGGACGCCCTTCAATGCAATGCGGGCACGCTCCAATACGGCATTCAGCGCCGCATGAGCGACCCCCTCTTTTTCCGCGACAAGAACGAATGCGCCGCCTTCCTTGAGGTCTAGATTTATGCTTACCTCAAGGACTTCCTCGGCAGTTATACCATAAGCCGGAAGCTCGTCCGAATGAAAGATCCCCTTCACTCCCGCAATAGCACGCGCATACTGCGCAAGCTCCGGGCCAAGCTTCCCTTTCAGGAGCCCTGCAAATCCGCGCAACTCAGCGGCCAAAACAACGCCGCCCTTATCCAATGAGCCGCGTATGACCTTGGAAGATGAGTTCTTGAATAAAGAAGTAATGTCGGCATAATCAACGAGCAATCCCTCATCTGAGATCTTCCGCTTACGTAGTTCGTCCTTCACATCAACGAGCATGAGCTGACGCTGCACCTCGCATTCGACGATCTTTGAAATAAGACGCAGGTCCTGCACGCCCTTCACCTCCACGCGTCCGCCCTCGCGGATGGAAACATTCAAGTCCTGCCTGATAGTCCCAAGGCCCCGCTTCACCCGGTTAGTCGCACGCAATATCATCCCCAGCTTTTCCGCAACCTCGCGCGCATGCTGCGGACTCTTAATATCCGGAGTGGTCGCGATCTCCACAAGCGGGATGCCGAGACGATCAAGGCGGTAAGTAGTGACGCTGCCTTCTTCTTTTATCTTGCGCGCAGCGTCCTCTTCCAGGCAGACTGTGAGGATGCCGACACGTCCTTCCGGAGTCTCGACGAAACCGTCCAACGCCACGAGAACGGTCCTCTGGAAGCCGGAAGTATTGGAGCCGTCGATAACGGTCTTGCGCATGACCTGTAATTCGTCGACAGGCTTCGCATTCAATAGAAGAGATACTTCGAGCGCGACGGAAAGCGCTTCACGGTTAAGGGGATGAGGGGGCTCGTCGTCTAATTCCACGAGGCAATTACTGGAAGTGTAGCCTTCATAGACGAATTCGCGACCTCTTAGAAATTCGTGCAGTGCTGCTGGATCGATCCCGCCCATTTCGCCCGCGACTGCGCGCAGACGGCGGCGTATGACGACGTCGGGCGCGTCTTCTCTGATCTCGCAGGGGCAGTTGCAGAATAGTTTCTTGGTGTCCAGTTGTTGGTGGATCTCTATGCCGCATTTGAGGCCCAGTTTTGAATAGTCAACGTCCGTCATAGTCATTTCTCCTCTCCTATATAGTTTTTATAAATTATAAACCCGAGCTTTCTGTATATGAGAGTCTAAAGCGATTCAATCATCTTATAAATCTCTTTTCTGTATTCGGTGTTCAGATAGTAGTGGCGTTCTTTTCCGTGCGGGATTTTTACCATGAGGCCGCATTTTACCATTTCATCTGCGATCTCAAGTATTCGTTCCTTGTATTGGCGGTCCTGTCCTTTGATGAGGTTGTCGGCCGATATGTGGCCTTTGCCCCAGTAGCCGTGCCTTACGAGTTTTTTGATGATCCAGCGTTCTAGTTCTGCGTCTGAAACGGCCATGGATTAATATGGAACTAGGCGCATAAATTTATAGCTTCAATATTTGAAGTTGACAATTTCATTTTTATATGTTAATTGCTAATATTATTTATGGACAACATGGACGAATCATTGTTCGTAAAGGTCTTCGGAAATTACCCCCAAGTAAAGGTTTTGGATTTCTTGATCGAGAACGACATATTCGATTACTCCAAGACGCAGATCGCAGAGCTCTCCGGTGTGAGCTTCAACACCTTGGAAACGTTCTGGAAAAGACTGGTCGAGACCGGAATCGTGAAATCCAGCCGGAAGGTGGGCAACTCGCAGATGTATCAATTAAATAAGGGTAGTCCTGTCGTCAAGAAGATGCTTGAGATAGACAAGAAACTGATGCTTTCATCGATAGCAGAAGATGCAGAAACTCCGGCCGCATCTAAGCAAAAGGAAAGATACAAAATTCCGGCATGAACAGGGAATCTTTACTAAAGGAAAGGAATAGAGATCATGCCCTGGAGGAATATCAAAAGGGAGGCATCACTTTGTGCAAAGCTGCGTCGATTGCAGGAATTTCTTTAAGAGAGAGGATGGACAAGGCTAGTGACCGAGGCATAGCCCTGCAATACAGCTTGGACGATCTGAGAGATGATTTCTCTGCAGTGGTTGGCTAATAGAGAAGCATCCAGTTGCTGCTTTCATCCGGCAAGCAGCCATTTCCACAGAGACACGTATCTTATCCTGCTTATAACATATTTAAAAATCGTCGTCCAATAAGTCAAATTTAATATAAAAATTGCCAAATGATAAGACAAATTTTCTTGGATTAACCGTTTTAAGGGTTTGAAGACATTTAACGCAGTGAGGCGACGCCGACAATTTCCTTGCAAGCTTCAAGGAGCGAGGTATCTGCGCAAGCCTCGGCTTGAAAATAAATGAGAAAAAGAAGTAGCTGGGATCATTCGACTCTTCTTATCACCATCATGTCTTGTATTTTTGCGATGTTCGCCTGGGTGATCTCTGTTTGTTTTCTTGCTCCGAGGGCGTTGAATATTTTTAGCGCTCCTCTCTGGTATTCCATTGCTTTTTCGAGTTCGCCGGTCTTGCGGTAGATTATGCCGATGTTGACCATGCCTGTTGCTTCTCCCATCTTGTTTTCAATCAGTTTGTGTAGGCGCAGGGCGTCTCCGAAGTAGGCGAGGGCTTTGTCGTATTCTGTTTTTTGCTGGTATATTAGGCCGATGTTTCCCAGTTGGTTTGCTTCTCCGTCGAGGTTTCCGAGGGCTCTGTGTATCTGTAGGCTGTCTTCTTCGTATTTTAGTGCGGTTGCGAGGTCTCCTTTTAGTTGGTATGCTCCTCCGGCGTTTCCCATCTGTTCTGCTTCTCCTTTTTTGTTGCCTATTTCTTTGTGTAGTTTCCGGGATTCTTTGAACATGTCCAATGCTTTGTCTGCTTCTTCTTTCTGCTGGTATATGAGGCCGAGGTTCCCGGTGTCTTCTGCTACGCGGAATGAGTCGCCGATTTGTTTGTGTATTTTGAGCGCTTCTTCCTGGATGCGCAACGCCTTGTCCGGTTCTCCGCATCTTCTGTATATTAGCGCCAGGTTGGAGAGTGTGTCGGCTTCTTTTTCTTTGTCTGCGGTCTGGCGGTATTTTTTGAGTGCGTCTTCGCAGTTTCTCCGGGCTTTGTCGTATAGGTTCTTGTGCAGGTATGTTATTCCAAGGTTTCCGGAGGCAACAGCGTTCCCCATTACATCGTCTATGGCTCCTGCTTCTACGAAGGCTTTTTCGTAATGTTTTTGCGCTTCGTCGAACATGCTCTGGCCGTAGTAGGTGTTGCCGGCCATTATGAGGAGTGATACGTTATCTTTCCCCGAGGCCCCCCTGGACAGCAGGTCGGTAAAAATGTCAAGTGCTTCGCCGTAGTTGTATTCTTCTTTTTTCTCCAGGGCCAGGTAGAATAATTTCTTTTCGTCGGATTCTTCGGTGTCGTCCCAGGCGCCGGCATAGTCTGCCGGATTCGGAGAAACGATGTGTATGCTTATGCTGTCTCCCTCTTTTCGGGACATGAACATTTCCATGCCCCGTTTGTCCCTTATCTCTTCCAGTACGGGGTTTATTCTTTCCTGTCCTTCGAATGAATAATTCTTGTGTTTCTTTGACGCGATCTTTTTTGCTGCGAATGTTCCGGCAATCACTGCGCCTATCCCGGCCATTATCTTTCCGGCAAGGCCTGCGTTTTTTGCCCCATTTGTTTTCTGGTTCTCTTCTGCGTCTGCTTCATCTCCCAAATCTTCCGCGCCTTTTCTATCCAGTTCTCCTTCTATTTCTTCATCTGCATCCATTTTGGCACCCCATGAACGTATCCAGTCGATGAATCGGCCCACTAAAAGATTGTCGATTGAACCCTATTATATGAGATCACTTACCTAAATTCTCCAGTAATGAAGGCTTGAAAAGAAAAATCAGAGAAATAAAGAAAAGAAGGAGGGGGATCACCTGAGTACTATCTCAAGTGCCGGACCGTCGGCCCCGGATGCCGGGAAGGATATGTCCTGGTTCGTCCAGTATCCGTCACTTGCGCATTGCGAAGCGCCTTGCGTATCCCAGAGGTTCTCTGTTCCGCGCAGCTGGAAGCCTATCATCTTATCACCGCTGCTGAGAGCTTTTCTCACATACGAGGTAACGTCGAACGAATACACCTGTTTGGAGCTTATATCCTGAGAGGCTATGGCGTCTCCGGGGACGTTGTATAGGGGTTCGCATTCTTTGCAGTAGGGCTGCGTGCATATGTCTCCGCCCGCGCTGCATGAAACGGGCGGGAGGCCTAAATTGTAAACATATACCCCTATCTTTTGCGGTTTGTTAATTAGGGACGGCTTTATTTTCAGGGTTGCAAGTGCGATGTCTGCGTCCGAAGCTAGGGACGACAGGTCGTATTCCAGGTCCGCTCTGCCCGCGGAGGGGGTATAGTAGTTCTGTTGTTTCATGCACCTGTATCCGACGGACAACGGGTCCTTTGATGCATCGCATCCATAGTATGAGTTCTTGCAGTCGCCTTTGACGTCTATTCCGTAGGCCTGGTATGCTGCCGTAGGCGCGATCTTGGCGGTTCCCAGGACTATCTTAGTTATCTGGCCGGTGTTGGTCCTGCCGCAGGATTTGTATTCATAGGTGACTGTCACATCCAGTCCGGTATCCGCTGCGGGAGTCACTGACAGGATGCATTCTGTTTCTTTTCCGGGCGAAACGGTTGAGGCATCGCATGATATGAACCTGTGAGACGCTTGCGAGGATATGTCTTTTATTGTCATGTCCGCAGTACCTGTGTTCTTGACCAGGACTCGGAGGTTTATCTGTTCTCCAACCGCTGCCGCCTGGGCTCCTGCTATTGTGAACTCTGCTTTGGCGTCTACGGCCTGGCTTATTTTTATATTCTTTTTAAGGCTGATGGTTCCCACTTTGACCAGGTCTTTTAAAGAGTTGCCTGACATTTTCGGGAACATTGGCACCTGATACTGGCAGAAGGAGTCTCCCCCCGTGCACATGTCACTCGACGGGTCGCATATGCCTCCGTAGTAGTAGTATATGCATTCTACGTCGTAGTTTGCATCTATAGTCGCATCTCCGGTCTGAGTTGCCTTGTAATATTCGCCATCCTGGGTAAGCTTCCCCTGGGCGTTTGCCGTTCCTTTGATGCCGCAGACCAGGTTGCCCATTATTTTG
>JAHEXG010000018.1 GCA_023252215.1 Candidatus Altarchaeales archaeon
TTAATGGGATATTAGATGGCTTTGTCGGGGGAGTCTTTGAGGCGGTTTGAGGATCTTCGTAGGGAGAATTCCAGTTGTATTAATCTTAATCCTATCCAGAGGGGCGGGATACTTTCTCCTGCCGCGCGCAGGGCTCTTGGCGAGTGGGGCGACGGCTATTCGGTCTGTGATTTTTGCGAAGGGTGTTTGAGCGACATAAAGAAGCCTCCGATCGATGTTTTTGTTAAGGAGGCGCTTCCGGAGTTTTTGGAGATTGACGTTGTGAGGGTGACGAATGGCGCACGGGAGGGGAAGTATTTGGTTATGCATTCCTTGTGCGAAAAAGGCGATACTGTTCTCGTGGACGGGAATGCGCATTATTCTACCTTTGTTGCTGCCGAGCGTGCGGGTCTGAAGGTGGAGTCTGTTCCTAATTCCGGGGGTCCTGAGTTTAAGGTGGATGCGGACTGGTATGCTGAGAGGATCGACGTAGTTAAGCCTAAGTTGGTTGTTCTTACGTATCCTGACGGGAGTTATGGTAATGTGCCTGATGCGGCCCGGGTTGGCAGGATATGCCGTGATAAGGGTGTTCCTTTTCTTATCAACGGCGCTTATTCTGTGGGCCGGATGCCTGTTTCCGCTAAAAAGCTTTATGCCGATTTCGTCGTTGCTTCGGGTCATAAGTCTATGGCTGCCTGCGGGCCCGTTGGTCTGTTGGGTGCCGGGAAGGAGTATGCTGAGAAGGTTTTTCGGCGCAGCGAGAAATATAAGAAAAAGGAGTTGGAGCTTCTGGGTTGCAGCGCGCGGGGTCTTCCTTTGATCACATTGATGGCTAGTTTTCCGTTGGTTGTGGAGCGGGTTAAGAGGTGGGATTTGGAGGTGGGTAATGCCCGGTATTTTTCGAGCGAGCTTGAGAAGATCGGGGGTATAAGGCAGTTGGGGGAGAAGCCGCATAATCATGATCTTATGTCTTTTGAGTCTGAGGTATTCTTTAAGATTTCCGAGCGGCATAAGAAGAGCCGTTTTTTCCTGTATTCGGAATTGAAGGACCGGGGTATTGTGGGCTTGAAGCCTGGCATAACCAAGAATTTTAAGGTCTCGACTTATGGCCTGTCCGGAGAGGAGTTGCGTAAGGTAGTAGACGCATTTGCCGAGATAGCGAAATTGTGATAAAGCAAAAATGACAACCGATATATGCATTTACAGAGGTAAGAAGATTCCGAAGAACCCTATCATAATCGAGGGTTTTCCCAGCAAGGGTTTTGTGAGCACGATAGCTGCGAAGTATATGATTGACGAATTGGATATGGAACCCATCGGCTACATTGAGTCGGACAAGATTAAGAGTGTTGCGGTGATACATAATTCCAAGCCTATGCGTCCTATACGGTTGTATCTTCGGGGCAATGTTATCGTGATTTTGTCCGAGCTTATGATTCCTATGAATCATCTTTCGGAATTTTCCGGCGCTGTGATCCGGTGGTTTCGCGACATTTGTCCTGGGGAGGTTGTGCTTCTTGCGGGAATATCGGGTAAGGACACTGATAAGGCGCATGAGATATTCGGTTTGGCGAACACTGATGAATTGAATCTGCAGCTTGGGCAGTTGAAGGTGAGTTGCGTGGATGAAGGCATGCTTACCGGGATATCCAGCGACCTCTTGTTGTATTGCGTGGAGAACGGGATACCTACGATTAGCCTTATGACTGAGACAAAGAACCTCCCTGATCCTTTGGCTGCTGCGTCCATGCTCGTCATCGTCAACAAGATACTCGGCCTGGAGATGGATACGCAGAAACTCATCGATGAAGGAAAGAAGATAGAGGTCATGTTCAACGAGTTGAGCACCCAGTTCAAGAGAGGGAAAGAAGGGTATAAGGAGACTATGGAGAACTATCCCTCGATGTATATGTGAAGGCTTATGAGAAATGACATAAAGCTGGTTGCATTCGACCTGGACGGGGTCCTCATAGACGGCGGAGGAAGCTGGACTGCGGCGCATAACGGCCTTGGGACCCTGGAAGCCTCCGGCGTGAACGGCGAGGCGTATTTCTCAGGAAAGATTTCCTTTGAGGAATGGGCAACGCGGGATGTTTCACTATGGGAGGGCGTAGAAATAGGCAAGTTAAAAGAGATATTGTTCCGCTCGGAGCTGATGCCCGGAATAGATGACACTCTTTCGGTTCTCAAAAAGAAATATAAGATAGCCATCATAAGCGGGGGCCTAAAACTGCTTGCAGATTATGTCAAGGAATTATACGGCCTGGATTATTCCTACGGAAACGAGATATTGGTAAGGAACGGGAAGGTCGCAGGAATAAAGCAGGCAGTCGATTTCAAGGGCAAGGGAAAGATATTATCAGAGATCGCCCGCAAAGAAGGGATCACAACCAAACAGTGCGCTGCTGTGGGCGATTATCTCAACGACATACCGATGTTCCGGGAGGCTGGCTTTAGCATAGCATTTAATCCAAAAGACGAGTCAGTGGAGAAAAGCGCCGACGTGGTCGTGGCCGGTAAAGACCTCAGGGGGATTCTGAAGTATCTGGGCTAAACTTTTTTTTGAGGTCTACGACTGCCCGGACCATGCGATTATCAGGTCTACGACGTCTCCGAGTTGTGCTTCTCCGTTTGTCCAGGCGATTATGTAGTTTATGACTTCCTGCAGGCTTATTACGCCGCATGGGGGGTAGTCTCCTTGAAGGCTGCATGGCGTGCCAAGGGTAGTGGTCGTAGACGTGGTTGTGGTTGTCGTGGTCGTAGTTGTCGTCGTGGTCGAAGTGGTTGTTGTAGCGTCCGGGGACGTTGTTCTTACCAGCCAGATGTCGCTTCCTCCGTTGCCGTATGAATCTGTCTTTCCTGCCATCACATATGCATGATCGTATGTCTCTATAATGGAGTATGCCGTTTCATTCCCCCACCCGCCTATGGCGGCCTGCGCTTTCATGTTCCCCTGGTTATCCGTTTTGATTATCCAGTAGTCGCTTCCTCCTGCCCCGTAGGACTGGGCGGATCCGGCCAGCATGTATCCATTGTCGTATGTCTTTATCATTGCGTATGCGTAGTCGTCCTTTGTGCCTCCGTAGGTCTTTTTCCAGGTCAAAGCTCCTAGGTGGTCTGTTTTTATCATCAATGCCTTGTATCCGCCTGATCCGTAGGAGTTGGAGGATCCGGCTATTATGTATCCCCCATCGGGGGTCTGGAAGCCGGAGTATCCGTAGTCGTTGCCGGTTCCTCCGTAGAGATTGTCTTTCTCTGTTTCGAGTGTTGGGCTGAGTTTTATCCTCCATACGTCGTATCCTCCGGATCCCTTGGAGCGAGTGGCGCCGATTATGACGAATCCTCCTTCCAGCGTCTGGGTCAGGGAGTATCCGTAATCAAAGAGGCCTCCTCCATAGGTGTTATCCCATAATGCGGTGCCTGTGCGGTCTGTCTTTATCAGCCAGATGTCGTCGTCTCCGGCGCCTATGTCGCTGTCTATCTCCTTTGCTCCCAGGACAAGGTATCCGTCCGGGAGTTCCAGGACGTCGTATCCGGAATCATAGTTGACCCCGCCATAGGTTTTAGCCCATTCCACGCTCCCGTCTACGCCGGTTTTGATCAGCCGGATGTCGCTTCCTCCTGCGCCGTAGGATTTGGTGGTCCCTACTATTATGTAGCCGTAATCGCTTGTCTGCTTTATTGCGTTCGCGGAGTCGTCCTGCGGGCCGCCGTAGGTCTGGCTCCATTCGATTGCGCAGTTCTCGTCTGTTTTTACCAGCCATGCGTCTGTGCCTCCGGCTCCGTATGAGTTGGTCGATCCTGCTATTGCGTATCCTCCGTCTGCGGTCTGGATGACTGCGCGGCCTGTTTCGTTTCCTGGTCCGCCGTATGTCTGCATGCATTCTTTGGGTATGGGGTGCGTGCATTTGTTGGTGCAGCCGGATTGATTGTAGTCTGTCCAGCTCCTGGTTTTGGTGCATGTGTTGTTGGTTCCCGTGTTGTTGTATGCGTTCTGGTATACGTCGTATTTGGCGTTGTAGCAGGCCTGGTTTGAGTTTACTGTGTTGTTTTTGCCGGATAATACAAGGCTTAAGCCGTATGTTCCGTTTTCCATGGTATTCCGTGTTATTGTGTTGTATGCCGAGCCGTCGGTTATGTTTATGCCGTAGCCGTTGTTGTTCAGTGTGTTGTCGGAGACTGTGGCGTTCATGGAATAGTCGAGTAGTATCCCTGATTCTTTGTTGTCCAGGATATCGTTTTTCATTATGATGCTCTGGTTGGAGTATATGATTGCTGCTGCGGCAATCGAGCCTTTTGGACAGGATCTTATCGTGTTTTCCGTTACGCTGACATGGTTTGATAAGAAGACGTCTACTCCTTCAAGGGAATTGTTTACGAGGGTGTTGCGGTAGACTGCGGAGTAGTCGGAGTGGTTGTATAAGAGTATTCCCATGTTGAAGCCCGATATATAACAGTTCTTTATGGTCATGCTGGGAGACGTTTCAAGGTATATGCCGTAGGAGCCTGATCCGTTATTGTTCTCTATGCTGTGGTTCTGGCAGTCGAATGTTACGCCCATTCTGCCTATGGTCTCCACGCATACGTCCAGGCTGGTGCTGATGTTTGCTATGAGATAAACAGTGCTTCCAAGCGCCGCATTATTGATCCTGTCCCTGCATTCCATGCATGAGACGCAGGTGTTTTGGCCCGGGACAAGGGTGGTTGTCGTTGTTGGCGTCGTCGATGATGTGGTGGTTGCATATGTTGTCGTAGTTATCGTAGTAGTCGTAGTGGTCGTGGATGATGTTGTCGTAGTAGTGGTCGATGTCGAGGGACAGGCGTATTTGCATCCCGTAACCCCTGTGTCGTTCCAGCCGTCCGGTTTGTCGCAGGTGTTCGAGTCGCCCAGGTTTCCGCCCGACAGGTAGAGGAAAATATCGTATATGCTGTGCCCGCAGACGGTGTTGGAGTACAACGCGACGCCAAAAGAAGATGTTATCCTTATCCCGTATTGCTTTGCATGTATGGTGTTTGAGTTGACCGAGGTGCCGTTTGACATGTATGCTTCTATCCCGTAGGAATAGTCGGATGAGGAGGATATTGTGTTTGCCGTGGCGTTGCTGTTCTCTGAGCCGGTTCCCAGGAATATTCCCCCGAATGTCGATTCTGTGAAATTATTGTCCTTGGCGTTTGTGTTGGCCGAGTTCAGGCAGTATATTCCTATGTTGTTTTCCTCCATTATGTTGTTTTTGTAGGTGTTGTTCGGCGAGTCGTGGGCGTATATTCCCCAGTAGAATGAGCGTATCCTGCAGTTCTGTATGGTGCTGTTTCCCCCGTAGCTTATGTGTAACCCGTTTACTGTGTTTCCGATGCCTTGTATCGTGTGGTTCTGGCAGTCGAAAGTATATCCTGTTTTGCCGCTGACGTTAAGGCAGGAATCGCCTGCGCTTATGTCTGCCGTGAGGCTTATAACGTCCCCCGGGGACGACGAGGATATCTTTGCAACGCAGTCGGCGCAGCTATCGCAGTTGTAGGATGCAGCATACGATATTCCCGAGAGGATCAGCAGGAGAGCAATGACCTGCGTGTCGCTTTTCATCTTTTTATCCATCACGTTTCATTCTTTTTCACAAGCTTGGTCGTGATCTCTATAAGGGGATGCTGTGCGTCGTCTATTATCTTTATGTCGCCCAGCGTAAGAAGCCCGGAATCGCGGGCCGCTTTTTCCATGCCGGTCTCGATGTCCTGTTCCGGTTCCAGCACGTGGGCCATTATCTCCTTTATGCCCAGTTCCTTTGCCGCGATCACTCTGTGGTGGCCGTCCACGAGCACGAAATAGTTTTTTCTCTTAACTACTATGAGGGGCTCGGCCAGGCCTCTTTTGAGTTCGTACAGTCTGCCTTGTAATTCGTCTGCGTGTATCCTGGTCTGGGTGGGCCGCAGTTTGTCGAGCGGCACGGGATACATTTTCACGCGGATCTTTACTCCGTGCTTTGATTCCAGGAGGTTTTTGACCATGTCTACTTTCCTTGGCGTGGCTCTTTCGATGTGCGAGCGCAGTATGTCCGTGTTGGTCACTATCCCTATTAATCGTCCTTTGTCGTCTACTACCGGCAATTGGCGCAGCCCGGAGCGGAACATGACCCGTGCTGCGTCGTCCAGCGCAAGTTCCGGCCTTGCAACCATTATCTTTCCCTGGGTTATCTCCTTTACCGGCTTTTTGGGGTTCTTGTAGTTTGCCAGGAGGTCTTTTGAAGTTATGAATCCCAGGAGGTTCCCTTTTCTTGTTACCGGGAACGTGTGGTGCGTGGATTTTACGAATATCTCTATGGCTTTTTCCACCGAGGTCTCAGCCGGAATGTAGTCTACTTTTTCGGTCATGTAGTCTTTGACCAGTGCTTTGGTGGCAGCCATTTTAAATCCTGAAAGACATTAAGTATATAGGAGGGTTCCTTATAATAAATTAATACTACAAAACAATTGTTTCAGGAAAATGAAACAGGACATTAATTATTTCTTGCTCGGGCTATTGGTATTGATATTATTATCCATGGTAGGCTTGGGACTGTACTATCAGAACGAATACAAGAACCTGTCAGGCGAATACGACTCGGCTTTGCAGAACCTGAAGGAGAAGAACGACGAACTGGACAAAAAGATGGAGGAGATAAACCAGACCCGCTCGGATCTGGATTCAAGGGAATCCGCTCTTGTGGACATAGTGAAGGAATTGAATCTTACCAAAGAGAAACAGGTTTCTCTGGGCGGCTTTTATGCGAATCTGACCGGCGAAAAACAACTCCTCCAGGAAGATCTGTCCGCGACAGAACAGGATCTGCAGAAATGGAAGACGAGCTACACTGCCAAGGACAAGGACCTGAAAGTCTGCCAGCAGGACTCGAATCTAAAAGACCAGCAGTTGGCTAAAAAGGACTCCAAGATAAGCTATATGCAGACTAACATAAAATATGCGAGCACTTCGCTCAACCAGACGGACGATAACCTGTTTTCCGTGGAGAAAAACATCGAAGACCTGAAGTTGCAGATAACCGACTTGTACAAGAAGGTAGGGAAGATGAGCGAGCCAGACGAGATCGGCGCGGATGCCAAGAGCGGCATAAAGGGCGACCTTGACGATATGCAGTCTTACATAGACGGGAAATTGGAGAATTCACTTATTTCGCTCCGTAATTCCATAACTAACGCCAAGAAAGGCATTTCGTCGGCAGGATAGAATGAAAGACCTTATAACTCCCAGGATCAGGGATACCCGGTTTGAGATCGTTAAACTCCGGCTGTTCATGGCAATCCTGGAGTCTGTGATAATATTTGTTTTCTGTGCAATACTATTATCTCTCGCCCAGATGAGTGTGGCTTTAGGGATACTGCCCGCTTTTGCGTACCTCATGCTGAAGCTTGCAAGGATAATCCGTGACCGCAGGGTCATTAATACCATAGTCTTGAAATACCCGGCCCTCGACGAGCGGCTACAGACCGCATACGACAACCGCAAAGAGTCCAACATCCTGGTCGAACGTCTTATAATGGACGTCTCCAAGAAACTGGACGATTTGCATTCCTCGGCTTTCATGAACGGGAAAGGGCTTTTCCTGAGGGTTTTTGTAATAATCTTACTGCTCTTCTCCCTGATATCGATAAACCTTGTGAGCATACAGCAGGCAGGCATACACTTCCGCAGCTATCTTGAAAACGCGGTAAACGGGTTTTCCAATTCCGACGACGGCGGCGGCTCGGGCACCATGAGCATGGGCGGAGGAAAGGACTGGAACCAGAGCAGCTACGGCAATAAAAAAGAGACCCAGAAGGTCGGCGGCGGGCCCGGCGGAAAGGCTCCCGGCTACAGCGAAGGCCCCTTGGCAGGCAAAGGCGGCGGGATGGGAGATAACGAGAACCAGAACCTGTATGGAGCGCCTACGTCCGCACGCATCGAGGGGCAGAACGTGAAGATGGAGGTGCACCCCGAATACGGCGGAGAAGTGGATATACAGGATACCCGCAAGGACTCGGATGCGCGGGCTTATAAGGTGCCTGAGGCAATAGATTCCGCTGCAAGCGATCCAGGGCAGGACCCTGTGGCGTATGAGGAGGTCATAAAGAATTATTTTGACCGGCTTTCCAGGGAGGACGTTAAATGAGCCTGAAGAACCGCGACGCAGTGATGGTAGACAAGGGGCTTTATGATACCATGGTCCTCGCATATAACCGGGTGAAGGCCGAGCGTTTCAGGAATAAGATGGTAGCAAAGCGCCTGAAAGACGAATTGGAGATTTTGAATCACGAGATGGATTCATTCGGCAGCAAGGTGACCGAGGTATCAACTGCCATGAGCAATCTTGAAGAGACTGTGACAGGGCTGCAGGACTACAACCTTAGGCTGCGGCTGGGAGAAAAAACGAACACTGCAACCTACGGAGTTCTGGAGATGGAAGACAAGGTGCATCACATGCTTAAACTGATAGAGCACCTGAAAGACGTTATCAAGCCGTTCGATGAATACAACGAGGCGGCGCCTTATAAAGAGTAAGGCGATGATCCAGATAATTTAATCATATTCAGCTACAAAAAATGAAAGCCGGAGGAAGTCTTTGGAGCGGGACAGCAACTGCGAAGAACGATAAAAGAGAAGAGCTTGAAGAAGTTAGTTCCACTATGGGAGCCACCTATAAGGACATATTTTCAGAGATAAGCAAAGTAGTCGCAGGGCAGCATGAGGTCGTGGAGCAGATACTCATATCTGTCTTTACAAAGAACCACGCCCTCCTGGAAGGATACCCCGGCCTGGGAAAGACCTTGATGGTAAACACCCTGTCGCAGGTCATGGACCTGAAATTCAAGAGGGTGCAATGTACTCCTGACCTGATGCCTTCAGACATCACCGGAACATACCTTGTCGAGGAGGAAGAAGGAAAAAAGAGGTTCCGCTTCGAGCCCGGACCGGTCTTTACGAACCTGCTCCTGGCAGACGAGATAAACCGGGCCACTCCCAAGACGCAGTCGGCCCTCCTGGAAGCCATGCAGGAAAAACAGGTAACAGTAGGTACCTGCACGTTCCCACTGGATAAGCCATTCTTTGTCCTCGCCACACAGAACCCCATAGAAATGGAAGGAACCTACCCATTGCCCGAAGCCCAGGTAGACCGGTTCCTCATGAAGATAATAGTCAAATACCCGGAACCCAAAGACGAAGAAAGGATAATAGACATGTACACAGGCGAAGGAATGCCCTCCGTCCGAAAGGTAATAGACAAAGAAAGGCTTCTTCGGATACAGGAACTCACAAGGATGGTGCCCATATCCAATGAGTTGAAAAAATACGCACTAGACATAGTAGCAAGGACCAGGCCCGACCGCGACACAGCAGCAAAAGAGATGCTGGACTACGGAGCATCCCCAAGAGCATCCATCGGGATAATACTCGCAGGAAAAGCAAAAGCGCTGATATCCGGAAGAGACTACGTGAAAAAAGAAGACATAAAAGAAATGGCCTTTCCCGTACTACGCCACAGGATAATACTCAACTTCGACTCCGAGAGAAAAGGCATAACCACAGACGACGTTGTAAAGAAGATACTAAAGGAATAAAATTAAAATTAAGCGAATAGGACAAAGATGATCGATTCGGAGTTCCTGGACGAGTTAAAGAAGCTGAATCTCATAACCCGCAAAAAGGTCTCCAGCGTATATCTTGGCAGCAGAAGCTCCATCAAGCAGGGCCGGGGCATGGAGCTCTACGACCACCGGGAATATTATACCGGAGACGATTTTAGGGCCATCGACTGGAAGCTTTACGGACGAATAGAGAAACTCTACATACGCCGCTTCGAAGAAGAAAAGGACTTCACGCTGCACCTACTGGTAGACGGCAGCAGCAGCATGGATTTCTCCACGACAAAGATGCGCAAATTCGACTACGCAGGAAGCATTGCCGCAGGATTCGCATTCATAGCCATGCACCGCTACGAGAAGTTCGCGCCGGCACTGTATTCCGACAAAGTCCTTGAGATAATGCAGCCCAACAAGGGAAAAATGCAATTCTTCCGGATGATACAACTGATGAATACCGCAAAACTCCAGGGGGTAACGAACCTCGGCGAATCCATGAGCCAGTATTCGTCCTACATAAAGACAAAGTCTTTCATGATAGTCATCTCAGACTTCCTGGAGCCCATAGAATCCCTGAGAAAAGGAATATACCGCGTAGCCAGGGGATCCAAGGAGGCCATGCTGGTACAGGTCCTGGACCCCGGGGAAGTGTCCCTCAAATGGACAGACGACATCGATTTCGAAGACCTTGAGACTACGAAATCCGAAAAAGTATACCTTTCGCCGAACTTCAAAAAAGACTACCACAAAAAATTCATGGAACACATATTCGCGATCCGCGAAATATGCGAAGACACGGGAGTCGACTTCTTTTCCGTGAGCACGGATAAACAGCTATTCGACGCCTTCGTAGCGATACTGGAAGGAAAAATGAACAAAGGCGGCGTAGAGTGGGAGAAAAACGCGTCGGCGGAAGAAGCGGTTTAGCGGGATTTTTTCAAAAAACAAGCCCTTTTTTTATGCATTGCCTCACTTTTAATTCTGTAATTTATAGTTATAATCATGTTCATCCGAAGCTATGAGGACATGCCCAAGGTAAAACTTCCTTTAGGACAGGAAGTGAAGATCTCAGACTCGACCATGCGGGACGGCTCCCAGATGCCGGGCCTGGTCATGAGCAAGAATCACAGGCTCAAAATATACGAGTACCTGCACGACCTTGGCGTCGAGAAACTGGAGTGCTTTCTCTTCAACCAGAGAGACAAGGACGCGGCAAGGATAATGCTGGACAAGGGCTACGAATTCCCGGAAGTAACCGGCTGGGCGAGAGCCAAAAAAGAAGACATAGACCTGGTCCTGCAAATGGACGGAATAAAGGAGACCGGGATACTGATGTCGGTTTCGGACGTGCACATATTCGACAAACTGGGCATGAAAAGCCGGGAAGAAGCAGAGAAAAAATACCTCGACGCCCTGCAATACGCCGCAGACCACGGCCTTTCCACCCGCTGCCACCTGGAAGACCTCACGAGAGCAGACTGGCCCAGTTTCATCCGTCCCCTGGTGAAAAAAATAGTCGACATAGACCCTGATACGACTATCCGCATATGCGATACCCTGGGACTGGGCCTGCCTTTCCCGGATGCAGAGCTGCCGTACGGTATACCGAAAACGGTGCAGGAACTGAAGAAACTCAAAGTAAGGAACATCGAGACCCACATACACGACGACTACGGCCTGGGAGTTGCGAACTCGCTTGCAGGATACTGGTACGGGGCGAACTGGTCTAATCTGACGTTCCTTGGGATAGGCGAAAGAGCCGGCAACTCGGAACTGGAGAAGATAATGATGTTCTTCATAACCCGCGTGGGCGGATTCGAAAAATACGACCCGTCCGAACTCACGGCTTTCGCAAGATACATGGAAAAAGAAGTACGCCTGCATGTTCCAAGGAACAAAGCAATCGTCGGAGAGAACGTATTCGCTCACGAATCGGGCATACACACCGCAGGCATAATAAAATGCCCCTTCACCTATGAGCCCTTCCCGCCGGAAATGGTCGGGGGAAGAAGAAAACTGATGGTCGGCGACTCATCGGGAAGAGAAGTCATAAAACAGAAGGTCGAAGAGATAGCGCAGCAGATAATGCATGTCAAGATCAACGTCGAAAAAGACGATATACGCATAAACAAGATATATGCGGACATACACAGGCAATACGACGGCGGCAGGAGGTCTGCGATATCAGACGACGAGTTGAAAACGTATGTGGAGAAATATTTCATCCTTGAGCCTGTGATAGATGAAGTAAAAACCGACGAATAACCTTCTTTTTTCTTTAATTATTATAAAGCTGTAAGTCGAAATAGATAAACATGCATTTGGACAAGTTGGAGATAAAAGGCTTCAAGTCCTTCAAAGACAAGACGGTCCTTGAGTTTCCCGACCAATATACTGCTATCGTCGGCCCGAACGGCTCCGGCAAGAGCAACATAATAGACAGCGTATGCTTCGTCCTGGGAAGGTCCCGGGGCCTGCGTGTTACCAACGTCTCGGAGTTGATATGCAACGGAGGCCCGGGCGGAAAAGACTGCAGCGAAGCCAAAGTGACCCTGCACCTTTCAGACGCAGACAAGAAGACGAAAGTTTCCAGGGAGATAGACCGGACGGGTAAAAGCGTCTACCGCATAGACGACAAAGTCGCCACCCGCCAGGAGATAGTGGACATAATGGGCGACAACGAATACAACATAATCCTCCAGTCCGACGCAGACAAGGTCATAAACATGAAGCCGAAAGAGCGGCGCAAGATAATAGACGACCTGTGCGGCATCGCCGAATACGACGAAAAGAAAGAAAAAGCGCTCGGAGAACTGGAAAAAGTAGAAGGACGGATAGCCGAAGTGAACATAATCCTCGGCGAAAAACAAGGATACCTCGGAGAACTCGGAAAAGAAAGAGACGAAGCGATAAAATTCCAAAACCTCCAGGAAGAATCAAAAAAAGCCCATGCGACCATACTACACCTGGAAATAGACGAGCACGAGAAAAAGCAGGGCAAGGTAATAGAAAAGATAACCGAACTCAACACAAGAAAACAGAACCACCAGGACAGGATAGCCCAGATCAAGGCCGAGGTATCCGAGAAAAACAACTCCCTAAAGGAAACCAACACACAGATACTGAAACTAGAAGAAGAGAAGGGAGCAACGAAACTGATAGAGCTCAAAGGCGATATCACGAGAAACAAAGACCGGCTCCAAAACCAGGAAGACAACCTAAAAACGATGTCTGCGAACCTGTCCGAGAAAAAGAAGAAACAGCACGCCTTGATCGAAGAAGACAAAAAAATCGGATCAGGGATAAAAAAACTCGCAGAAGACCTGGTACCTGTATCCGAAAAGGTCAAAGAGGAATCCGCCAAGGTAGAAGGCAACGAAACCGACAAAGAAGTAGACGCGCTCAAGACATCCGTTTTCGACCTGCGATCCCAGATAACCATGGGCGCAGAGATAGTCGAACGCGGCCATGCAGAGATGCAAAGCGTAGAAAACGAGAAAACCGCGCTGGACGAAAAAGTAAAAGAATCCCTAAAGGGCGAAAAAGAGCTTGCAAAGACCATAGACGACCACATGATGCGCAACAGGGGGAATTTCCAGGAATACGAATCCCTCAAAGCAGAACTGCCCGAGATTGCAAAAAAGTATTCCGAGATCACAAAGGAGCTTGAGGAATCCCAGATGATCTACGCAGCAAAGAAATCCGAGATAGCGACCCTTGAAAGGACGACCGACAACCTCAGCAAGTCGGTTGCGGCAGTCATGCAGCTTAAGAGCATCATCCCCGGGATATACGGCATAGTCTCACAGCTTGGGAGCATTTCCAATCCGGAATACACAAAGGCTCTTCAGATAGCGGGCGGCGGAAGGCTGGAAGACATAGTCGTCGAGAACGAAGAAGTCGCAGGGAAATGCATCGAATACCTGAAAAAGCAGAGGATCGGCCGCGCAACGTTCCTGCCCCTCACCAAGATAAAAGTCGAAGTCATGGAAGACGAAAGGGTGCCTGCACGGTCTCTTGGCTTTGCGAGGACCTTTATCACCACCCCCAAGAAATTCGAAAAAATCTTCGACTACGTCTATCGGGACACGCTCCTTGTAGGCGATTTCGAGACTGCGAAGAAGATAGGCGTCGGCCAGTGGCGCATGATAACCGTCGACGGAGAACTCATAACAAGAGAGGGCGCGATCACGGGCGGATTTACCAAGGACGCTTCAGTCTCTATAAAGTTCTCCTCCACCGAGGAGATGGAAAAAGAGCTCAAAATCATCGAGAAGCGCATGGTAAAACTGGACGGAGACCGCCAGGAACTAGACCTGCGGCGCGACAAGGTAGAAGAAAAGCTGGCCCGGCTCGAAGACGGCGTCTCAGCCGGAAAGACCGACCTTGAGAAGATAAAGCTCGAAAAAGAGGCGCTGACTGTCCGAAGGGAAGAACTACGCCAGAGGATTAAAGAACTCGACGCACGAACAGATGAACTGAAAAAGAAGATATCCGAGAACAACGAATCCACAAAGAGATCGAAAGCAGAGCTTGAATCCTGCGAAAAGAAGCTGGAAAAAATCCTCAAGAAATCCCCGAAAGTAGACACTGCCGCACTTGACGCACTACGCGAAAAGAAGCACCAGATGGAGATAGACATAAGCCGCCTCGAAGAAAAAAAGAGCCTGCTGGTCTCCTCGGAAAAAGAACTTGGAACCGAGATCGATATGCTACTTGCCGAAGAAAAAAACACCCGCGAGACGATCAAGAAGATACACGTAGACCTAAAGGAGCTTGAAAACCTGTTTTCCGTGCAGGAGAAAGAGAACAAACGCCTCATGGAAGACATAGAGAAGCTGATAGATGCGAGGAGCAAGTGCGAAGCAGAAATAACGAAACTGGCAGGCGAAGCAGGCACGAGGGAATACGAATCGACGCGCCTGAGCGAAGACATAAGCCGCAACGAAGTAGAAAAGGCAAAGATCGAGACAAAGCAGCTAGAGCTTTTAAAGGCCTACGAAATCTACGCAGGCATTGCATTGATCGAAGGAAAGCGCCTGAGAGAATTAGAGGAAATGGCTGCGGCCATAGACAAACAGCTCTCTAGCTTCGGCTCGGTCAACATGCGCGCGGTCGAGAACTACGAGATATTGAAAAAGGAGATCGACGAAGTGATCGAGAAGCTTGAGACCTTGAAGGTAGAGCGGCAGTCCATATTCGACTTCATGGAGACAGTCGAGCAGAGGAAGAGGGAGACTTTCAACGCCGCTTTCGAGATAATAAAAAACTTCTTTGAGAATATATTCAAAGAGATATCCGGCGGAGAAGGAACTCTTATCCTCGACAATCCGCGCGAGATATCGGACTGCGGACTGCTTATCGCAGCTTCCCCCAAAGGCAAGAAGATGCTGAACATCGACCTAATGTCCGGCGGAGAAAAAGTGCTGACTACGTCGGCGTTCCTCCTGGCCATACAAAGATACAAGCCTTCCCACTTCTACATCGTAGACGAACTGGACGCGGCATTGGACCGGGAGAACTCAATGAAGCTTGCGGAGCTGCTGAGCAAATCTTCAGCCCAGTTCCTGCTCATCACCCACAACGAAGCCCTGATGAAATACGCCCAGTCAGTGATAGGCGTCTCCATGAATAACGGGATATCCCAGATAGTAGGCGTGAAACTCACGGATAACAGACTCAAAACCGAAAAGTCCGCTGCATGAAGCTTCCTGCGGCTTAATGGACATATTTATATATAATTTAACTAATATCATTACATGGCTAAACTTATTACTCTGAATCTTGTAACTCTTTTAATGATATTATGCTTATCCGTTGCCGGTTCCGCTCTTGTCGAAGACGTCTCCTGCAGCGAAAACTATAATTTCGACAGCCTGAAATTCGCAGAATTCTACCCTGAAAAGGCAATATACGACCAAAACGATACCGTCAGGGTCAGCTATACTATCTCTAACGAATTCAACGAACCCCTCGTAGAAGGCGACGTCAAAGTACTGGTCATGTACCGCGGAGCAACCGACGTAGACCGCATCGAAGACGACGACATAATCGACGACACAATCGTCCAAAAAGACGTAAGCATACAGGCAGGCGACAAATACTCCTCAAGCTTTGAATGGAAGATCCCCGTCCACGCAAAACCCGGAGTATACGCGATCAACGCATACTTCCCGGTAAAGAATAAATTCAACATAGCAGGACTCACATTCATGACGAGCGTTCCAGCAGCCACTACGTCCTTCGAAGTAAAAGGCGATGCCTACGAACAAATACTTCTCGACAAGAACGCAACCTCCTTCAACGGCAATAAGTACCTGTTCAGGTCCCCGAACCCCGCAGCCGACCCGGGTTCCCCTGTCTTGATCACGACAAGGCTTCTGAATCCTGGCAATAAAAACGCGGACATAACCTACGAACTATACAAATGGGACGACCTGGAGACAAAAATAGACTCATACTCCAAGACCGAGACAGCGACCGACACAAAAGACTTGCAATACTCCCTTAACAATCTGCCGGTAGGAGTATACGTTGCCCGCATAACAGCTACGTCGGGCGACATGAAAACAATCCTCAAAGTCCGCTTCTACGTCAAAGGCGCACAAGGAAGATTCGTCTGGGTGGGCCTTGGAAGCTTCCCGCTGATGAGCGCAGACTCGTCCAAAGTCGGATTCTGCCTGTCAAACGCAGCCGTCGAACCGGGAGATGCCAGCGTACAATTCAACGTATCAGGTACCATAACAGTATTGGACGAATCCGGAAACAAAATACTTGAAGAAAAATACTCGGCACCCCTGACCGCAGACATATCAGGCAAAAGGATAAACTTCACGGCAGGAAAACAACTCACAAAAGCAACAGTGAAAGCCGACATGTACGACGAACAAGGCAACCTCATGGACAGCGTAGCGATACTATACGACTACTCAAAGTTCCTGAACATAGAAAAGGAATTCACCCTAACAGCACCAGACACAGTAAAGGACTCATTAGCCTACTCAGTATCCTACACTGACAAATACCAGGACCCGCTCTCAGGAGACGCCGTAGTATACCTGATATCCCCCAACGGAAGAGTAGTTGCGCTCAAACAGGACAACATAAACGGAAAAATGGACGGCCTATTCTCGCTAGCCGGCATGGCGGACGGAACCTACACACTAAAGGCCGTAGAGAACGACGAACACCTCACAGACGCAAAAACGATCACAATAAGCTCAGCAGAACCGGTGACCACCACGATAGCGCAGCAAAAGCCGACCACAACCTTCGCCGAACCAGCAGAGAAGAAATCCGACAACACCCTCCTCATAGCAGCAGCCGCAGTAATAGTCCTGATCGCTTTATTCTACGTTGTCAAAGGCGGAAAGAAACCAGAAAAGAAATAAAAAAATCTTTTCTAATCCCCCTCCTTTTTTACAGAAAAATATCAGAATAAAAAAAAAATAAGCCAGGTTATCGCTAGCTACTGCTTTCTAAGCCTGTATATCCGTTCTTCCATAACCCTTACAAGCTCGGCCCTAGTCTCCTCAGGGGTTTTCAACTGGACCTTCTCCACCTTGGACCCAAGCCACCAGTCGCCTACGGCATCTTTTATCCAAGCCGCAAAATCATTCCTCCCGCTCATATGGAACGCTATAGCATCCCCCGGAGCCTTCTTCAGGTTCTCGCACAAGCCTTCAAGCATCGCGATCTCAGCAACCACGCTGCCATGATCAGTCTTCAACTGGAAGGATTGCCCGCCTTTAACCGCTTTCAGATACGGGTGAGGCTCGATGCGTTCTTCAAACACGGCAGTAACCGATTGCTTTTCACACACAACCGGCGCGTTTTCCTGTTTTTTGCTTGACACAATAGACCTAAACGAGGCAAGCAGTTTATTTGACAATTCCGAAGCATCCCTCTTATTTGTCGACATTTTAGAATCCTCTGGATTTATTCCCTAATACATTGTTAGAATGCAGATATAAATACTTTTAATACCCGCTCCCCCGCCAGATTTCCCCGCCCCCCAATCCAAATTTATACCTATAAATCAAGTATAATAGAACCTCCCATAACGGGCCTATAGTCTAGTCGGTTATGACGTCGCCTTTACAAGGCGAAGATCCCCGGTTCGAATCCGGGTGGGCCCAAACCTCCCTCGCCAGGGACGTTTATGGAAAAATGCCCTAAAGGGCATGCCCCGAGGGGCAAAAGAAGGATGGGGCCTGCGGCCCCACTGACGATGTTCTGCGTTCTGATTCGTTTCGTCCTATTGCTTTGAGATGGTCTTTATTTTTATCGTAATACCCCGCAGCTTGTTGCGGGGATATTTATTAAGGAGAAAGGTCTTGAAACTGCGGGGGTTTGGGTTCGGCTACGTTCCAGGCCTGCCGGCTTGGATTGCCGGCGGTTTTATATCCTGGTTCGGAATATATAATGCTGCGCCATGAAAAACATAATGCCCCTGTCCGTTTGTTTTTTTGTTCTGCTCCTGGCTACTATGTCCTTTGCGCAGGACGCGGATCGGGAGGCGGTTTCCAAGGGCGCCGGAGTACGCCAGATATTCGGCGGATTCACATGCAACATATTCTGTTTCTTCTTTTTTTCGGTTGTTGGCGTAGCATGTATCGTAATCATCTATTCCGGTCTTGTCTATATCGTATCCCGGGACGTTTCTGAAAGGGAAGAGCTTAAAAAGAGGATCATGTATGTTTTTGCAGGCCTGATCCTTTTTGCAGTTATGGTGCCTGTGGTGAATTATATTTCAGGCCTCGGCTCTGTTAACATGTCCCCTTTCGGTTGTAATTGTTTGAATGGCAGCATGACAGAGTACAACCCCCCCGCGGAGGAGACGACTATGCCCGGTCTGAGGGCCATATTAGTGAAGCCTAAGGAGGGAGATGAATTGGACGTAGAAAAACTCGTATTATTCGTAGGCAGGGGGTACGGGGGAATACCTTTCCCAGCCCCTAATCTGCCTTATTCGTATAGATGGACTTCGAGCCTTGACGGTAACATAGGCTCTGCGGACTCATTTCAGAACAATCTTTCCCGCGGGAATCATACCATCACTCTGGAGCTTACCGACAGTGTTGGCAATTATTCTTCCGCGCAGGTGCATATAAGCGTAGTCGTGCCCAAGCCGACGCCTTGACATCTTCGGTCAACGTTTTTTTCATGTGTCATCCCATAGTCGCTGGAAGTACCGCTCGAAATATTCGGCTGTCTTCTCCGAGAATATCATCACGTCTACTTCGTTGTTCTTCTCGAGCGCGTAGTATGAGAAATTAGTCGAGCCCAATATGACTATCTTTCCGTCGATCACTACTAGTTTGGAGTGGGTCGTGGTCTTGTTTGAGTCGTATTTTATCTTTATCCCGTTCTTTTTGACGTATTCGTAGCCGTTGGTATTCGGGTCGGTGTCTGCGTATTCGTCGAGCACTATCCTTACGTCGACGCCCCTCTTTTGCGCGTCTATGAGGTCTGCTATTATCTGGTTCTGCAGGCTCTCATGGTAGTTGTCGTAGTATTTCAGTTCGAATGCCGCTATGTGTATGGATTTCTTGGCGTTTGTCAGGGCTTCATGGACTCTTGGAAAATAGCCGCGGTCCGATATGGGTATTATCTCCGAGGAGTCTATGGCGCAGTTCTTCTGCGGGCAGGACCGCATGTCTGCGGCAGAGATGAGGGCGTAGGCGAGTATTATGCCCAGGATTATTCCGGATAGTGTTCCGAATAGAAGCGGGTTTTTTATTTTCATCTGGGAAAATAAGAAAGAAATAAAAAAGAGGGGATGAAGGGTTTTCCGTGGGACCGGGCCTTTTCGGCCCGGCCCTAGGAGGGACTTCTTTTTTTTGATTAGGCTTTGTCGTATGCTTTAAGGCCTGCGTCTTCCGCTATTTTCTTTGCTTCAGGGTTTTGTATGAATATTCCCGCCTTCAGTTGTTTTGCAAGGGCTATGGATTCTGCGCTGTTGTCGTCCAAGCCTTTACCTATGAGTTCGTTCACATAGTCCCAGTCTTTTATCCAGATAATATCTATTTTTCCTTCGTCTATGTACTTCTTAAGCCTTCTTATCTTCCTGCTTGTTCCCGCAACTACGCACGGTCTTTTCTTGTTGATGTACTTGTCCAGGTCGTCGTCGCTCTCTATTGCGTTCAAGAAGTCTGCTGCTGCTACGTATCTTCTCTTCTTGGAAAGGTAGATGAATAAGAGCGCCAGGAGCAGCAGTATTATGAGTATCATCAGGATGTTCCCCAGGTCTCCGGATATGGCTGTTATGTATCCTATCACTCCTCCGGGGGCGCAGGCTTTGCATGGTCCTCCGCAGTCGATTCCTTTTTCTTCCTGGTTCTTTACTCCGTCGCTGCATGACGGGGCCTTGCATATCCCCTGCGAGCAGTAATTGCTACTGCAGTCGCTGTCGAGCGTGCATCTCTTGCCGTTGTTGCACTGTTTGCATGATCCGCCGCAGTCTACGTCGGTTTCGTCTCCGTTCCTTACCTGGTCTGTGCAGGTTGGCGTTATCTCGCATCCTTCTGTCTTATTTTTGCATATGCCGTTTTCGCAGTAGTCTGTCGTGCAGTCTGAGTTCTTTTTACATTTTCTGTTTATTTCGCATTTGTCGCATGGTCCTGCGCAGTCTACGTCGGTTTCTTCCTGGTTTTGTATTCCGTCGGAGCATGATACTTTTTTGCAGATTCCGTCAAAGCAGTTCTTTCCTTTGCAATCCGTGTTCTTTACGCAGTGTTTGCCCTCGTCGCAGGGCGGGCACAGTCCTCCGCAGTCCACGTCTGTTTCGCCGTAGTTCTTGATGTTGTCGTCGCATGAGGCAACTATCCTCGGTGGCTTAACGGGGTATCCGCCGTCGTTTCCGTCCCCGTGTTTTCTAGATGGCAGTGTTGTCGTTGTAGAAGTAGTTGTGCATATTGTGCATATGGTGGTGGTCGTGCATATGTTGGTAGTGGTCGTTGCGTTCTGCAGGGTGGTTGTGGTTGTCGAAGTGGTTGTTGTTTGCTGTGTTGTGGTCGTGCAGACCGTTGAGAATGCGGTTGTTCCCGACGTGCTTCCGACCGCAGTGTTTACTATTATGCTCGCTTCGTATATGCCCTCCTGGAATCCTGTCGGTATGTTCCAGGTTATCTGGTAGTTTACGGTATTGCTTCCTCCGGTTGTGTAGCAGTTGTCCGGGTTTGTCTCGGTTACCGTAACGTCGAGTTCGCAGTTGCCGTATGTCGGGTAGTAGCCATAGCTTCTTGGGAGCGAACATATAGTGTTGCCTATCCTTAGTTTTACGTTGTCGATCTGTTCGCATTCGGTGAGTTTCACCGAGGCGTCGAAGTTTATATGCCCTATGTGGCAGTAGTTTTCCCTGTCTGTGTCTATTTCAGCTGACAGGCTGGCGAATGAGACTGTGGCCATGCAAGCCAATATAATCAATATCCTTAGAGACCATGCGGCTTTTCTTGAATTGGTTATATCTTTCATTTTTTTATACATTGTTTATATATCATACGATTTTATTGTATATAAATTAAGAATGTCTGTTCTGTTGTTGATTTAACTGTAATAGCCCTAAAAACTATAAAACGCTTATACAATATTTACTTATTATTAGAATTTATAGTATATAAATGTCAATCCCCGCTTTTTGAGTACTATCCATCTATATTCCATAAATTAATCTAAAACGCCAATAACCTACTTGTATGAATAAAGAGCTTAACGCGCTTATAGCAGAAGCCGCACTTATATCCGGAAAAAACTTCGGGAGAAAGATAAATTTCTGCCACACAGGGGAAGGTTTCCCGGCCATATCACTGACCGGCTCAAAGTGTTCGCTTTCCTGCAAGCACTGCAAAAGAAAACTGATCGAAAGACTTCCCTCCGCAACAACCCCCGACGAACTCAAAAGCGCCTGCCTGAAAGCCGCTTCACATGGAGCAACAGGAGTCCTGCTGACAGGCGGCTGCACATCTAACGCCAAAGTTCCCATATACGATTTTCTAGAGGCCATAAAAGAGATAAAAAAAGAAACCAGCCTCCGGATAATAGCCCACACAGGGGTCGCAGACCTAAAAGAAGCAAGGCAAATAAAAGAAGCCGGAATAGACGGCGTATGCCTGGACGTCGTAGGCTCGGAGGAAACGACGGAAGAAATATACGGGATAAAGATCACGCCCCGGATGTATGAGGAAACACTAATCGCTTTCAAGCGGGCCGGCATAAAGAACATCGCGCCCCACGTATGCGTCGGCCTACATTATGGCCGGCTGCACCATGAGATAAAGGCATTGGACATAATATCCTGCATCAAGCCTGCGAGCATAGTCATTACCGGTTTGACGGACCTGGAGGGAACCCCTCTGTCAGGCGTAAAGATAAACCCCTCTGATTTTATACGCGTGCTATGCCTTGCACGCATAAAATTCCCGGATACTTATATCTCCCTGGGATGCGCCAGGGGCAAGGGAGAGATACGCTCAGAGATCGATCGCATGGGCGTAGATGCAGGTGTTAATGGCATAGCGATCCCCACTAGGGCGGCGTATGAGGAAGCAGGGCGCCTGGGCCTGGAAATATGTGAGTATTCGGCCTGCTGCGCAGTGCTTCCGGAGCAGTTGCGATGAGCGGGACGGAATGGAGATTCGTAGACTTGGGCTGCGTGGACTGTTTCTATGGCCCTGCTGCCTTTGAAGCGGTGATGGATGCCCGGGCAATGGATATGGTTTCCGATACTATCCTGTTCTGGAGGCCTAATAAGCCTGCCGTCTATGTGGGCTACCACCAGTCGGTGTACGAGGACATAGATGTCGACTCATGCAGGGCCTCAGGTGTTCCCATAATCCGCAGGACTCTTGGAGGAGGAGCCGGGTACTGCGACAGTGGTCAGATACTCTATAATGTCATATTCAAAGAAGGGGCTGGTCTTCCGTATGGTCCGAAAGGCGTTTACTGTCTTGTTTTGGGCGGCGTGATCGAGGCATTGAAATTATTGGGGATAGATGATTCTTGCATAGACGAGAATCGTTTCAGCGTTTATGCCCGCGGGAAAAAGATATCCGGCAGCGGCCAGCTTTCATCTCGAGGAGTCGTGAATTCCGGGGGGAGTTTTCTTGTGGATTTCAACTACTCCGAAATGTCAAAATACCTGAAAGACCCGGTAAAGAACCTTAGAAAGGATGTTATGGTCCCGCAAGACGGCCTTACCTGTCTCAGGCGTGAAATAGGAAAGATAGGCGTTGAAAAAGCCGGGAAGGCGTTGAGAGCGGGCTTTGAAAAAGTCTTCGGACCTGCGACTACAGGATCGCTGACCGGCTGTGAATTAAAAGCCGCGGAAGGATTAAGAGACAAGTATCTATCCTCTGAATGGACTTTCAGGGCGGATATGCGCAGTGACAAGAAAAAAGGGCGATGAGGGAGTGGGTCATTCATTATTATTAGTGTCTAAATAGATACATAGATGGATCGTTTGGCTGATATGAAGGAAGGGCTGCACAAGTCGAAAAGCGGTCTCATAAGAGCCCTGGTAAAAACAGATAATGGGCGCATAACCGACGTCATCATTTCGGGAGACTACATACTGACCCCTGAGCGCTGCATAGACGAGCTGGAAAAAGCGCTCATCGGAACCGAAGCCTGCCGGGAAAAGATATTTGGGACGCTCAAAAGATTCTACGAACAAAACAAGTTTCAGTCGCCTCAGACTTACCCTGAGGATTTTACCGAGGCGTTAATGAAAGCGATAAACGCGTAAAAATGGATGAACTGCGATTCATAGATTTCGGGCTATTGGACGTGCAAAAGATAATGTCATATAACGAGGCATTGTTTCGCACGGCAGAGAAAACAGGCGAATCCGTTGGATTCCTCTGGACCACTCCCAAAGCCATCATAATGGGCTACTCGCAACTCATAGAAAAGGAACTAAACCTAGACAGATGCAAGGCCCTCGGCTACGAAGTAACCCGGAGGATATCCGGCGGAGGCATGGCTTTTTCTTCTGAAAAATCGCAGATGCAATACGGCTACGTCGGGCGGCTTGAAGACCTGCCATACGACATGACGGAATCCTATAAAGAAATCTGCGGAATAGTCGTCCATGCACTGGAAAAATGGGGACTGTCCGGCGAATTCAAGCCCATAAACGACGTACTATGCCAGGGAAAAAAGATATCCGGCTCCGCGCAGACGCGTGGAGAGAACATGCTGATACAGCATGGGACCCTCCTTGCTGATTTTAACATAAAAGAGATGATGACCTGCTGCAACATACCGCTCGAAAAGATATCCGATAAAGGCATAAAGTCCGTGGAAGAACGGCTAACAGACCTAAACCGGGCCCTCGAAAGAAAAGTGCCGCTGGACGAAGCCGCAGAAGCCATGCGCATGGGCTTTGAGAAGAATTTCGGCGTGCGGCTGAAAGAAAGCCGTCTCACAAAACAAGAGGAAAAACTCGCCTCGGAATTGCTGCCCAAATACTACGACGAAAAATGGGTGTTCCGGTATACGCGGGGCAGGACAAGATCCTGCGGCGCATACCCGCAGAGCCCGGAACAGGCGGAATTCTCATCGAAACAAAGATGAAGGAACAGATACGAGTCTCCATGGGAACCCTGCGGGTGCTGGGAATGGAGATATTGGAAACCGACGCAGACCCGACAACGGCGTACCTGCAAACATACGAACCCGGAAGATGCAGCGCAAACTGCGCATTCTGCTCGCAGGCAAAACATTCCAAATCAAAAGACGAGAACATCGCACGCGGCTTATACCCCCCTAGAGACACAAAAGAAGTCATCACGAGGCTTGCCAAGGCATACTCGCACGGGCTGCTCAAAAGAGCCTGCATACAGACCATGAACTACCCCGGTATGGCAGACGACCTCCTCTACATTGTCAGGGAAATAAAAAAGTCCTCTGGTATCCCTATATCAGTATCGCTGTTTCCCTTAGCAGAAGAAGTTCTGCGCGAATTAAAAAGAGCCGGGGCGGACCAGGTCGTAATACCCCTGGACGCTGTGTCAAAAAAAATATTCGAAGAAGTAAAAGGAAAAAAGAGCCGCTCTCCCTACCAATGGGAGACCCACATGAAAGCGCTCTCGGATGCCGCAAGCCTCTTTGGCAAAGGAAACGTCGGAACCCACCTCATAATCGGCCTCGGGGAAACAGAAGAAGAAACGGCATACCTCCTACAGATGCTTACCTACATGGGCGTATATCCCGCGTTATTCGCCTACACGCAGGTACCTGACGCGCAGATGAAAAGAGACCCCCCCAATATCGGGCACTACCGGAGGATACAACTGATATGCCACCTCATATCAAACAAGTTATCCACCTACGGCGGCATGGAATTCATGAACGGGAAAATAGTGTCCTACGGAAAAGACCCCTTCTCCACAGAAGCCCTGATAGACACAGGCGTTCCCTTCAGGACCAAGGGATGCGCAGACTGCAACAGGCCTTATTCGACTGAAGAACCCGGCGGCATCATATACAATTATCCGAGGAACCTCACAGACCAGGAATCGGATGCCGTCAGAAAACAGCTTACAGAGGGCCTATGAAACTCCCAAAAAAGGTGGACATGGCACTGGAAATGAACAAAGAACTATTCAAGGAAGACCTCCCGAAACTGCAAGCAATTGCAACGAAACTACGTCAGAGATACCACGGAAAAAGGGTGGCTTTCTACACAAAACCCTACACCCCCGTATCCGTAACCGGAGCAGAATGCGAATTATCCTGCAAACACTGCGACAAACACTACCTGGGACACATGGAAAAAGCATCCAACGCAAAACAACTGGAAAAAATAATGGAGTCCATATCATCAGCCGGGACAGAAGGCATAGTCCTATCCGGAGGAAGCAAAAAAGACGGCTCAGTGCCAACATACGAAAAAGCCGCAGCCATAAAAAAAGCAAAGAAAAAGACAAACCTCATAATAAACGCGCACACAGGAATAGTCTCAAAGGAACAGGCCAAAAAAATGGCAGAATACGTAGACGCAGCGCTGACAGACATCATAGGCGACAAAAACACCATAAAACAAATACTCGATCTGCCATACGGCCCGGAAGACTACAAAAGAACCCTGCGCCTACTACGCGACGCAGGGATCGAAAACCTCTCGCCCCACATAATCGTAGGCCTACACCACGGAAAAATAAAAGGAGAGCTTGCGGCGCTGAACATGATAAAAGACGCCGACCCGGACAACGTCGTGATCGTAGTATTCATCCCCACCAAGGGAACGCCCATGGCAAATGATGCGCCGCCGAAGATAGCGGATGTGGCAAAGATAATAGCCATAGCCCGCATCCTATACCCTGCGAAAAATATCTCGCTCTCATGCGTGCGCCCGGGCGGAAGATACAGGACAGCACTCGACAGAGAAGCCCTCAAGTCCGGCGTAAACAAGATAGCAGTGCCCTCGAAAGCAGCGTACAAGACCTCGGAAGAACTGGGCCTGGAAATACTCGAGGTTACGACCTCAAGGTGCTGCTCATGGTAATGAAACCGATAGCAGAGGCCTGCGGAATAGAGATATGCGCGGAAAAAGACAGGGCATATTCCTTTTTCGCAAGCCCCTACCAGGCGCACAGGGACTATTCCGCAGTAGACATCCACGCATCCGGGGAATTCGGAGAAGATGTAGCATCGCCTGTAGGCGGAATAGTGCAAAAAACCCTATCCTTCGATTCCCCAACCCCGGTAAAAACATCCCTCCCGGAGCATCTGATAATAATAAAAAAAGGCGCATATGCCGCAAGGATAATGCACGTTGAACCCGCCGTAAAAGCCGGAGATAAAATAAGCCCCGGCGACGTCCTCGGAAGAACCGTAACCAACGGATTCTTCTCATACTGGACCGATCCCACTATCCACATAGAGATCCGAAAACAAGGAGATTTCCTGCGCGCAAGGGGCGGAATGGAATTAAAACCCCTCATGGAAAAAAAGGCCGTAGGCAATCCGTCTACAAAAATGCAAGGAACCATAACCCATGCATGCCCCCGCAACCTTACAATAAAACTAAAAGACCCGCTAATCGCGCGCGCAGGAGAAAACCCGGCCACACTGGACGGAACCACGAACCTCGACTACGCAGGCCTCTACGGAAAATTCCCGGCAGGCGAATCCGTTTACTTAAACGAAACACTCTTAGGGAAGATCCGCAGCACAGGAAACTATATGAGCATCTACTCTACCGAACCCACCCAAGTATACGCCAACGATACACTATTCGAAGGCATAATCTTTT
>JAHEXG010000076.1 GCA_023252215.1 Candidatus Altarchaeales archaeon
GTAGTTGTAGTGGTGGTAGTGGTCATAGTTGTAGTGGTTCTAGTGGTCGTAGTGGTCATAGTTGTAGTGGTTCTAGTGGTCGTAGTGGTCATAGTTGTAGTGGTTCTAGTGGTCGTAGTTGTAGTGGTCGTCGCACAATCCTTCACGCTTACCGCGACATTCGGAGTATAATCGCCAAACCATTCTACGCCTTCTTGAACCATCCTCCACTGGAAATTATAAGTACCCGCTGTAGCAGGCGCAGTCACAGTAAAACTGAAAGTCTTGCTCTGACCGGGACCAATAGAATCATAAGGAGACAAATAAACACGCCCGCCCCATATTCCATTATCCTGGGGATTCTGAGAACCAAGCCGGTAATTCCCGGAAGAAGTCCAAGTAGTCGACCCGGTATTCTTCATAGCAACGCTAACAGCGTAAGACTGCCCCTTACACATAGACTGAACAGACTGGGAAACAAACTGGGCATTATTTGACATGGGCGTAATGTATATCAAACTCTGCTTTGAGACGGGGCTGATGCAATTCAACCCGTAGCCGTCGTCGTATGTAACAGATATGCCGATGTTCCTGCTGGACGAACCCGCAATCGCGTGCATCACGAGAGTATATGTTTGCCCCTGGGACAGGGTTATTTTACTTCCCTCGCCGTATCCTACGAAGCTGCATGACCAGTCCCCGCACTGCCGGCTGATCACGACATCTACTTTACCGACCCCGGTATTTTTTATTGTCCATGTAAGATCTGCGCTTCCAGTAATAGTTGTGCTTGCCGGCGGCGTGATGGATAATGCAGGCGACGGGACAAATACTTTATATTGGTTCAACTGAAGCCATCCTTCGGCTTCCGCGATGGTATTGATATATCCGTACCTGCAGTAGTCGCTCCGCCAAGTCCCGCCAAGATACGGACATGAGACCGTTACCGGCGAGTCACAATAAGCGTTTAGAGCGTCCAAATAGACTTGATAAGCTGAAGGGTTAGTGAAGGTGTATATGTTGTTCGTCGGACTGGAGGAAGACAACAGGAAACCGCCTAATTTCGCCGACGTACTGATGACATTGCTCCGGTCAAGGCTGGAGTCTATGCCCAGGCGAGTATACCTCAGGGCCAGCTTTACGTTGTTCGCATCATATGTCCAAGACACGAAATTGCCCTGGGAACTGGAAACTACGCCGTTGGAACAGTATTGATTATATGTGCCCGTACCGGAAACGCCCATAGTGCAGCCGGGACATACCACATAGTAGCCGTCGGCTATCTTATACTCCGCAGGATTAAAGCTTAAACTATAGGTAGGCGTAACGCTGGCCATGCTCCAGATGTGGGTGCATTCCAGGCAGTCCAGATCGTAATCCCCGGTGTATGCGCGTTTGACAGTCGTGCCGCCGCAGCATATGCTGGAGCGATATGACTGTCCATCATCCAGGCACCCGCCCGGAATACCGCACTGATTGGCTCCGCAGCAATAGTCGTTCTTGCAATACCCTGAAGCGCATTCAGAGCTGCTGGAACATGCCTGCCCATTGTAGATTTTCCAGATGCCGCCCGCCAAACAAATCTTATCATGCATCGTTGAACCAAGATCAAAACACCTACCCGACAGACCGCACTGGCCTACTTCGCAGCAATAGCCGCCTACACAATTGTTTGAAGCACATTGAACGCTGGAAGAACATGGCCGTTTGCCGGCGAGTTTCCAGACACCGGGGGAAACACAGACATCATCTGAAAACGTGGAACCAACATCAACACATCGGTGAGAAACGCCGCACTGATTGGCATCACAGCAAAATTTGTTGTAGCAGTAACCTGAGTAACAGGCTGAATTTGAAGAACAATCCTGAAGATTGGCAAGCTTCCATACGCCGTTAGAGCACACCTGGGTACCAGACTGTTTGCCTGAATCAAAACACCTTCCAGATTTAACGCATTGCCCGGCACTGCAGGCCGCCCACGCACCTGACGCTAATAATATGAATACGAAAACCAGAATCATCCATAACTTCCCCCCGTATTTTGCATCCCCGCAAGTGACTGGATTTTCCATCTTATTTTCTCCGGACCATGAATATGTAAAGCAAAACAGCAACGATGAGCAGAAGAACGGCCGCAATATAATATTTGCCGTCTATTCCAGCATTAGCCGGCTGTTCTCCGGGAGTTTTTAAGACACATAAGCCGCCTGAGCATTCCGATCCTACGGGACAATCGCAATCGACACAGCAATTATCCGCACTCTCAGAAGAATCGCATTTCCCATCCCCGCAGACAACAAGAGGCACAGTAGTCGCAGACCCTGCCGAAGAAACAACTACTCCATCATACCTCATCTGGGCGCCGCTGCCAAGGTCGTTTACCAAAAGAACATACGATCCGGGACCCAGATTGAATGAAGCGCTGCCGCACGGATCAAGAGCTACGTTCTCCTCTGAGCCGGCCACGTTCCCGTTCCCGTCAAGAATTATAACTGCGGAAGAAGTCTTCGAGGCAATGCCCGAAACATCTTCAGAGCACATGCCCACTTTTAATAACCCGGATGCTGCATCGCTTTCCCATGAGGTCTTTATCACATTCTCTGTCATGCCGAAAGACGCAGAATCTATTGAGTAGCAGAAACTATCGTATAATTCCCCCGCATTTGACTCTACTTTCGAGCAGACCTTAAAGCCCTTCATCTCGCGAGGCACGTTGAAGAAAAAAGCCTTTGAGACAAATCCTTGAGTCCTCATCGAAATCTCAGGGACAATGGATGAACCCGAATAAATAGCGTCTCCGCCATCCAGTCCATAAACAGATACCGAGAGACTAGCATTCTTGACGACAGGCATCGTATAATGATCGGGAGAAGCTCCTACAAGTATCATTATGGTTGCATTCCCGCCTTCCTTTGCGTAGGCCTTGTCTAAGGCAAGCTTCCTGATCTTTAAAGTTGCCCCCATGACAACTATCCTGCTCCTGTATAGAGAGACCATTCGACCGCCGGCATCCGCAAGTTCAAGCCTTATCGCATATGCGCTCGGCTTCACGGGCGCATCAAAGAGGACAACGACTTTTTGCGCTTCGCCAGGAGCTGTCGCAGGTACGTCATATTTCTTGCTCCAAAAAATCTCGTCGCCGGCGCATGATGAGTCATCCCACTCGCACACCGTAACTACAAGCGAATAGCCGCCGAGGCCGGATGAGCCGCGGTTCTCTATGTAGACGCTGCCGTTGACAGCCGAACCCGGCGCAACTCCTACGCCGATGGGACCGGTCTCGTTGATAAACATCGTCTTAGTCCGGGATATAAATGCGTTTGGGAACTCCCCTGAGCCTTCTACACTAAAGACTGCATATTTAGGAGAGATGAAGATAGCAGGTATCCCGACCACGGGCGTCCTCTTTGTCCCATAATACGCCTCAAGACGATAGGTCCCGCTTCTTTGATCCATTGGGATAGTATAAAAAAAATGAACTGTCTTCTTTCCATTAGCTGCAAGGTCTATTCCCCCGACCACCTTCTCGAACAAGACGTTATCGGCGTCTGAAGACTGGGAAGGATAAACATGTTCAGCTCCTCCGGCCACCACGTCAAAGACAAGAAAGGAATCAACCAGGGGAAAATTCTCAAGATTATATACCGTCACATCGGCAGAAACAACATCTCCGGGAAGGTACGCTTTCTTTTCCAAATCAAAAGATACGTCTCCGCGGTAGAAGATACTGGAAGAAAAAATATCTCCATCAGCCGACTGCGCAAAAACCACCGCAGGGACAAGGAATATAAGACATGAAAAAAACAATACTATTTTCGTGTTAGCTACAAAAGAACTGAATCCGCCCAAAAACCTCATCTTTCCCATTTTCAGCTTTAACAACTTCAGATATTAAAATATTGTTAAATAATTAGCAGGAAGGTATAAATAGTTTTTAAAGATTATTAAAGATTATCCGCCCGAAGTATTTTTCAAAATTCCTACAAAGGCCCCATGCCCTCACAACCAAGTATCGGAACCCAGAAACCGAAGACTCATTATATTTACTCCAAAACGAATTATTCAACACAGAACACAGTATTATAATTATATACATATCATGGACCTGCGAATAAACGAAATACCGGTGGAAGACACATACTGCGAAGCATTCGACGGCCTGTTCAGCCGGCTGCTCATAACCGCCAAAGACAAAAAAAGGCTAAAGAAAGCAGCATACAACTCAACCGCCCTGCCCTGCACCGTCTTCGGAGAATCGGAAGGAGGCATAGAAAAATTCCTTTCCGAGAAAGAAACACCCGACGGACGCATCGGAGCAGTCATACAAATATGGGCAGGCTACGGCAAGAACGCAAAAGAAAAACTGGAATATGAACTAAGCAAAAGGATAAGACAAGGCATCCTGGTAGTGCCCACGACCCGCATATTCGACTACGCCCAAGCACCGGACAAAATAGACATGACGGCCAAAGTAGGCCACTGCGGCGACGGATACGAACACACAGAAAAAAGATTCAACAGGGAAATGATAAACATCCCGCTGATGATGGGAGAATTCCTCATAGAAAAGAACATAAGCTACGCAAAAGGCGTCATGGGAGGAAATATCTGGATTATGTGCGAAAACGAAGACGCAGCCCTCGCAGCAGGAGACGCGGCAGTCGAAGCAATCAGCAAAGTAGACGGCGCGATAATGGCATTCGACATATGCTCCGCAGGATCGAAAGTCGAAACCAATTATCCGGACATAGGGCCGACCACCAACCACCCCTACTGCCCGACGCTGAAAGGAAAGATAAAAGACTACAAAATACCTGAAGGAATAACCAGCATACCGGAAATAGTAATAAACGGGATAAACCGGGAAGCCGTAGAAAAAGCAATGACTGCAGGCCTGAACGCGGCAGCCAAAATAAAAGGCGTAAAGACGCTCTCGACCGGAAACTACGGAGGAAAACTGGGCAAACACCACATTTACCTGAAAGACCTGCTATAAGACACAATAACGGACAAATAAAACTTATAAACCCTTAATCCCCTATCTAATATCCATAAAAACGGGCCCGTGGCTCAGCTTGGTTAGAGCACCTGACTGATAATCAGGGGGTCCTGAGTTCAAATCTCAGCGGGCCCATTGAACTGCCTTCGGGCATGCTTTCACCCCCAAAACCCTAAAGGAGTTCCCAGAGGGCATGCAGGCAGTGCCTGCAATTACCAAGAATTGGGTGGTTGAAAACCACGCGGTTCGGGTTTGCGTATCCAAAAATCGTTATCTTGTTTTTTGTGTTTGTATTCGTTCCGGCTTTTTCATCCCGGTTTTCTCTCTTAGCTTTTTCAGCGTCCCGGAGACCGTCAGCGTATGGTAGGCTGCCCTGTGTTTGTTTTCTCCTTTCTTTATCTCGGTCATCAGGGTAAGTGCCGCTTTTATGTCGTCTACCGATCTGTGGTTTACTTTTATTATGCCTTTTTGCGCATCGGTTTCCCAGTCCATTATCCACATGCTTGTCTGGCTGGTTCCTTTTTCGCCCAGGTATCTTAGGGATGCGTTCCAGGCGGCTTTGACTATTTCGTCGCGGGAGAATTTTTGGTCTGATATTATCTCGAATGCCAGGTAGCGGTTCTTTTCTCTCAGCGCGGGGGGGATGAGTTTAGGCATTTTCTTTTATGGGGTGTGTTGATAAGTATGTTGATAATATACGTATTATACATATTATAGATTTTATAGGCAGTTTCCCTTTATTTAAATGCAGTATGCTCGATAGGGTTATCAGGATATGTCATCCACAGAGAAAGAGTATGGTTTGGACCTCAAGTGCGTAATGAATGCTCAGGAGGGATTTGACAGGCTGACTAAGGCTTTTGAGCTGTCCCCTACGGCCACGGTTATCTTAAGTTCTGAGGGGATTGTAGAGTATGCCAATTCCGCTTTTCTGTCGATGGCCGGTTTTGCCAGCCCCGATGTAGTTGCCTGTAAGCCCTTTGCCTTTTTTACGGATGATGAAAGCAGCCGCAGGCTTGCAGGCGAGATTATTCCTGCGCTTCTTTCCAGAAAGACCTGGAACGGGGAATTAACCCTGAGGAGAAAAGACGGTTCCCTTTGCATAAC
>JAHEXG010000077.1 GCA_023252215.1 Candidatus Altarchaeales archaeon
ATCACGTCATAGGGCTTTATCATCTTCCAGGCCTCTTCCACCGCTTCCGGGCTATTCCCTCGTATCCCGCAGAAGACCGGGTCATGGCCGCGGGGGGTGATAAGTATTCTACCGGTCGCATAGTCCACGTTGTTGAAAGTTTCAGGATATGTTTGCGCATCCATCCTGATCACCGATTCCCGGTCTATTCCCTTCTCTTTTTTCTTCTCTTTCCTATAAGCTATTATCTCATACGTCTTGTCCGGAAGGTCTGCGCCGATAGCCGAAAGGGCGCCGATTATTCCCCGGCCGTTCTTGTATTTGTGCGCCTCTGCGCCGACCGAGAGAGCGACTATTTCAGCGTCTTCAATAGTCACGAGTTCCGACACTGCTCTATGGTAAAATTCTGCGAGGATCTTTTTCTTCTTTGGCGTGAGGTTTTCTATGAAAACCACTCCCGGGTTTGTTGTTTTGCTTCCGAATCTGCTGTATTCTTTGACATATCGCAGGACCGTCTTTTTAACTTCCTTTGGTTCGGTTTTTGTTTCAAATGCCAGCGCTCCGTTCCCCCGGGTCTTGTACGGGATGTTTGGGTTTAGGCGTATCAGTCTGACATAACCCGTCACGCCCAACTTTTCAGCCAGAAGCGCCGCTAAATAAGTAGTGCACATGCCGCTTACGGCATCCGTATCGTCTATGCCGACCCACATTTTTGTAAACCTGCGGTATTTTAAAATAAGGGTTATAAATTTATAACGTGAAAGAAAAACCGAAAAACGGAAACAGTTCGTTGACCTTCCTATATGCGGCCTTCATTTTGACCCTGGCTTTGAATGTCTATAACTACTATCAAATAGATTCCCTGAACAAGCAGGCAGCCTCCCTCTCCTCGGAGCGTATGGTCCTGGGAGCCCAGGTAAAAGACCTGTCAACCCAAAACAAGGACCTGAACGCGAGCCTTTCTTCCGCAGCACGGGAGAAAAACCTTTTGGCCGAGCAGTACAATGGAGTAGTCAAGGAGAAAAAACAGCTCCTGGACAGGATCGATAAATTAAATCTTGACGCCGCGGGCTTGAATAAGAAGATAAGCGACCTTACCTCTGAAGTGAAGATGCTGGAGGGGGCGAACCTCGGAGACAACAGCTTTGCAGAGAACCTCCCCCGCGTGGAATTGTTCGTGATGTCCTACTGCCCCTATGGGACTCAGGTAGAGAAGGCGATACTACCCGTGGTCAGGCTGCTTGGAGACAAGATAAGATTCAACGTCCGCTTCTGCAGCTACGCCATGCACGGAATAGACGAAGTGGACGAAGAACTCACCCAGTACTGCATACAAAAAGAAGAAAACAGTAAATACGTTGATTACCTGGCATGCTTCCTGCACGACGGAGATTCCGAGTTCTGCCTGAAAAACGAATCCATAAACCAGGAATTACTCAAAACATGCAGGGCCGAAGCAGACACGGCCTACAACGTCTCCAGGAACTACAACGACACCTCAGGCTGGTTCCTCCAAAGATACCCGAAAATAAACATCGACAAAGGCTTAAACGACCTCTACGGAGTCAAAGCATCACCCACCCTGGTAGTAAACCACATAGTCGTGCAAAAATACGAACGGACAGCGCCCGGCCTGCTCTCGGCGGTATGCGCGGGATTCAAGGAACAGCCGAAGGAATGCGGAAAAAGCCTTCCGCCGCAGACTCCGTCCCAGGGATTCGGATACACATACACTGACGGCTCATCGATGGGGTCCTGCGGAGGATAAAAAACTCTTTCGAGCTTTTCAAATATATTCCTCTTTCCCCCTCATGGCATAGAGCGTCCTCTTCGTTATGTTAACGGAGTGATCCGCAGCCCTTTCAAGGTATCTGGCAGTAAGTATCAGGTTCAATGCAAAAGATACGCCTTCTATGTCTTTTCTTGAGATGTCCTCCAATTTTCTGAATATCCTGCGGAACAGGTCGTCTACCTGGTCTTCAAGCTTCATTATCTCCTCGATCTTCCTCGCGTCCTCTCGGATAAAAGCCGGGCCCGAATCCCGCACCATCGATGCGACAACGTCGCCCATCTCCATCATAAGATTCTCGCTCCCGTTCCCGTCTATGAGTTTCAGGACGTCCTTGTTGAATTCCTCGGAAAGATGAGGCGACTCCCTCAATATGTAGTCCACGTTCTTCGCGATGTCAACGGCATAATCGCCTATCCTCTCCAGATTCGAAGCAACGTCCATGGATATGCTTATAATGCGCAGGTCTTTTGCCACCGGCTGCTGTAAGGCAATGGTCTGGATGCATCTCTCCTTTATCTCCCCATACAAAGCATTAGTTTCATCGTCCTTCTCTATCACTTTCCTGGCAAGATCGCTGTCCAAGTGCTCCAAAGCCTTCATCGCGTCGCGTATCTGCTGCTCGACAGCCCTGGTCATCTTCAAAATATCCCCCTTAATCGTATCAATCTGGAAATCAAGTTTTGCTCTTGGCATTTTTTTCACCCACCCAAATTATCCGAATCTACCGGTAATGTAATCCTCTGTCTCCTTCTTCTTCGGGTTCTCGAATATGTCCCGGGTCTTCCCGAATTCAAGCAACTTCCCAAGAAGGAAAAAGCCGGTAAAATCCGAGACCCTCGCAGCCTGCTGCATATTATGCGTAACGATCACTATCGTATACTTCTTGCGCAATTCATGTATGAGGTCTTCTATCTTTCCCGTGGCGATCGGGTCCAGCGCCGAACACGGCTCATCGAACAAGATGACTTCAGGCTTGACTGCAAGACTCCTCGCTATGCACAGCCTCTGCTGCTGCCCGCCCGAAAGGTCTAGTGCGTTGGTTCCCAGGCGGTCCGATACCTCGTCCCAGAGCGCCGCGCCAACAAGGCTTTCTTCCACGATCTTTCTGAGACTGTCCTTGTCTTTTATTCCGTGTATCCTCGGCCCGTAGGCGATGTTGTCGAATATGCTCATCGGAAAAGGATTAGGCCTCTGGAAAACCATGCCCACGCGCTTACGCAAGGCTACGACGTCCACGTCTTTGTCGTATATGTTCTTATTGTCGAGTAAGATGCTTCCAGTTATCCTTACGCCGTCTATGAGGTCGTTCATCCGGTTAATGCAGCGGACGAACGTGGATTTTCCGCAGCCCGATGGCCCGATCAATGCGGTTACTTTTCTCTCTTTTATATGCAGGTTGTTGTCTTTCAGTGCCTGCTTGTCTGCGTACCAGAGGTTTAAGTCTTTTACCTCTATCTTGTTCTTACTGTCCATGTTTTGTTTAGCATCTCCTAAGGTTCCTTGACAATCTCTTCTTAAAAACCCTTGTGATTGCGTTGAGCGTGAGTATGACCAGCATCAATGTGAGGGCGGTTCCGAACGCGACTTTCATGGATATTCCCTCCATGGAAAGATAATACAGTTGCGTAGTCAGCGTATTGCCGCTGCCGAACAGCGACTTGGGTATGGTCGGATTCAGTGCAACCATGAAGATTATCGGCGCAGTCTCCCCGACGGCGCGTCCGATGCTTAATATGAGGCCTGTTGCGATGCCCGGTACGGCTCCGGGCAATACGATGTTTCTTATGGTCTGTAGTTTGGATGCGCCCATGCCGAAGCTTTCCATCCTCTCGGCATAGGGAACATTGCGCATGGCGACTTCGGAAGTTCTTATAATAGTTGGAAGTATCATGAATCCGAGCGTGAGGCCCGCGGACAGGAGCGACGGCCCTCCAGTGTAGTCTCCCAGATAGAATACAAAAAGCGACAGGCCGAATAGGCCGAAAACAATGGACGGGACCGCGTTCAACGCATCGGATGAAGTCCTTATTATCCTTGTCACCAGGCCTTCTGTTCTGAACTCCGTGAGGTACATGGCAGTTCCTACTCCCACGGGCGCAGCGAAAGCAAGGGCTACGAAGACGACGATGAGAGAGCCTACGATGGCGGGATATATGCCTCCTTCGCGCCAGTTGTTCTGCGGCATGTCCAGGAGGAATGAAACGCTTATTGCGCCTATGCCGTTGATGAATACGTAGCCCAGCACCGACAACAGGACCAGGATTATGACTAATGCCGACAACCACAACCAGATCTTTGCCAGCCTGTCTGCGTTTTTGGATAACATTTTTTTTATTAGTTATGCGAACCGTGCTTTGTTTTTTGTTGTCAGGCGGCTCGATAAGACGCTCATAAATAATACGAGTATGAATGGAACAAGGCCCAGGCAGAACAACGCATTATAGTGCGTGCTTTTCACGACCGCTTCCCCCATCTCCAAAAGTATGGCCGAAGTAAGCGTTTCCCCCGGGTCAAGCAGGCCCGCAGGCATCTTCTCCACGTTGCCTATGACAAGCACCACAGCCATAGTCTCGCCGATGGCCCGCCCCATAGCAAGGATGATCCCGGCGACGATCCCCGGCCCTGCTGCTGGCACAAGGACTCTGTGGATGGTCTGCCAATCCGTCGCACCCAGGGCATAGGAACCCTCCTTGTATAAGCGCGGCACAGACTCGATAGAGTCCTGGGAAATGCTTATTATTATGGGAAGTATCATTATAGCCAGGACAATGGATGCTGCAAGTATGGTCTCGCCTGTTGCGACATTGAACGTGACCCTGACAAGGCTCACTATTATTATCAAGGCAAAGACGCCGTAAATAATTGAGGGGATCCCTGCGAGCAATTCTATTGCAGGCCGCACTATCCTTTTAGCCCAACCGGGCGCTATTTCCGCAAGAAAGACCGCGCACGAGATACCCAGGGGCACGGATAACAATATCGCACCAAAGGTTACAAGGAGCGCTGCGACGATGAACTGGGAGGCTCCGAACAGTCCTTTGGCAGGCACCCATTTGTCTCCTAATAAGAAATCAGAGACGCTTACTTTGTTGAATAGAGGAAGACCCCCGTCAAGGATGAATAACATGATAAGCAGGAGTATGACTAAAGCAGTGATGCTAAAAACCATCAGCGCAGCGCCAACGACCCTCTCTTGATCAAACAATTTTTTCATTCTAGCCTGATGAATCCTTCTTCTTTGACTATGTCCTGCCCGGCGTCAGACAACAGATAATCAATGAATTCCCCGGCAAGCCCGGAAGGTTTGCCTTTGGTGATAAGATAAAGGTCCCTCGACAGAGGATAACTCTTTGCCCGCACGCTCTCTTCCGAGGGCAACACTCCGTTAACGGCAATCGGCTTAATGGAACCGTCAAGATACCCGATGCCTAAATAGCCGATGGCATTCTCATTACCCGAAACAGTGAACCGTATGGCGCCGCTAGCAGGCTTCTGCAAAGCAGCGTCGGAAACATCGGTATTATTCATGACCATGGACTCGAACATCGACCTGGTACCGGAACCGTCTTCCCTCTCCACGAGGACGATCCTCCTGTCCGGTCCGCCTAACTCCTTATAATTAGTGATCTTCCCTGAAAAAATATCCCTTACCTCTGCCAGGCTAAGGCTTGAGTTGCTGAGATTATTGGACGGGTTAACCACTATTGCTATGCAGTCGATGGCTATGGTGTTTACTGTAAGGTCCGGGTGCGCGCGTTTTTCCTCGGACGATAATTCCCTTGAAGAAGCGCCGACGGCGACAGAGCCTTCGCCCACCATTCGTATGCCTGTGCCGGAGCCTCCGCCCTCTACTCCTATGCTGGTATCTGGATGCTCTTTAGAATATACTTCAGCAGCCCGGGTGACGATGGGTTGAACCGTGGTGGAGCCTGCGATAACCAGGTCTGCGCTATCTTTACCGGCGCAGCCGGAAAACAGAACCAAGCCCAGGACTAAAAAAACCGAAACCGCTTTCAAAGTAGATTACTATTTATTATAACAATATTGCCACCAAAAGACAAAAATCATTTCTCATCAGTACCTCCGTATGCCGGCCGTAAGCCGGGCATTCAGCGTCCGCGTTATATAGTTGAGCACAAGTATCATAGACAACAGAACTGCGGCGAAGGCAAACGCCCTTGTTACGTGTTTTTCGGTCTGGGCCTCGCTGGTCAGGAAATAAAGGTTCGCGGTCAGGGAATTGAATGCCTCGGTTGGCAGAAGCGGAGTGGTAGGAGGCCAGAAAGACGCAAACCAAAT
>JAHEXG010000019.1 GCA_023252215.1 Candidatus Altarchaeales archaeon
GTGCGTATGTCCTGTTCTTCCTAAGAAGGCTGAAGACCTCTTTTGCCTTTGCGTCCACGCCGTCTTTGTTCACCAGAGGGAAGACCGCAGCAAGATACGGAGCAATCCTTTTCGGGAACTTCATAAGCGTCCTGTCCGCTTCCTCGGCATAGCAGGACTCCAGTAGACAATAGATGGGCCGGTCTATCCCATAGGCCACCTCGACGACGTGAGGCACGAACTTCCTGCCCTCGATGTTCACTGTCATGTCTACGCCTGAAAGCTTCATATGCGCAGACAGATCATAGTCCGTCCTGTCGGATACGCCCAGTATCTCTATTTTCCCCAGATTCTCGCTCACATACTCTACGTCCCATGTGTCGCTTGAGTAAAAGGCGCGTTCGTCGTCCTTGTGCTGGCGCAGCTGCAATGCTTCCTTGTTTATCCCCATCTCCTCGAAAAGCCTTATGGACAAGCCCAGGAAGTAGGCGATCAGTTCTATCTTTATTATCCCGGTTGCGGCCGCGTCGCCAATGGTTGTAGTGATCTCTTTTCCGTCTTTGGTAAATATCCTGGCCCTGATATCCGACACCTCGGAAAGATTCTCCGCTTTCTTGTTCTCAGGGTCCGTGAAGTATTGGAGCTCTGCCTGGTTGAATTCTCGCAGGCGTATCATGCCCTGTCTTGGGGATATCTCGTTTCTGAAGGAGTGGCCTATCTGCAATACTCCGAACGGCAGTTTTTTCCTTGCGGCTTCCCAAAGCCTGCGGAAGGCAAGATACGTTGTCTGCGCGGTCTCAGGTCGCAGGTACGCAGTCTTTCCCGGGTTTCCTACCTCGGTCTTGAACATGAGGCTGTAATCTGAGACCTTTCCCAGTTCGCCGCCGCATTTAGGGCACCTGATGCCTTCCTTGTATATGATCTCATGCATTACGCCCGCGCTTTTGCCTGCGCAGGAAATGTTTTTATGCTCCTCGATCAGGTGGTCGGCCCGGTAGGGTTCGCCGCATTTGACGCATTCGGTGAGAGTGTCCGAGAAGCTTTTAACATGGCCTGACGCTATCCATACGTTCTCGGGGGAGACCGTGGGGCATTCTACTTCCATGCAGCCTATGCCCACGACGTAGCACTCCCTGATGAGGTCTTCTACGTTCTTTTTGATCCTTGAGCCGATCGGTCCGTAGTCGTAGAATCCTGAAAGGCCTCCGTATATCTCAAAAGAGGGATAGACTATTCCCCTCCTCTTTAGGATGTCGAATATGTCCTTTTTCATGGTATACAAGGTATGATATCGTATAGTATGTATGGTATTGAACAGAAAAAAATGAAATGGGCGGGTTCCCATTAAACGCTACAGGTCGCTTCTTTTTTCTACTTCTATCTTTCTCATCTCTTCGGCGATCATTGCTTTCAGTTTTTTGCGCTCTTCTTCAAGTTCTCGCAGTTTTGCTTCTTCCTGCAGCCTTTCTTGCTCCTGTCTTTGCTTCATGACGGCTTCCGCGGTCTGTTTCTGGGCCTCCTGCTTTTCTTTCTCTTTTTTTGCTTTCTGCACCCTGCGCATCCAGGTGCCTACTAAGACAACGACGATGGCCAAGACGATTGCGGCGACTGTTATCATCATATTTATCTGCGCTTCCTGGCTTAGTTTAGCTTCCAGGTCGTTGTTGCTCTTTATCAGTTCTGTTGCGTTCGTAACTCCTGCAAGGTAGTTGATCTCCGAATATATCTTCTTTGCGCTGTCGGCTTCTTTTCTGGAGTCTTCGAATTTTCTGCTTATGTAGTCTGCCCGCGCCTGCGCCAGCAACTGGTCTGCGCTTTTCTTGGCCGAGATGCTGTCCGATATCTTCTGCTTGAATGCCGCGCATTTGTTTATGCCGTCCTGGTTCTTTACCGCTTCGTATATCCTGGTGGCCTTTTCCAGTTCGCTTGTGGCATTCGCGTAATCGGCGATGCCGTAATACCTGCTGACGTTCTGCAGCAGGTCTTCTGCCTGGGTCATCTTGTTCAGGCAGTCGTTTATCTGATAAAGAAGCGTATCGCACTTGAAGACCCCGGATATGTCGTTCACCCGGTTGAAAAGCGTTTTGGCGTCTGTTACCGGCTGGCTTGCGTTTTTACAATCCCCCTTGGTGAAGAAGGTATAGCCGTCCATGTAAAGCTCTTCTGCCTTTTTCCCAAGGTCAATGTACTCTATCTCCTGCTGTATCTCGCTTAGCCTGCCGTTGCATTGATTTATCAGGTCGCTGTATTCATTCTTTTTTCCATAGTCTTTTATGTCGTCGGCCCAGGTATACAGCTGCTGGTATATGGCATTAGCTGCATTATATGCGTCTGTGGCGTTCTGGAAATAGCTCCGTTTAACCTTCTCCTCGGGGCTGCCCCTTCCCAAAAGATAGGCGTTCCTGCCCTCGTTGAATTTGGTTGCCGCGTTAAGCTTAAATGCTTCCTCCAGGCCATAGATTATCTGGTTTGCGTCATTTATGAGGTCGACTGAATGGTTATAGCCGGGGTCATAGCCTATCTGCGCATACAATTGCTTGGCCTGCTGTGCATATGTTATTACATCCTTGTAGTCTGCAAAATTCCTGTTCTCATTAAGCCTCTTATATGCTTCATTGGCTCTGAGGTCGTTTATGTCCGCAGTAGACCTTATCTGGTTTATCCTGCGGTCTATCTCCTGGATGAGGGCATTGCATTTTAGAACCCCGTCCTGGTAATTCGACTGATTATATACCATAAGCGCCTCACTCGCCATTTGCCTGGAGTTCTTGTAGTCCCCGGAATCGAAAAGCTTCAATGCGTTCGTATAAACCGTGTCAGCCCTTTTTACGTTATCCTCATTCTTTCCCGCATTGGACTGGCTGATGATCAGGTCGCATTTCTGCACGTTGGCGCTGCTCGAATCAATGGCCGCATATTGGTCTCTTGCTTTCTGGGCCCAGATCATCGCATTATCCCAATCCTTGTTGTTATAATACTTAAGAGCTTCCTTGTAGTAGTTATCCCCGAATTTATTCAGGCCCTCGTCTATCTTTCCTATCAGCTCATTAGTCTTCATCTGCCCGTCGACGTATCCTCCGTCTATGTAATATCTCAGGGCCATTTTCGCAAAATCGCTTGCGTTTATGTAGTCCGACCTGTTGTACGCCTTCTCGGCTTCCAGGTAATTGGCGTCTGCAAGCGGTCTCGTATTCGTTATAGCCCACGTATCCGCAGCCAGGTACAAAAGAAAAGCCAGCACAGCTATCAAGCATATAAACTTTTTACTTTTTTTCATTTTTCCTTCCGATCAATACTGCGAGCAATAACAAGATCGTTATCAGGAGGAACACCGACAATATCGGGAATACGTTTATGTTATTCGCAGCATCCATTATGTCCGGTATCATTATCCTGGACCTATTCTCTTCAGCAACGCTCCTCGATATCTCCTCCGAGAGATTGCTGCATTTCGCGATCCCCTGCGTATCGTTCAGTTCAATGTAGATCTTTGCCGCTTCGTCGAGATACTGCTTTGCTTTTTCGTATTCGCCCGCAGAAAAGGAGTTCCCAGCTTCCTGGTAATCTTTTTCGGCGGCTGCGGACATGGATTTATTCCTCTCAGTTCTTATCTTCTCTATGAGTGCCTGGCAGGCGTTGATGTTTGCGGTGTCGGCTAGTTTCGAATATATGCCAAGGGCTTCTTGCGCGCTCTTTGCGGCTTCGTCGTATCTGCCGATCTCCAGCAATCCCACGGCCAAAAGGTAGCTTTCCCTGGCGTCGGATTCTGCCGGGGTCTCTTTATTTTTTTCATAAATAGACAATCCTTTTTCGGAGGATACTATCAGGTTTATTTTATTATCCTTCTCCAGACTGTCAACGACAAGGTCGTTTATAACGTAACCGACGCCTGTTTTCTCTTTAAGATCCCCCTTAGGGGATACTGCGTAGACGTATCCTCCGGCGGAAAAGATCAACTCCTTTTCTCCGTCCCCTTCCCAGTCTTCGTAGTACAGGCCGCGGACCGCTTCAGCAGTAACATACTTGTTTGCTGCCTGATACCTGCTGTTAAGGATGTAGACTCCGTTGTCGGTTCCAAGGACCAGTTCTTTTATTCCGTCTCCGTTAAAGTCAAAAGCCTCGACTACGTCGATGTTGTTCACCATGCCTGTCCCGGACACTAAATTAAAATCCTTATCCAGGATAGTTACCCGGTCGTCGCTTCCCACGAATACAACGTCTTTTTCGTTTTTAGATCCGACGTCAAGCAGTTTCAGTTCCTTTATCCCCGTAGACAGGTTGTATTTCGATACGAGGGTGCCGTCCAAGGCTATCAAATACAGGTATGCGTCGGACCAGGCCAGGATCCTTTTATTGCTTGAATCCGCCTGGTATACCGATACTTTCCTTATAGGGAGATCGGTGCGCAGGGTCCACACAACCCGGTCATAGGTGTCCTTTATGAGGTGTACTCCCGTAGAAGAGCCTCCCACGATTTCCTCGTAGCCGTTCCAGTCGGAGTCGAATGCGGCGATGGAGTTAAAGAGTATGTGGGGGTAGGCTCCGCCGCTCATGCGGTCGTATGCGTGCAGGACGATGCCGTCTTTGTCTAATATGTACAGGTTACCCCACTCCATATTGTTCATAGTATCGCCTGCCGCGATGACTGTTTCCTTGTATCCGTCGTTGTTCACGTCCGAGACATAGACTGCCTTCAGGTTATCCACCTGATAAGTCCAGATAAGCGATGCGCTGCTGTTGAAGACATAGACCCGAGATTGGCTGTAGGCGACGACCTCCTTAGACGGGCCGCCGTCCAAGTCCTGCACCTGGAAGCCTGCGATGCCGTTTATGCCATAGCTGCCAAGAGGAACGACTCCCGTATAAGTGGCTGCGCCTGCCTGGTAGGCGCACAGAGCCAGGATGAGGAATAAAACCTTGCCTAATCTTTTCATTTTGGATAATTAGAACTTAATGCAAGCTATAATATATACTTTATTAGTACGCTCTAAGGATTCTCAGAGGCCGGAACGATAATGCTCTGCGGCAACTTCCGGAGGCATGGTATTAATGATTATCCCGGAACCTAATTCAAAACCCGCCCACCTTGCGATCCTCGGGCATATAACTGCATGGAAATGCAGGTCCCCTCCCCTGGGAGAAATGTGGAAATAGAAATTATAAGGAGGATAGTTCAGGCTGGAGTCAAGCCGCCGTATGAGCTTCATAAGAGCTTTGGCAAACGATCTCTTCTCTTTTTCATCCATATCCTCAGGCGTCGTCACATGCCTTTTAGGCATGACCCAGGCCTCGAAAGGAAACCTTGAAGCATACGGAGCGAACGCTGCTACCTGTTTGTCCTCCCATATCCTGCGCTCGCCGCAAGACTCCTTTTTCCATATGTCGCAGTAGGCGCATCGACCGGAATCCTTTTTATACCTCCCAGCCGCCCTAACCTCCTCCATTATCGCAGGAGGAACGATGCCCAAAGAGATGAGCTGCGAGTGCGAGTGAACAAGAGACGTGCCGGCCTCGTCGCCTTCATTCTTGAACAGAAGGACGTATTTGATCCGCGGGTCCTTCTTGTTCTCAGATATCCTGTTTATGTAAATGTCCAAGACCTTCTTTATATGACTGTCTGTAAGATCCCCCAGCCTCTTTACGTGGTCCGGGGTCTCCACGATAACTTCGTGTTTTCCGTAAGCGGATTTTCGCAGGAACATGCCCCTCCCATAGTCCTTATACTCGCAGGAGGTAGCAGAGAACTTGTTAGGAAAAACCCGGATAACCCACCTGCCGCCCTCCTCGACTCTCGCGATCTCCGGAGGCGTTGAAAGCTCGCTGCCCGGACAGAAAAAACAAACAGAATCAGCCCTTTTCTCATCAACGTGTTTTTTTGCGAACTCGTCGGGACGCTGCCCGCGATCCTTCGCTATTATCACCCAGCGGTCCAGCAGGTAATCCTTCCGCAGTTCGTTCATCTTCTATAAGCCGTATCCAATGGACAAGGCTATGATTATCGCAAGAAGCGCCACACCCATACAAGCCGCATATTTTTTCGCATGAGACTTCGCAGGCGCAGACAAAACCTTCCGCACATTCTTCTCGCTGCAATGCGGACAAACATCCTCCGACCGGTCAAAGCTTTTAAGACAACTCCTGCACACCACCTTCTCGGACTCAAGAGACGCCTTCTCAGCCTCCTTGATTATCTCCTCGTAACCCTGGATACTGTTACGGTCGGGCCTGATCCGTTTACCCCTCACGCAGGGATCATAGCCGCAGTCTGCGCATATCCGGGCGTCTTTGCCGACTTCCGAGCCGCAGTTGACACAATAAGGCATAGTATATGTTCTTAGTAGGTTCCAGTATAAATGCGTTGAGCCCTCCCTTTGGGATTGTTTCACCCCCCAAAAATTCCGAAGACGCTCTCGCCGGGCATGTCAATCAGGCGCATACCTGCTATGTGACTAAAATAATTTTTTCTCGACCGCGTCTTTCTTCATATTAATTAAAAGGAGTCCAAGTAACTACTTATCAACATGGCCGGGATAGGGTAGCCTGGTTATCCTGCGGGACTGTGGATCCTGCGACTCGGGTTCAAATCCCGGTCCCGGCCCTTAGAACTCTCTCTGGGATGGTTTCATCCCCAAAAGCCCATTGGGCATGCCGGCGCAAGCCGGCAAAGAAGGGTGGGGTCTGTTGACTCCATTGAACGTCGTTTTGTGTTTGCGTAATATGATTGGTTAAAATAAAAAAATTTTTTTTTAGGCAAAAAATATTGCATGCTTTTTAAATGCCCGGTCTTATATTATTGCCATATCTCGTTGGCCCGTTGATTGCGGCTCTCCAGACACGTTATCGGGCTTTAGAAACCAGCGTGAGGCGTATGCGTTATTTTATTTATATAGGCCAAAAACGCTATATTATATTCATCACTTTCATTTTAAGAATATTGGTGAAATATTAGGAGGGTATTTGCGGTGTTCGCACTTACCTGATTAGATGATTGCTGAAAGCAAAACTTTAGTGTGAACCAAACAATCCTTTAATTATACCTTTATTTTATTGCGACCAACAACTCCAGTTGATCCTGCTGGAGACTACCGCTATTGGATTTCGACTAAGCCATGCACGTCGTGGTCTCAGGCATTGGGACCAGGCAAACAGCTCAGTAACACGTGGACAACCTACCCTTGGAAGGGAGACAACCTCGGGAAACTGAGGCTAATATCCCGTAGGTGACGAGTTCTGGAATGACCGTCACTCAAAGATCCGGCTTGTTCCAGCCGGTTTCGTCCGAGGATGGGTCTGCGGCGGATTAGGCTGATGTTAGGGTAACGGCCTAACATACCTTCGATCCGTATCGGCTATGAGAGTAGGAGCCGGGAGATGGATACTGAGACAAAGATCCAGGCTCTACGGAGCGCAGCAGGCGCGAAAACTCTGCAATGCGCGCAAGCGTGACAGGGGGAATCCAAGTGTGTTTGTAAAACAAGCACTTTTGTAGTATGTAAAAAGTACTGCGAATAAGGGGTGGGCAAGACTAGTGCCAGCCTCCGCGGTAACACTAGCAACCCGAGTGGTAGTCGTTTTTATTTGGCTTAAAGCGTCCGTAGTCAGGCCGTTAAGTCTTCTGTGAAATCCTGCGGCTTAACCGTAGGGCTTGCAGAGGATACTGGCGGTCTTGGAGCCGGGAGAGGTTAGGGGTATTTCTGGGGTAGCGGCGAAATGCTATAATCCTGGAAGGACCACCGATAGCGAAGGCACCTAACTAGAACGGGCTCGACGATGAGGGACGAGAGCTAGGGGAGCAAACCGGATTAGATACCCGGGTAGTCCTAGCCGTAAACGATGCAGGCTGAGTGTCTCCTGAACCTCGAGTTCAGGAGGTGCTGAAGGGAAACCGTTAAGCCTGCCGCCTGGGGAGTACGGTCGCAAGGCTGAAACTTAAAGGAATTGGCGGGGGAGCACCACAAGGGGTGGAGTCTGCGGTTCAATTGGATACAACGCCGAGAAACTTACCAGGGGCGACGGCAGAATGAGAGCCAAGCTAATGACTTTGCTTAACAAGCCGAGAGGTAGTGCATGGCCGTCGTCAGCTCGTACCGTGAGGCGTGCGGTTAAGTCCGTTAACGAGCGAGACCCGTGCTTTTATTTGCCAGCTTTCCCGATGGGGAAGGTGCACTATAAAAGGACCGCTGGCGATGAGTCAGAGGAAGGCGCGGTCGACGATAGGTCTGTATGCTCCGAATCTCCTGGGCTACACGTGGACTACAATGGCACGGACAATTGGATGCAACGCCGAAAGGCGAAGCCAATCCCCTAAACCGTGTCTTAGTTCGGATCGAGGGTTGAAACTCACCCTCGTGAAGATGAAATCCCTAGTAATCGCTAGTGACTATCTAGCGGTGAATATGTCCCTGCTCCTTGCACACACCGCCCGTCAAACCAACCGAGTGGATCTCGGACGAGGCTCTCTCAACTGGGAAGGTCAAGTTCAAGGTTCGCAAGGGGGGTTAAGTCGTAACAAGGTAGCCGTAGGGGAATCTGCGGCTGGATCACCTCCAAGAAATTTAACAAAACAGTTTGGGATTAGTCGTTCGCACTAAGGTGCTAAATTCAGCAATCATTTAAAGAAAACATTTAACGATACAAAGCTACCGTCGGGAAGGGCTCGTAGATCAGTCTGGTAGATCGCCCGCCTTGCACGCGGGAGGCCTCGGGTTCGAATCCCGACGGGTCCATAGGAACCCTTTTTCTTTTCAGGGAAAAGAAAAAGTGTTTCACCCCAAAAAGAAAAGACGTGGTGTCTGAGGACACCACTGACGCTTTTTGGGACGAGCTTGCATATGTATTTTTATGTACGTATGCGCAATATCTTATCCATTAAAAATTTTTGATTAAAGGGTAGTAGACTTATGGTCGGCCTGTGCGCATTGACTACCCCCAGAAATGTTCAGAAAAATGTCAGGTTCTATGTAGTAAACAAAGAAAAAAATAGTTCATTTATCATTTTAATATCTTGTATGCAGTACCCGATCGAAGTGTTGGGTCCGAAGGGTCGAGTGCATTTAATTCATGTTAACTGCATGTATGAGACCGTGCATAAAATAGTTCGCCAGAGAGAGTGTGTAAGATTAGCCATGCAGAGGATGGTTTGGTTTGGTCGTTGATGAAGGACGTGGCAAGCTGCGATAAGCTTCGGTGAGGCGCATGCAGCCTTTGAGCCGGAGATCTCCTAATTACTCCGTAAGGAGGAAGAACGCGGGGAAGGGAAACATCTCAGTACCTGCAGGAAAAGAAACCAACCGGGATTCGGTTAGTACAGGCGATAGAAAGCCGAAGAGGGCAAACTGAACGCGTATCCGAAAGGGTCCGTGGATGTGGTGTGGCTCTAGTTTAAAGCCTTCTCCATCTAAGACGAATTTCCCTGGAAAGGGAAGCTTTAGAGGGTGACAGCCCCGTAGTTATGTGATGGAATGGCCTATAGAGTTCCAGAGTAGTGAGCATTGGATATTGCTCATGAAGGATGGGGGCATTAACCTCAAACCCTAAATACGTACCAAGACCGATAGCGCAATAGTACCGTGAGGGAAAACTGCAAAGCACCCATAACTGGGTGTGAAAAGTGCCTGAAACTGCATGGTGATAGTACGCTGCGGCGAAAGTTGCAGCGTTCATCTTGAAACATGAGGCAGGGAGTGTACCTATGTGGTGACCCGGAAGGGACAGCGAAAGCAATAATCCGCAACCCGCAAGGGCCAGGGATATGGTGTGCAAGCGCCATGAATCACGTGGGTACGACCTGAAGCCAGTCGATCTAATCCGAGGCAGGGCGAAGTCCCTCATCTGAGGGATGGAGGCCCGACAGAGGTGCTGGGCTCAATCCGTTCTCGTGACCTCGGAATAGAAGTGAAATGCCAATCGAGACTGGGAATAGCAGGTTCCTATCGAAATAGCCCTCAGGCTAGTCTAGCTGGAGACCGATCACGGGGTAGAGCACTGATTATGTATTACGGACCCGAAAGGGATCGCTACATTGTCAAACTCCGAACCTGTGGTCGTCTAAGAAGGCTGGAGAAGGGGTGCTGGGGTAAGCTCTGCATCCGAAAGGGAAAGAACCCTGCTCGTGGTTAAGGCCCCTAAATACTAACTGAGTGTAGGCAAAGGCGTTTTAAGCCTAAAACAGTGAGAAGGTAAGCTCAGAAGCAGCTATCCTCTAAGGAGTGCGTAACAGCTCACCCACCGAGGTTTAGAGCCCTTAAAATGGACGGGGCTAAGTTAGTTGCCGATACCACGATATTCCTAAAAGGAATTACGTAGATAGGTGTCTTGCGAGACAAAAAGTGCGTCTTTGAGGATGCATGGATCTAGCAAGAATAAGAATCCTGCCAGTAGTAATAGCATAAGCAAGGCGAGAATCCTTGCCATCTGAAGGGCCAGGGTTCCTCAACAATGTTCGTCAGTTGAGGGTTAGTCGATCCTAAGTAATCCTTCAACAGGGTCTAACGAAAGGGAAACCGGTTAATATTCCGGTACTCTACAGGTACGCCTTGGTAACAAAAGATTATCTCCTGACACTTCCGGATAGCTCAAATACGATCGTCTTCGTATTTAAGCAGAATAAGGCTGCGGAGTACCGTAACGGTGAGAAACAGCCCAATATGTGAATAGTTCCCTTTTAGGGAATTTGGGTTATTCCAGGAGTCCGTGAAAAAGGAGATAACAGGATCCTGTATAATCGTACCAAGAACCGACACAGGTGCCCCTAGGTGAGAAGCCTCAGATGTATCGAGACAACTCTGCTCAGGGAATTCGGCAAAATAGCCCCGTAACTTCGGGAGAAGGGGTGTCTGCTCCGCAGGGAGCAGATTTCAATAACAAGTGGTGTCCGACTGTTTAATAAAAACACAGGTCCCTGCTAATTCGTAAGGATGAGTACAGGGGCTGATACCTGCCCAGTATCGGTACGTTAAACTCGGGTCCAACCGAGCTAAGCGCCGATAAACGGCGGGGGTAACTATGACCCTCTTAAGGTAGCGTAATGCCTTGTCGCTTAATTGGCGACGTGCATGAACGGTTTAACGAGATGCCAGCTGTCCCGAGCAGAGACTCGGTGAAACTACTATTCTGGTGAACAGGCCAGAGACTTCCAGCGGGAAGCGAAGACCCCGTGGAGCTTCACAGCAGCTTGTTGCTGAAGTGTGGTGATTGTTGCGCAGCGTAGGTAGGAGACGCTATGCTTGTGCTTTCGGGCACGAGATAGTCAAAACTGAGACACTACCCTACGATTACTACACTTCTTACTCCGTTGTGAGGACACCAGCAGGTGGGCTGTTCGGCTGGGGCGGTACACCGTTGAAAATCAATCAACGGTATCTAATGGTTGGCTCAGGGCTGTCAGAAATGGCCCGTAGAGGATAAGACCAAAAGCCAGCCTGACCAGGTTCCGATTATCAAGGAATCTGGCATCGAAAGATTAGTCTAGCGAACCCTGACACCTCCTTAATGGGGGTTCAGGCTGATGGAAAAGCTACCCCGGGGATAACTGAGTGGTCGCGGGCAAGAGTACACATCGACCCCGCGGCTTGCTACTTCGCTGTCGACTCATTCCATCCTGGCTGTGCAGAAGCAGCCAAGGGTGGGGTTGTTCGCCCATTAAAGGGATACGTGAGTTGGGTTTAGAACGTCGCGAGACAGTTTGGCGGCAACTACTGGAAGTGCGGTTTATCTGAAGGGAAGGTCCATTTAGTACGAGAGGAACAATGGATCGCGGCCTCTAGTCTACCGGTTGTCCGACAGGGCAGCTGCCGGGTAGCCACGCCGTAGCCGATAAGAGCTGAAAGCATCTAAGCTTGAACCGGCCCCTAAAAAGAGATAGACTGGGCACCCGTATAAGACGGGTTTGATAGGTGGGGGATGTACGCATCAAGCTTCGGCGAGATGTTTAGTTCACCCATACTAATAGCCCAACAAACTACACACTCCTAGCGATAAACTATTTGTGCACGGAAACTCATACATGTTTTAGTTATTTTTTTTCTTATCAATCATGTATGACTTTGTAAATTATTACTGATATGCGTTAGCTCCGTATTTTTTTTCGTCAAGTGGATTGAGCTGTACGCGAAATCCGCTATTCGCGAACCTTAGGTTCCGAAACTAAACTATTTGTGCACGGAATTTAGCTTGTTCGTCAACCTTTTTGAGAAATCTACTCTTTCTTTGGCGAGTTATTAGACGCTCTCTTCACGGCTCCGCCTACTTTGAAACTTAAATAAACGAATATGACATTGAGAAGCATGGCTATCGGTGCAAGTATCATATAAATCATGGCACGCTCTACCCCGAGAGCGGCTAGGACTATGAGTAACATCTCGGTAGTTATCAGGATATTCGCATAATAACTGCCAATCGGAAAGCTTTCATTGGGGTTGATCTTGCCGCACGACGGGCATTTGTACACGGAGGAAGAGTATCTTTTCCCGCACTTGGGACAGAATATCCTGTCTTTATCCTCTTCGTATGCATCTATGAATGCACCTATTTCATCCTTTTTGCCGTCTCCCTCCTCTTCTCTCTCTTTTTTACTGGTTTTCAACATTACCTGACTTCGATATTAATAAATTATCTAAACAACTATAAATTGATGTGCCTTTTTCATTGTTTCTTAAGATTGTTCTATGATCTGCGTTGGCTTCGTCTATTCCGTCAACTGGATTGAGCGGAGTGAAATCAGTTCTTCGTGAACCTTAAGGTTCACTCATACATGTTTCGTTATATCTTTTTTCTTATCGATCATGTATGACTTTGTAAATTATGATTTGTTTGCGTTAGCCCGGTCTTTTTTTATTGTCTTATAACTGCTTTTTTAAGCGGGCTCGTCAATTCTTTAAACGATCTAAAATGTTCTCAATCCCAAAATTTTTTACTTGCATGCTTTTGATATGCATGTGCTTCAGCCTCTGCGTGAACAAAGAACAGTCGTCAGTTGCCCAAAAAAGCTGTACTGATGATACGAATTGTATAGACGATGGCTCCACCTGTCACATGTGCGTGAACCAGGGATGGCTCGCGCAGAACCCGGATTGGTCTATAAAACACGCCTGTACGGGAATAGGCCTATCGACGTGCAAATGCGTAGACGGCGGCTGTAAGGAAATGTCCGTATGCGGGGACGGCGATTGCGATCCTTCTTATGAGAACCCGACAAACTGCCCGCAGGACTGTGGTAACACATCTGCCTGCGCCAAGGAAGGCGAGACCGCAGGACATGGTGTTAACGACGAACCGCTTTGCTGTCCCTGGCTGACAAAAATCGTGGACGAGCCCAGGCCGGACGGACGCGGAGGCTGCGGTCTCACGCCTGCGGGCTTTATGATCTGCGTCAAATGCGGTGACGGAACCTGCGGCAAGGGTGAGAACTACTGCAATTGCCCCGGTGACTGCGCCAATTCTGAAAGAGATTGCGTCAAGGAAGGTGAAAGAATCAGAGGCAACGGCGAAAATAATGGTATGAAATGCTGCGCCGGACTGACCGAGGTTTTCGATCAATGGGAACTCGATTCTGCCGGCAAGTGTCTTGCGCTTGACAATTACGGTTATTATTGCCTTAACTGCGGCAACGGACTCTGCGGTGCAGGAGAGAACAAATGCAATTGTCCGCAGGACTGCAAAGGATCTGAAGGGCAGGAGTGCGATGATCCCTCCGATTGCGTTATTGCGGTAGACCTTGGCGGATGCTGCGCCTGCCCGAAAGTTCTTCCAAAGAGCAAATTGGATGGAAAAATATTCGTCGCTTACGAAAAAGGCATAGACTACTCATCGATGCTTCCGACAGAGTGCAGGAACATGGTGTGCTCTCCGTGCGCACCGGTCGGCAGTGCCGTCTGCCAGTCAGGGAAGTGCGTAAATGCGCCGGTCTGCGGAAATAGTTACTGCGAGTCCGGTGAAGATGTTAAAATATGCCCGCAGGACTGCGGTTCATGAGTCGTTTGCGGCAACGGGTTCTGCGAGCCCGGGGAGAATCTGACAATCTGCGCTCAGGACTGTGCTCAGAATAAGATCGTCTGCGGGGATAATTTTTGCGCAACTGGCGAAGATGAATTGAACTGTCCCGCGGATTGCGGGCGCAGTAGGTCCGTCTGCGGAAACGGCTTCTGCGAAAAACCCTTAGGCGAGAATGCTACAAATTGTGCTCCTGACTGTGAAATAAATTCGGTGTGCGGGAACCTTCTGTGTGAAGAGGATGAAAACAAAACCTCATGTCCCAAGGACTGTGTAGACCACACATGATTGATATCCCTGAAGAGGGGGGTTGACTAAATAAATGCGCGTAATCTCCTATATATCCAGGTAGTGGTCGCAGGGCTTCCCTGGCTTATTGGCCGGGAGGAAGTTCCATCCACCCATTATACATATAAGTCGGCGAGAGCTGATTTGCTGCGTTACAGAGACGTAGACGGTGCCTGGCAGTTTGATTATGATGCCTAAACGCTGAAGATGCCAGTCCTCTTGTGAAACGAAGCGCGGCGCGGGTGCAATGCCTTACGGCAGCTTAGAAGAATGCCCAAAAGGTCAATTAGTCGGTCCATGTGATCGGCGTTTTAAAGGCCTACAAAAGATGGACTATAGGCCACTGCCTATATTACTTTTCTTTTTGCTTGCATAGTTCCATCGTCTCGAATACCGCATTCAGGTCCACGTCGGTTGTCACGCATCCGCTGTTCAGCAGCGTCACTCCCTGGCAGGGTATTCCTTTGCTTGATACTTCCAGTAGTCCGAGGTTTACTTCGTAGGGGCAGCCTATGCCGATCATGGCGTGTGGCTTGGTTTTCTTTATTATTCTTTTGACGAATCCTCCTCCTGGGGCGATGTATGTTCCTATGTAGCCTAGTTCTTTTGCTTTGCGGGATATTTCTTTGATCTTGCATTTTCCGCATTCTATGCATTTTGCTCCTTCTACTGAGTTGAATTTGGCCGGGCATTCCAGGCTGCGCAGGCATTGGGGTATCACTATTATGCGTTCGTTGTATGGTACGCGGGAGAAGGTGTTCTTGAAGAGTATGTTCCTTATCTCGGTTCCTACGACGTCTGTCATCATGTCGTTTCCGCCCAGAGTTATCGTTATCTTCTTTGCGGGCATGTACATGAGGTCTAAGATGTCCAGGAGCACTTTTAGTACTACGCTGCTTACCTTGTTGTTTATGAATTTTATTATTTTCGTGTTCCTGAACATGAGGTATGTAAGGAGTAAGGCTATCAGTAGGACTGATACGAGTGCTGCGATGGTTATCACTGATATCAGGCCTATGTTTTTTAGTAGTTCGTCAGAGAATATGTTCATTTTTTTTAATGCGTTCTGTGGTGCCGAAGGCACCACAATACTCGTTGCGGGTGGGTGAGGCCTGTAGCCTCACACTTGATATCAGGCCTATGTTTTTTAGTAGTTCGTCTGAGAATATGTTCATTGTGTTTTTTTTTCCTGTGCTGGTTTTTAGGGGATGGATTTTTTCATCCTTTCTATTGCTTCGTCTATTTGTTCTATGCTGGCTGCGCCGTAGCTTAGCCTCAGGCATCCTTTTCCTTTGGAGCCGAAGGGGCTTCCGGGGATGGTTGCTACTCCTGCGTTTATTAGTTTGTCTGCCAGTTTTAGCTCGTCGGTGTCTCCGAAGCTGGGGAATACATAGAATGCTCCTGCGGGTTTTACGTATACTGCGTCTAGTTCCGATAGCCGCCGGCTTAGGTGGTCGCGTCTTTTGCGCAGTTCTTCGCGCATGGCGGTTGTTTCTTTGCGGGCTTCTTTTGTGTATGCCGCAATTCCCGCGTACTGGACGAAGGAGGTTGCGCAGGATACTGACTGTTCCTGTATTGCGTTCATCTTCTCTATTACTTCTCTGTTCTTGGAGGCTGCGTAGCCGAGGCGCCAGCCGGTCATGGAGCAATTCTTGGAGTAGCCGTTGACTGTGATGCATTTATCGTATATGCTTCCTGCGGAAAAGTGCTCTCCTTCGTATATTATTTCTTCGTATATTTCGTCGGATAGGAGCCAGGCGTCTTTTCTTTCGCAGATGTCTACTACCTGTTTTATGACCTTTGGAGGGTATACTGCGCCCGTGGGGTTGTTCGGCGTATTCAGTAGTACGAGCTTTGGCTTGGAGTTTTCCAGCGCCGATAGGAACGTTTCTTCCGGTATGAATCCGCGTTCCGGGTGCGTGGGCAGCCAGGCTGTTTTTCCTCCTGCGAATTCCACGATGGATTCGTAGCTTACCCACGAAGGGTCTGGCAGCGCCACAGTATCTCCTTCTCCGACGAGGGCCAGGACCGCTTCGAATATCAGCTGTTTTGCGCCTGCGGATACGAGTACGTTCTCTTTATCGAGGCTCTGTATGTTGTTTGCATCCCTAAGTTTTTCCGCTATCTTTTCCCTCAATTCGGGTATGCCTTTGGTGGGCGTGTAGTTTACTTTTCCTTCGTCGAGGGCTTTTTTGGCTGCGTCTTTTATGGCTCTGGGGGTGTCGAAATTTGTTCTCCCTATCGTGAGGTCTATTACTCCCGGTTTTTTAGCGAGGGCCGAGTATTTGAAGGTTGCTGATTCTTTTATCCTGGACATCCTTGGCGAGTAATCCATTTTGTTCCTCTTTTATGGTTGATGGCTTAATAATATATTCATTATTCAAATTCATAAATCAGTGCGAGAGACTAGTGGTGCAGATGACGAATAAAAAGGCCCGAAGAACGGCGGAGAAGGTAGAAGAATCCTCCCAGAAAACAGACGTAGTTTCCAAGCCGTGGTGGAAAGACCTCTTGGAAGTCCTGGTGACTCTTGCATTGATAATAGTCGCTTTGCAGCTTCTCTTCGGCGCCCATATGACTGTTCCGTTGGTGGCTGTTGTTTCATGCAGCATGTTGCACCAGGATGACGTAATAGGCTCCGTTTCTCAGGGAATATCGCAGGTTGTGTGGCCCGTATTGCTCGACGGCTCATGCAGCTACGATGCCAGCCCAAAGTGGCGTGACTGGATAACCGAGAGAGTGCCTGGGGCGGACATAGACAGTTTTCCCCTGAAGAGCGGTTTCTCGGTCGGGGATATGATCCTTGTCATGACCCCTGACGGCAAGGGGACATTATTCCCTCTTTTTTCCGCTCCTCGTGTGGGCGACGTGGTCATCTATAAAATAGACCGGAACGCCGTTGCCAACGAGCCCATAATACATCGCGTGGTCGGCATTGTTAAAGTATCCGATTGGAATGTTTCAGGCATAGAGGGAACGATTGACTGTTTCAGTAAGGCGGATTATGACAATACCTTCATACCCTATGTGAAAAGCTGCCAGGAAGGAAGGTCTAGTTGTCCGTACAAGGATTACCCCAAAGGCGGCAGTTTTTCGTTCTATATCACGAAGGGCGACAATAATCAGGTAACAGACCAGTGCAGGGGCGCATATTACCGGGGCATTCTGCCGGTCACGGACGCCCAGGTAGTGGCCCGGGGCTTTTGGCGTATCCCCTACATAGGATGGTTCAAGATAGTGCTGGGCCGGTTCCTGGGATTGTTCGGCTTACCACAAGTCTTTTAGATGCTGTCTTCTTTTATGAGAGCTTCACTATTAATTATATCATTCTCTTTTTTCATGGAAACAAGATGAAAGGCTTGGGATGTTACTCGGATGACTCGGCCAGGGATGATGATTCCAAGCCTCTCTGGAAGGAAATACTGGAAGTAATGCTCCTGCTTTTCCTGATCCTCGCAGTCCTATACCTATTGCTTGGCGCCCGTATGCCTGTGCCGGTCGTCGCCGTGGTTTCCTGCAGCATGATACATGTAGACGACGTCATAGGCTCCGTTAGCTATAAGGTTGCGGACTCGGTGTGGCCTGTACTTTTGGATGGACGGTGCAGGTATGATTATGGTAGCAACTGGACTAGGTGGGTTGGGGAGAAGATGCCTGATGCCGATGTACAGAGTTTTGCGCTTAGGAGCGGTTTTTCCGTGGGGGATATGGTTCTTGTGATAACCCCTGATGGAAAAGGGACCGTTCTTCCATTCTTCTCCGAGACCCGGGTAGGCGACGTGGTGATATATCTGAGAGACAAGAGGGTCTCAGGCGACGAGCCCATAATCCATAGGGTCGTGGGCATAGTGGACGTGCGCGGCGGCAGGGTATACAACGTTACTGGAACGCTTGACTGCTATACCCAAAAAGACTTTGAAGCAAAGTTCATACCCTACATAAAGAACTGCCAGAAAGCCTATCCCGGATGCCCATATAGAAGCGTTCCGTCAGGCAGTGACTACAGGCTTTACCTGACCAAAGGCGACAATAACCGGGACACAGACCAATGCGGAGGCATCCTCCCGGTCACAGACCAGCAGATACTGGCCAGGGGATGGATCAGGCTTCCGTACCTGGGCTGGCTTAAGCTGATATTAAACAAGGTCTTCGGTTTGGTGCTGGGAATCCCATATATGGTGCTGGGACTGGGGTGAACATATGCTTAATTTCATCCTGCTCGCGTATCTATTCGGGCCAGTGGCCGCGATACCCTATGCTCTGAACAACCTGCAACTTACGCCCGAATGGGTTTACATCTATCTGTCGGTGTTATACATTGCGCCTCTTCCCATCATTTTCTGGGCGTTCGAATACGGCGGGCACTACAGGAAGCACTATGCTGAAGGCATATTCCGAAAGTTCTCCAGGATAACGAACAAGAAAATAGCCGAAGTCATCAGCTTCGGAGACGAGATACAGACTGCGTTCGAGCAGAGGCTCGGACACCTCGGCTTTTACCTTGCGTTATCTGTTCTCACTTTTCTATTAGGCATATTCTGGGCCGCGCTATTCGCCTACGCGCTTAAGATAAAAAGGACCGGAGCAATTATGTTCATCGCTTTAGGAGTGGCGGCGGGAGACGCCTTCTGGCTGCTTGTCACATTGAACCTGCTGCCTATGAAGACGCCTTTTGAGGTACTGTCCGTGCTGCTTATCGTATCCCTCCTGGTCTACGGAAGAAAACGGGAGATGGACGCATTGACGTGGGCGGCTTCCAAAGTAAAGCTAAAAAAGGATTGATCTAAACTCTATATCCATTCCCTTTTCCTGAAATGGTAGATCAGTGCAATAGTCGAAGCAAGCATCAATCCCATGGCCAGATAATACATATTTCTCGCGCCCAGCAAGTCTTTCTCGGGAAAATCCACGTTCATGCCGTATATGCTCGCGATCAGTGTTGGGACAAGGGCGAGGGATGCCAGCACCGTGAGGACCTTAACTACGCTGTTTATGTTATTGGACAAAGTTGAGAGATACGACTCAATTACTCCGCTGGTAATCTCTCGATAGGTATCTATCAACTCCATGCTGCCCACGATGTTGTCGTACACGTCCCGGAAATATATCCTTGACTTGTCTGTCATGTTCGGGAGGTCCTCTCTTTCAAAATAGAGAAGCATCTCCCGTGTGGGGATTATTATCTTCCTCAATAGCAGCAGGTCCTTTTTGAGCTTGAATATCTCTCTAAGAGTTTCCTTGGAGGTCGTTCCAAGGATTTCTTTTTCCACAGTCTCTATCTCGTCTTCGATGACTTCAAGGATCGGTGCGTATCCGTTAACTATCTGGTCTGTTATCGCATAGCAAATATAGTCTGAGCCTTTGTCCTGAAGCCTGGGGCTCTTTTGGGCTATCCTATCAAAGAGGGGATCAAAGAGTTTATCGTGTTTTTCCCTTATTGTAACGACGTAATTCTTTCCGACGAACATGCTTATCTGGTGGGAATGCACGTCTTTGTGGTATTCCACTTCTCTTACGACCATAAAAAAATAGTCCCCGTAGTCGCTTACCTTAGGCCTCTGCGGGAGTTTGGAGCAGTCCTCCAGGCACAGGCGGTGGAATCCGAAAACCTCTCCTATGGAGGCTATTTCCGCTTCACTTGCCCCTGCGCAGTCCAGCCAGGTGACCGCGTACTTTCCTATGAAATCTTTTACCTCTTCCGGGCGGGAAATATCCTTGACCTCTGATACTATCTCGTACTTGGTTGCCGAAAAAGCAGCCACCCTGTATTTGGCAAACATGTCTCTCGTTTACATTAATGAGAGGCCTCCTATAAATACGTGTTTAGAGGGTCTAAGGCCTGAAACCATGCCTCCTCTCCCGTAGAATGGTCTCATAGAGTTCAGGATCGTTCTTGGACAGATAATGTATCAACTGCGTAGTGCTCCAGTCCGCGTGCTTCTGCTCTATCCTGGCGTCGAGGTGCGCAAGATATAACGGCATCGGGTATCCGTACTGCTTGCTTCCCCTGGAAAGCTGCATTATGAGGCCGATTATTTTGTCAAAGCCCTTCTCCCAGTCCGGGACATCTATTCGCAGGGGATTAGAAACCTCTGTCGGCTGAAGATATGCCGTTGGAAAAGAGACTGACAACGTGCTGTTAGCATCCCCGTTGGATTCGAATTTCGCGTTAGGCGTAAACTCTATTGTCCGGTATTTGGTGTTCCTCGCGAGCATGCGCAGCAGAGACGAATCCGTCATGAAGCGTGGGAACTTCATATTATACTTGCTGGCAAGATACTGAGTAAACAACCTGGAACGGGAATCCTCGGATACCCCGCACAAGTGCACTCCCTTGTTCTTCGCCAGCTTCAATAATCGGGTGAACTTCTTTCTGCATAGAATGTACTCGTCGCAGTCGACAGGCCTCTTTTTGAAATTAACATAGAGCGAGCCGTCCATGAAAACATACTCCGGGGCATGTTCCTCAATGCACTTCTCGGCAACGTCGTATTCCATCATGGAACGCAAAAACTCGATCCTCTCTTTTGTGTAATCGTCGTACTCCAATATTCCCATGTCAAGGTCCCGCACGAACTTTTCGCCGACGGTATCGCCGGTCTTGTCCAGGACGAGAGCGGATGCGCGGATGAAATAGATCGACGCACCAAGGAGTTCCTTCATGCCTTCGCCGCCGTCCACAAAGCACATGCGTGCGGCTATCTCCTCGCTGCCCGTATCGATTGGGAGGATAAGTTTTTTGTCCCCTATTGTGGATCTGACTAAATCTATTTCCTTCTTGTAGCCCTGAAGGTTCCCAAGCAGGATGTCCCGGCTTTTGCCGTATTTTTCAAGCCAGATGGAATAATGACGCATCGGATTCATATTTCGGATATATACTATAAGAAGATATGGAGAGAGCGGGGAAAAAATAAAGAAATAAAAAAAATAGAATAATATCCTGAAAAATCCCGGAGCCTTATAAGAGGTACCTTGGCCCGTAGGCACAGGTGGAAATGCCGCTCAATTCCCCCTCTTTTTGGTTTATCTCCTCCCAGATCTTTGTGTCGTCTGTTCCTCCAAGTTTTTCGTATAGGGCGTTCAATTCGGCTTGTATCCTTTCCATTTTATCCAGGTCTGCGTCCGTCAGGTTGCAGCGCTCTTTCATGTTATCGCAGTCGACCTGCGTCATGCATTCCTGGTCGTAGTGCTGTGGCATTTGGCCGGTCTTTTCGTTGATCTTTTCGTAGAGGGCGTTTATCTGTTCGTATAGTGCGTCTATTTCCTTCTGGAGTTTTTCTTCGTTCTTTAGTTCCTTCTCAGACAAGGCTATCTCGCATTTTGCGTAAATGTCTTCATAGGACGGATACGCGTATGACGGGTTCTCTTCGTAGGTGCACATCGAAAACAGGCTCGAGAGTTCTTCATTTTTTTTGTTTATTTCCTCCCAGATCTTTTCGTCGTTGGCTTCGCCAAGTTTTGCATACAGCGTGTTCAATTCGGCTTGTATCCTGTCTATTTTATCCATGTCTGCGTCCGTCAAATTGCAGGTTTTCTTCAGGTTGTCCCTGTCAACACGTGTCATGCATTCCTGGTCGTAGTGCTGAGGCATTTGGCCGGTCTTTTCGTTGATCTTTTCATATAAGGCGTTTATCTGCTCATTTAGTGCGTCTATTTCTTTCTGCAGTTTCGCCTCTTTTGCCAGTTCTTTCTCTGATAGAGTTATCTCGCATTTTGCGTATGGGTCTTCATATGGCGGAAAATCCACGGGGACCTGTATGCCTACGTCCGGGGTCGGAGCGATCAGTATGCCGGTGTCCGGGGTTGATGGAAGCACCGGGGCTGTGGTTGTGCGGGCTCCGGGGGTTATGGCGCAGTCCATCCCAGTCGGGCCGCCTATGCAGTCTACTCCGTTCGTCTGCTCATTGGATACTCCCCTCATTATCCTTCCGGATGCATCTGCGGATGCGTCGCCGTTCAAGGCCGCAGCCATCTGCGACACAAGCAATGCCGCGATACATAGTCCTAATAGTTTTTTCCCAACCATATTATATTCGCCTTTTTTCATTTTTTTGTAATTCAATTAGTAAATACCTTAGCGGGGGATATAAAAACCATGCAGGTTTTTGTTCGGCGCAGGCCGAACGATCAGGAGAATATGGAATAATCAATATGATAGAATAAGAAAAAGGAGCAGCTACGGGCCAGCGATCCTGCTTCCGGGTTTACTTCTTCTTTCCTTTCTCGAGCGCGGCGATCTTCTTTTCCAGCCTCTTCATGTCGTCTTTGGTGGCCAGGTTCAGTTTTGCAGCGGCTTTCCTTACTTCCGTTTCTATCTTCTTTTCCAGGTCGTTCCTCTGCTGTTCGCTTTTTTTCATCAGGTCTTTTATGAATTCGCTGCTTTCGTCTTCTGTTATCTCGCCTTTTTTGACGAGTTCGTCTGCCAGTTGTTCTGCTTTTTCGCGGGTCAGCGCTGCTATGCCCATGCCCAGCAGGGCTAGTTTTCTCAGGGATTCGTTCATTTTCGGGTTTACACCTCTAATAATGATTTTATTTATGGCTTAAAATAAAGCCTTCTCCGGTATTTCTAGTATTTTCCGCTTCGCAGGATAGATATTACGAGGAAGAATCCTATGATGCCCGCGGCTACGTAGCCTATTATTCCAAGCACCGGGAATTCGAAGAGGAGGGGCCCTTTGCCTGTCAGCATTATCACGGATGATCCTACTATCAGTGCCGATACCATGAGGCTTGTTGCTATCCTGTTGCTGGCCGAGTCTAGTTCCGAGATGAATCTGTTCAGGCCTTTGTGTTCCAGGTCTATTACCAGGTTGCCCTGCTGCAGTTTGTTTAGTATCCGGTTTACTCTGCGGGGGAGCTCTGTAAGCGATTCGTTGAGGTCTATTACGTTTTCCATGAATTTTGTGATTATCCTTTTGGGTTGCGCTCTTTCGGCTATCATGGATTCGACGAAGGGTTTTGCTGTTTCCGTGTAGTTGAAGTCTTTGGAGATGTCCTGGCATAGGGCTTCCATGTTGGCCAGGGTCTTTATGAGCAGGGTGAAGTTTGCGGGGATCTTTATCCTGTGCTTTATGGCAGTCTTCATGACGTCGTTCATCAGTGTGGGGATGTCTACCTGTTTTAGCTCGGTTCCGTAGTATTCGTCTATTATTTCGCCTATGTCGTTTCGGAATTCGGGTATGGATGTTTCGTCTCCGGATACGCCGATGTCGAGTAGTTCGTCTACTATGCGTTCCTTGTTTTTCTCGATTATTGCGATGAAGAGTCCTGAGAGTTTTTCCTTCATGTATTCGTCTATGCGGCCCATTATGCCGAAGTCCATGAAGGCTATTACTTCCCGGTTTACTATGACGATGTTCCCCGGGTGGGGGTCTGCGTGGAAGAATCCGTCGACGAATATCTGCTTCATGTAGGCTTTTGCTATCCTTTCGCTGAGTTCTTTGCGTTCCTCGGTATCCAGGTCTTTTATGGCGTCGCTTATCTTTTCGCCTCTTATCAACTCGAGCGTGAGCACCCTTCTGCTGGTGGCCTCCCAGTAGACCGGGGGTACGTAGACTCCTGCGTATCCTGCGAAGTTTCTCTTGAATCTGTCTGCGTTCCGGGCTTCTATCATGAAGTCCAGTTCTTTTCTTATGCTTTTTGCGAATTCGTTTACTATTCCTACCGGGTCGTATAGGTTGCTTTCCGGTATGTGTTTTGAGATTAGGCGGGCCAGGTTGAATAGTATGTCCAGGTCCGCTTCTATGTCGGATTCTATCTTTGGCCTCTGCACTTTGACTACGACGTCTTCGCCGTTGAGCATGGCGTGATGCACCTGCGATATGGATGCCGCAGCTATGGGGTCTCTGTCAAATGAGTCGAATATGTCTTCTATGGGCGAGCCTAGCTCCTTTTTTATCTCTTCCTCGGCTTCCTCGTAACTGAAGGAGGGGACGTTGTCCTGGAGTTTTTTGAGTTCTTCGATGTATTCGGGCGGTATGAGTTCCGGGCGCATGGAGAGTATCTGCCCAAGTTTTATGAACGTGGGGCCCAGTTCTTCCAGTGCGAGCCGCACCCTCACCGGGGTCGGTATGTTCTCCACGTCTTTTACCGGCTTTTTTGTGAGCGGGAGCTTTAGCTCTATTCGCTGGATGAATGCGCCGAATCCCTGCTTTATAAGCACGTTCGCTATCTCTCTACTCCTCTGCAGGTTCCTTATCCTCCTGGGTATTCTTGTAAGCACGTAACAGACCTCTTGATAGTGTTTCTTATTCTTTATTGTTAATGATGTTAATAACTTTATAGTTTTTATATATGCCGGGTTAAAAGTATATTCGCAAGACAAAATGTTAATGAGCGCGTTGTTTTTCTTCATGGGAGCATGCCTTATACTGATAATCGCTGCCGAACTCCTGGTCAAGTCCCTGTCAAAGATAGCTTTTTATTTCGGCATGACAGACTTTGTCGTAGGCTTCTTTATCGTTGCGATCGCAACATCCATTCCCGAACTCTTCATAGGTGTTACGTCGGCTCTGGAGGCAGCCCTGAGCTTTCGTTGGGCAACGTTCTGGGAAGCAATATCATAGACCTGACCCTTGTGGT
>JAHEXG010000020.1 GCA_023252215.1 Candidatus Altarchaeales archaeon
GCAAATTCAACAAAGACGGTAGCGTGAATGCTATTCCCGGGCACAACATACCTATGGCGGTCATAGGGACTTTCATCCTGGCATTCGGATGGTTCGGGTTCAACGCAGGTTCGACCCTTGCAGGAAACGACTTGCGTATCGCGGTCGCCGCAACGAACACGATGATGGCATCCGTCGCAGGAGCGATATCCGCAACCCTGTGGATGTGGGTGGTCCGGACCAAGAAACCCGACGTGTCTATGATGTGCAACGGAATGCTTGCAGGGCTGGTTGCTATCACCGCGCCATGCGCTTTCATAAACGGCCCGGCATCGGTACTGGTAGGGCTGATATCGGGTGTCCTGGTAGTGGAATCGGTCTTCTTTGTCGAGACAAAATTGCGGATAGACGATCCCGTAGGTGCAATATCAGTTCACGGGGTGAACGGAGCCTGGGGGATAATCGCGCTTGGATTGTTTGCTGACGGTACATACGGCAGCGGCTGGAACGGAGTAGCAGGCCCGGTAAGAGGCCTGTTCTACGGCGACGCAGGTCAGCTTGTCGCCCAGGTGACCGGGATACTCGCAAACATCGTCTATGTCGGCATAATGGCATTCCTTGTCTACAAGTTCATAGACATGATCTGGGGGAACAGGGTATCGCCTGAAGCGGAGATGGAAGGACTGGACATACCTGAGATGGGCGGGGTCGGATACAGCGGGGTAAAGATGGACAAATACTCGGAAACCCCGATGGGTGATTAATAGGAGGAAAAAAATGAAAAGAATTGAAGCGATAATCAGGCCGAACAAGCTTGCTTCGGTCCGCAGGGCACTTGAGAAAGCAGGTTCTCCCGGGATGATGATAACCGACGTACAAGGTGTCGGGAGGCAGCAGGGGCTCGTGAAACAATGGCGCGGCGAGTCCTATAAGGTAGACTTGCTGCAGAAGGTGAAGGTCGAGGTCGTCGTAAAGGACGCAGACGTGGACAAGATCACCAAAGCCATAGTCGATGTGGCCAAGACCGGGAAGATAGGGGACGGCAAGATATTCGTGTCGGACGTTGCAGACGCGATAAGGATACGTACCGGAGAGACCGGGGAGGCGGGCATCTGACAAGAATAAGGGTAAATCTATTGGGATTTACGCCGTTGCCGGCTGGCTTCCTCAGCGACCGGCAACGGCTATTGTTCTCCCTTTCGGAAGACTAAGAATTAAGCATTCCTGCGTGCATGAAAAAGCGACACCATTCCGCTGCATTTATAAAGAGACTGGAGCGCCGCGTCATAGGCAAGGCGCTAAACCCATTCGATCCGGCAATCTTCCACACGCTTTCTCTGGTGGCGCTTTTTGCATGGGTGGGTCTCGGTGCCGATGCATTGAGCTCTTCGGCATATGGTCCTGCCGAAACTTTCCTGACGCTTCAGGGGCATACTCATCTATCAGTCTTCGTAGCGATTGCTTCCGCTTTGACGATCTTCATTATCAGTTCCAGCTACTCGCAGATAATAGAATTGTTCCCGGCCGGCGGCGGAGGCTACCTTGTGGCAAGCAAGCTTCTGTCGCCATCATTGGGCATGATATCGGGGTGCGCACTCCTGATAGACTACGTTCTCACTATAACGATATCCATCGCAAGCGGGGTGGACGCCCTTTTCAGCTTCTTTCCTCCCGAATGGAGAATATTCCAGCTGGCTTTTGCCCTTGTATTCGTCTTGATCCTGCTGATCCTCAACCTACGGGGCGTAAAGGAATCCATCGCCATACTAATGCCTATATTCCTCCTTTTCGTCGCCACCCACGCCATAATTTTATTATACGCAGTCGCCACCCACGCCATGGACTTTCCCCAAGTGGCCGGAGGGATCGTTACTGACTTCAATGACTCGCTTGCAAGCGTCGGGTTTACTGGGCTGCTTTTCCTTATGCTGAGGTCTTACAGTATGGGGGCGGGCACATACACCGGGATAGAGGCAGTCAGCAACGGGGTGCCGATCCTCCGGGAGCCCAAGGTGAAGACTGCTAAAAGAACTATGCGGCTCATGTCCGCATCCCTCATGGTGATGGTACTGGGACTGCTGCTGTGTTATCTGTTGTATAATGTTACCCCCCGGGAAGGAAAGACCCTCAATGCCGTGCTATTCGAAGGCGTAGTTGCGGGTTGGGGCGACGCAGGATACTATTTCGTGATACTGGCTCTTGTGTCCGAAGCTGCGCTCCTATTCATCGCTGCGCAGACCGGATTCGTCGACGGGCCGAGGGTGCTTGCCAGCATGGCACTGGACAGATGGTTCCCTGTCAGGCTTGCAACCCTGAGCGACCGTCTCGTAACCCGGAAAGGGATACTCATAATGGGCGGATCCGCTTTCTTGATGATGATAATAACGCAGGGCTCCGTCCAGTTCCTTGTAGTGCTTTACAGTATCACGGTCTTTCTTACATTCTTTCTGTCACAGGTAGGCATGGTGCGCTATTGGTGGCAGCAGCGCGCGCTGGTAAAAAATTGGGCGAAGAAGTTTTCCATAAACAGCCTTGGGATGGTGCTTACCTTCTTTATCCTTGTAACTAATATCTGGTTCAAGTTCAATGTAGGCGGCTGGATAACGATCCTCATAACCGCCGCGCTGGTGGGGTTCGTAATAATGATAAAGCGGCACTACGATCATGTGTCGCATCTCGTCTTGAAGCTTGACGGCAGGATAACCTGTGAGGGTGCCGGGGGCGTGCGCAAGTTCGCCGACATCCCCAAGAGAGATCCTCCAGCCGAAGCCGACTTGAGCGCAAAGACTGCCGTCGTCCTCGTGAACGGCTACAACGGCCTGGGGCTTCGGACTCTTGAGGAAATGTTCAGGTCGCCTTATGGAACCTACAAGAATTTTATATTCATCGAGGTGGGCGTGATAGATGCAGGAGTCTTCAAGGGAGTTTCCGAAATGCATCACCTTAAGAAGCGCGTCGAGGATGAGGTAGAGCGATACGTCGACTATATGAGATCCTGCGGCTACTATGCAGAGGGCTTAAGTCCTGTAGGAGTGGACGCGGTCGAGGAGATAATCAAACTCGCGCCCGGCATAATCAAGCGTTTTCCCAATGCGACTTTCATCGGCGGGAAGATAGTACTACAGGATTCTACGATATTTTCCAGGTGGCTGCACAACTACACTTTGCAGGAGGTAGAGAGACGTTTCTGCCAGATGGGCGTGCCTTATGTCGAAATCCCGGTGGGGATAAATTAGCTTTCTCCTCTGCGTCCGGACGATTTATATCTGGCGTGATTTTAGAGGCATTTTTTTGTTGAAATCATCATTTTTTTCCCTTTTTAAATATAAAAATCCATATATTTTTCATAAAACTTTACAAAAAAAACAAATCAAAACAACTGAGGAAAATGGAAACAAGAAAAAAGGAGGCGAAAGCCGGAATTCTAGCTATCCTAGCCCTGATGATATTTTTCACGACAAGCGCATTCGCGCAAGACCTACCGCCTAAAATAGATACTGGAGACACTGCGTGGGTGCTTGCATCGGCCGCACTAGTGCTTTTAATGACTCCTGGGCTTGCGCTGTTCTATGCGGGCATGGTGCGCAAGAAGAACGCAGTCGCGATGACAATACAATGTTTTGCCATAATATGCTTGATCAGCGTGCAATGGGTGCTCTTCGGATACAGCCTTGCCTTCGGCCCGGACATGGGCGGATTGATCGGCGGGCTTGAATGGATGGGCCTGAAAGGCGTCGGAGCTGCGCCGAATGCCGATTATGCGGCTACGATACCCCACATGGTATACATGCTTTTCCAGGCGATGTTCGCCATAATCACGCCGGCGCTTATACTGGGCTCGTTCGCTGACAGGATAAAATTCTCGACACTCCTGGTATTCGTCCTACTCTGGTCGACCATCGTCTACGACCCTGTAGCTCACTGGGTCTGGGGAGCTGGCGGATGGATAAGGAACATGGGGGCCCTTGACTTCGCGGGAGGGACCGTAGTCCACATAACGGCAGGGGTCTCGGCTCTTGCAGCAGCACTTGTGATAGGCAAGAGGAAGGATTTCGGTCACAACATGAAGCCGCATAACGTGCCTATGATAATTTTAGGCGGCGGACTGCTGTGGTTCGGCTGGTTCGGGTTCAACGCAGGCAGCGCTTTAGGCGCCAACGGCCTCGCTGCGAGCGCATTCCTTGCGACCAACACGGCCGCGGCGGCAGCCGGCCTGGCATGGACGCTGATCTCCTGGATACACATGGGCAAACCGAACGCCGTAGGCATAGTGACAGGCGCAGTCGTCGGCCTTGTGGCGGTAACGCCTGCTTCGGGATACGTCGGTCCGGTGGAGGCCATAATAATAGGTGCCCTGGCGTCCCTCGTATCTTATACAGCCATGTACCTGAAGAACAAGCACACGAAGATAGACGACTCCCTTGACGTATTCGCATGCCACGGCCTGGGCGGAACCTTCGGAGCACTGGCTACGGGATTGTTCGCTTCCAAAGCCATAAACGCCGCAGGGGCTAACGGGTTATTCTTCGGAAACCCAAGCCTTCTGGGCACGCAGTTTGTGGCCGTGGCAGCTACTGGGATATACTCCTTTGTAGTTACGCTGGCACTCTTCAAGCTCCTGGACATGACCATGGGCCTGAGGGTCAGCGTAGAAGAGGAGACCGTGGGCCTGGACATAGCGTCCCACGGAGAGGAGGCATACGCCTGAGAATACGATAATGTGAGGTATGAGAAAAATGAAAAAGATAGAAGCCGTAATCCGGCCGGAAAAACTAAACGAAGTAAAGGATGCCCTGGCAGAATCAGGATTCCCTGGGCTTACGGCATACGAAGTAAAAGGAAGGGGCAGGCAGAAGGGCCTGGCCCTCTCTTATCGGACGAGCGAATACCGCGTGGACATGCTGCCAAAGACCAAGATAGAACTGGTGGTAAAAAAGGAAGACGTAGACAAAGTGATAGAAATCATCCTCAAAGTGTCCAAGACCGGCAGCATCGGAGACGGAAAAATATTCGTGCTCCCAGTGGACGAGGTTGTGCGGGTCAGAACAGGCGAGAGAGGAAAGGATGCGGTATGAAACCGCGTTCCATCCTTTGCTTTACCTTGTAAACCAAAAGACAATAATTTTTTATTTTTTTAAAAAAATATAAAAATTTTGATGAAATACCCAATATTTATTTAAATAATCTAATAAAAACCATAAGAAAAATAAAACAGGAAAATGACACCAAAAGATGTTCTGGCGTTCGCCAAGGAAAAGAATGTTAAGATGGTCGATCTGAAATTCATGGATCTCCCGGGCCTCTGGCAGCACATCACAGTGCCGCTTAACATGTTCGGCGAAAACGATTTCAAAGAAGGAAAAGGATTCGACGGCTCATCCATCCGCGGATTCCAGGAGATAAACGAGAGCGACATGATACTGATACCCGACCCCTCGACTGCGATAATGGATCCATTCTGCGACATTCCCACTTTAAGCCTTATATGCAACGTAAAAGACCCCGTTACCGGAGACCACTACTCCAGGGATCCCCGGTATGTGGCACAAAAGGCGGAAAAATACCTTTTGGGCACAGGTCTTGCAGACACTTCCTACTGGGGCCCTGAAGCCGAGTTCTTCATCTTCGACGACGTAAGATACGACGAGAACCACCACAGCTCATTTTATACGATCGATTCAGTCGAAGGAGACTGGAACACGGGAAGAATAGAGAACCCCAACCTCGGGTACAAGCCCAGATACAAAGAAGGATACTTCCCGGTCCCGCCGACAGACAGCTACCAGAACCTGCGTAACGAGATGGTGATGAGGCTGATGGAAGCCGGGATCCCCATAGAGACGCAGCACCACGAAGTTGCATCAGGAGGCCAGGCCGAGATAGACATGAAGTACGAGACGCTGACCAAGCAGGCTGACCTGTTGATGCTCTATAAGTATATTATAAAGAACGTAGCAAAGGCCCACAACAAGACAGTGACATTCATGCCCAAGCCCATATTCCAGGACAACGGAAGCGGCATGCACGTCCACCAGTCGCTATGGAAAGGCGGAAAACCCCTGTTCTACGACGAAAAAGGATACGCAGGCCTCTCGCAGATGGGTATCTACTACATTGGCGGAATACTTGCCCACGCATCGTCCCTTATGGGCCTGTGCGCGCCTACGACGAACTCATACAAGAGGCTCGTTCCGGGATACGAAGCGCCGGTCAACATGATATACTCGCAGAGGAACCGGAGCGCAGCATGCAGGATACCGATGTACTCGAAGTCCCCTGCAAGCAAGAGGATAGAGTTCCGCTCGCCTGACGCATCGTGTAACCCATACCTTGCATTCTCGGCGATGCTGCTTGCAGGACTGGACGGGGTACAGAAGAAGATAATGCCTCCCGAGCCATGCGACAAGAACCTCTACGACATGCCCAAGGAAGAATTAAAGAAGATAAAGAGCGTTCCAAGCAGCCTTGCAGAAGCATTGAACGCCCTAGAAGCAGACCACGACTACCTCCTGAAGGGGAACGTCTTCACAAAAGACGTCATAGAGACGTGGGTAGACTACAAGCGGAAGAAGGAAGTAGACCCTGTCAGGCTGAGGCCGACACCGTACGAGTTCTATCTGTACTACGACATTTAGGGCCTGGATCATTCTCTTGCGTCACCAGAAAATGCAAGGGGGAGGGGGACGTATGTTCCCCTCCAAGGCCCGGCCGATTTATATATTTTTATAGGACCGGCAGTTTACGCAAGATTTTTTCCGGTGTATCCCTGAATTTTTGTTATGGGGCCGTCTACAAGTATCCGATAAAATAAAAAAATAAATAAAAAAATCAGGGTTTAGCCTTTCCCCAGCCTCTTGCATCAATCCAGTTCACTATCGTTCCCTTGGTGCACCCTTTCTTGTACTGATCCTCGTCTTTTCCGGGTTTTATGGACAAGATGTCCCTGCATGTGCATCCCAGGGTGTTCTGAAGCGTGTAATTGCTTGCCTCGACGATCTCCTTCTTTCCTTTCTTCTCCTTGGTCTCGAACACTCCGTTTCCGTTTATGTCTGCGTATCTGTCAGGGTTCAGATTGATGCCTGCGTCGCTTATGCTGTTTGGGCAAACATCCAGGTAGTCGGGTATCGTGTCGCCGTCCTCATCGTTGTTGCTGCAGGTCGTCTTCTGGTAGTACACCCTGAATGCGTCGTTTCGGTTCGTCACCGTAGAAACAAAGCTTATCCTATTACCGGCCTGCACCCATACCTGGTCCTGTCCCGCATTTCCAAAGACGGCTTTCCCGTCTCTTGATTTCTCATAAGGGTTTCCTTGGATGTTCTGAATCGATTTGACGGCAATGCCGTCCAGGTACAATGTCACGTTCACTGCTTCTTTCTGTATTCCGTCGTTCTTGCCCCATAGCCATACGTCAAAGAAGCCGTTTCCGGAATCCAGAGCCAGACCCGGGACATCCTTATTTTCCGTTGCGTATTGCGCATTTATCGGTATGTATTCTCCACTTGCATAAGGCGAGCCTGGCAGATTGTCTGCGTACACGTACGGAGCTATCCCATGACTGTCTATGTCGCCTTTCTTGCCCCAGTTCTGCCATTTGTTAAAAACGAAGACAAGTTGCTTGACTTCATCGATTGCCCCGTTGCAGTCGTCGTCCAGGCCGTTGCATATCTCTGCCTGCGGCTGCGGGCATCCTTCCCAGACTCCTGCATTGCATGTCTCAGTCCCGGTCCCGCATATTCCTGTATGATTCAGCGAGCAACTCCTTGTAATGGCATCAACGACCCCATCACAATTATTGTCCTTGCCGTCGCAAACTTCAGCGGCGCCCGGGTGGACAAGCGCATCGTTATCATCGCAATCGGCGGGTACGGCATAGCCATCCTGGTCGTTATCGGTTTGGACCGCGCACTCCGGATCAGGAGTCCCCAAACCGGCACAGTAGCTTGCTTCTCTTCCGTCGCAAACACCATCATTGCAGTCGCACGCATCGCCCTGACCATCTCCGGCGGCGTACGCGGTTTGGACCTCGGCGGATGAAAGCGCGTGGTCATATATCCGGATGCTGTCCATAGCGCCGTTATAATTATAGCCTCCCAGCGGATAGGTTCCGATCAAGAACGGGTAAGTGGAACTGGCTGCGTTAATGATAATCGGGTGATTCAAAGTAACATCCACTCCGTTTACATATATTGTCCCGACAGGGCCTTGGCGCGTTACCACTAAATGATTCCAAACACCGGGTTGAACAACCCCGGGGTTTGACCATAACGAGCTGAAGCCCCCGGGCACGTTGGTAATAAAATAAACGCCTGTGCCGGCCGCATCCAATTGGATATACCAGCCATTTATCATATAATAGCCTCTCGAAAAAAGCACTGCCCAAGCATTTTGCGGCGTTGAAGGCTTGATCCATGTTTCGATCGAATAATCCTGGCCGGTAAAATCAAACGCCTCCGAATCCGCGATCGTCACGCTATCATCGGCTCCGTCGAAACTCAATGCGTTCCTGAATTTTCCAGAAACCCAGGACGCGCCGCTAACAATGCCGTCATGCGTGCCGGTCGAATCTCTGGCGACGTCGCCCGACGATTCATCGAGTTTCCAATAACCGATAAGCCCAGTAACCGGGCTGCTGGCTTCCGTATCGTTTTGATCTGGATTGGCAACGAACATGCAATTGTCAGAAGAATCGGGTATTCCGTCCCCGTCGGTATCAATAACAGAAGCGGAAAGACTCGTGCAGAGGAGAAGGATCAAAACGGCAACGGCATAGAACATTACAAAATTTCTCAAAACTGGGTTTTTTATAGAATCCGTATCCGGGATATTCTGGCATGTATTTTTCATATTATCACTATTTTTTTTTAAAATACTGATATTAATTAGATGACCCAGTTAATAAAACACATAATAAAACACATAAAAATCCAATATTTCCAGAAAATTTTCTTCATTTAATGTCTAGCTTAGACTCTATTAGAAAACGGCCGGCAAAAATACGACCTGGAGTTATCAGAGGTACAGGATATCAGTATAGGTTGTTTACAATTAACAACTCCCAATCATTTTTTTTTATTATATAAATCTAATCCCCTCAGTCCCGCGATCGAATCCAGCACCTCATCCGGCTTTATCACCGAGCGTTTAGCGTCTTTTCTATCGTGTTTTCCGCTGGTTACAAGGAATCCTCTCATCCCCGCTCTCTGAGCTCCTGCGATGTCTGTTATCAGGTCGTCTCCGATCAATATCGTGTTTTTGGGTTTGGCATTCATGTCTGCGAGAGCGAGTAGCAGAAAATCCCGCGACGGCTTTCCTATCAGGGTCGCTTTTATCCCGGTCGCATATTCCAGGGCCGCAGTATATGGCCCGCCGCAGAGCGCAAGACCGCGGGAAGACCTCCAGTAGCGGTCTTTTTCCATGGCTATTAGGTCTGCTCCTTCAAGTATGTAATTGAATGCGGCATTCATCCGCTCATAGGTAAAACCCTTTCCCGCATCCCCGATAACGACGTGGTCCGGCCTCTTGTCAGTCTGCACGATGCCCTCCTTTTTAAAGTCCTTATACACGTCTCCGGTCGTTATAAGAAAGCATCGCTTCATCCCTGTTTTCTTTATGTATCTCGCGGTGGCGACGGGGGCTGTGAAAAGCTCTTTTTCCCTTATGTCAAAGCCTAAGCTTTTAAGTTTTTTATGCAACGTGGCCCTGCACGACTGCGTGGCGTTGGAAATGAACCGAAAAGAATAATCGTTGTCCCTCAGGAAATCCACGGCTTCGGCAGCGCCTGCAATAGGCTTATTGCCGGTATAAAGAACCCCGTTTATGTCCACCAAAAAAGAAGGCCTGGAAGCCATCGTAGGATCAGAAATCGACTCCGTGCGTCTCTTTTATGACGTTGAGGACAAGCATCGTATACGTCCTTTCCACATGGGGTATGGCCATCACGCTCTTGATGAATTTGTCCAGCTCCTCGCGTTCCCGGAACTTTGCCACTATCAAGGCGTCATAGTCGCCGGTGACGTCGTATAGCGCGGACACGTTGGGCTTCTTTGCTATCTTCTCCTCGACTTCCTGCAGGAATCCTCCCTCTACGATAAGCCCTATCACCGCAGCAAGGTCGTATCCCAGCTTCGAGTAATCCAGGTCAACCATGAACCTCTTGATGATGCCCATGTCCTGCAGCTTGTTCACGCGGTTATATATGGTGCCTTCTGCTACATTCAGCTTATCCGCTATGTCGCGGTGGCTTTTGCGGGCGTCTTTTTTAAACTCGCGCAGTACGGATCGGTCCAGGTCGTCGATCTTGGATGCCATGTTATCTTTTTAGTTTTACGCCTATAAAAGTGATGAGGAATCCTTATTTTTTTAGCCTTTTTTTGAGCATTTCATCAAATCCTGGGAATTCTTAAGCACCCAAATGCATATACTAAAAATAGGTTAATACATTTTATCTGGTGACAAAATGCCTAAGACCAACGCGGTAAGGGACAAAGAATATGTGCTGAGGGCTGTTGAGGAAAACAACGTAAGGTTCATAAGACTGTGGTTCACCGACATTCTGGAGTTCCTCAAAAGCTTCGCCATAACAAGGAACGAACTGGAAACCGCCCTGACGGACGGCATGGGATTCGACGGCTCATCCATCGAGGGATTCGCAAGGATATACGAGAGCGACATGATAGCCATGCCCGATCCGACGACTTTTCAGATACTTCCCTGGAGGCCGCAGGAGGACGCAGTTGCTAGGATGTTCTGCGACATACTTGAGCCGTCGGGGAAACCCTATGACGGCTGCCCGAGGTATGCCCTAAAAAGGAACATGGAGAAGGCCAAGAAGAAGGGCTATACCTTTAACGTGGGGCCTGAACTGGAATTCTTCTATTTCAAATCCGCGCAGAGCCCGGAAGGATTGGACAACGGAGGATACTTCGACCTAACGCCTCTGGACGTCGCAAGCGACCTGCGCCGGGAGACTGTGCAGAACCTTGAGAGAATGGGCATCATCGTAGAATACAGCCACCACGAAGTTGCGCCCTCCCAGCACGAAATAGACCTCAGATACAACGACGCGCTCACAATGGCCGATTCCGCAATGACCTACCGCCTGATAGTAAAAGAGGTCGCATTACAGCACGGAGTACACGCATCATTCATGCCCAAGCCCATATTCGGGCAGAACGGCAGCGGTATGCACGTCCACCAGTCCCTGTTCAAAGGAGACAAGAACGCATTCTTTGACGCAGACGACAAATACTACCTCTCCGACACCGCAAAACACTACATAGCAGGGCTGCTGCACCACGTCCCCGAGATAACGTCCGTCCTGAACCAATGGGTCAACTCCTACAAAAGACTGGTACCCGGCTACGAAGCGCCCTGCTACATCTCATGGGCCAACCGGAACCGCTCCGCGCTGGTAAGGGTCCCGACATACAAACCCGGGAAAGAGAAGGCCACAAGGGCGGAACTAAGGTCCCCCGATCCGGCATGCAACCCATACCTTGCATTCTCCGTGATGCTTTCCGCAGGCCTGGAAGGAATAGAGAAAAAATACGACCTGCCCGACCCAATAGAGGAAGACATCTACGAGATGAGCCCTGCTGACCGGCTAAAGAAGGGAATAACCACCCTCCCCGGAAGCCTGTCTGAAGCAGTGAAGCTGACGCAGGAGAGCGAACTAGTCCGAAAGGCCTTAGGCGACCACATATTCGAGAAATTCATAGCCAACAAGACCATAGAATGGGACAACTACCGCCTGCATGTGAGCAAGTATGAGATAGACAAATACCTGCCCATATTGTGATCTTTTTCTTTTTCTCTTCTTTTTATCTATCTATAACGATTACTGCGTTCTGTTTTCTTTTGGCGTTCTAAGCATTCGCAATCATATAACAATAAAAAGTTTATTTGTTAAATCAAAAACGATAATAATGTTTGATATATAAACCATCGTCTTTTATTGAGGGGGACATAATACCTTAAAATATTCTAAAAAAAAATTCTGGTGACGCAAGAAAAATGGCTGAAACATACGGTAACTCTAGGTCCACATCCGGGACTACATTGAGGACAAAAGACACGACCCCATGCAGCGGCATGTGCCCGATCTGCATAGAAGGCTGCCCTGTGCTGTGCGAGATAAGCAAATCCGCATTCCGCGGAAGGGAAGTACTATACCCCGATCCATCGTATTTCGGGCAGAGCACGGCGGCATCCTGCAAAGACTATATGCTGGACTGGTCCGATTTCCAGATAATGGTCGACGTAAGGAGCACAAAAGGGATAGAAGCGGACAGCGACAAAGCCCTTTTCACGAACGTAAAAATAGACACGAAAGCCGGAGGCGTGCCCCTGTCGGTCCCAGTGACAATAGCAGGGCTCGGTTCGACTGCGGTCGCCAAGAGGAACTGGGACGGCCTGTCGGTCGGAGCGGCAATATCCGGGACAATACAAGTCATAGGAGAGAATGTCTGCGGCATGGACCCAAAGTCCAAATTCGACGCCAAAGGAAAGGTGACCTATTCGGAAGACCTGAAATACCGCGTAGACAAATACCGCGAATTCTGGGACGGAAAACACGGAGAAATAGTCGTGCAGACCAACGTCGAAGACCAGAGGAACGGAACAGACGTATACGCGCTGTCCAGCCTGGAAGTAAACGTTATCGAAAGGAAATGGGGCCAGGGCGCAAAAGCTATCGGAGGAGAAGTCCGTATAACCGACCTCGAAAAGGCGCTCATGCTCAAGAAGAGAGGATACCTCGTACAGCCCGACCCGGAAGACCCTGCTGTTCAGGAGGCATTCAAGAACAAAGTCTTCGAATCGTTCGAGCGGCACAGCAGAGTAGGGATGGTAGACGAGCACAAGTTCCTTGAAGACATAGACTGGCTCAGAAGCCAGGGCGCAAAGAAAATATTTTTGAAGACCGGGGCATACAGGCCCGCAGTGGTCGCCCTGACGTTGAAGCTGGCATCAGAAGCGAAGATCGACATGCTGACATTCGACGGCGCAGGAGGGGGTACCGGGATGTCGCCGGTTCCCATGATGAATGAGGCATCCACGCCGACGGTATACCTGGAAGCCCAGGTCTTAAAGTGCGCTCAGATACTGAAGAAAAAACACAGGCACGTGCCGGACATACTGATGGCGGGCGGGTTTACCAACGAAGCGCAGATATTCAAGTCCATTGCCATGAGCGGATTTGCCCCAGACAAGCCCTTTGTAAAGGGAATAGCGACCGGAAGGTCTCCTATTACGGCGGTCATGAAGTCCAAGTACTTCGTGGAACTGGCAAAGAAAGACGCCCTACCAAAGAACTTTGCAGCAATGTATGGAAACAGGCCCGAGCAGTTCTTTATAGCGACAACGGAACTAAAAGAAAGATTCGGAGCAGACGCAGCAAAACTCCCCTGGGAAGCAGTCGGCTTATACACCTACTTTACTGACCGGATAGGCGTAGGGTTGAAGCAGCTTATGGCGGGCTCCAGGAAATGGAACCTTGACCTCCTGGACCGAGGAGACATAGCGTCCATGACAGAAACCGCAAAGAGGGTTACCGGGATTCCCCTGATGGACGAACTAGAGCAGGACATGATGGAAAACATCCTGGCCTGATTTCTTTATTCTTTTCTTTTTTTTATTTTATCTGTTCTGCTTTCCTAGATTCTAGCAATATGGCAACCGAATTAAATGCGAAAAACTTCGATGAAGCGTTAAAGAACCCGCTTGTGCTCGTGGATTTCTGGGCTGATTGGTGCATGCCCTGCAAGATGCTTGCGCCCACCATAGACCGGATATCGGAAGAATACAAGGGCCGGGTATTAGTGGGCAAGGTGAACATCGACGACAACCAGGAGCTTGCTGAAAAATACGGCATAATGAGCATACCCAACCTGATAATATTCAAGGATGGAAAGCCCGTCGAGAACGTAGTTGGGGCGGTGCCGAAGGGGACGATAACTGCGGCGCTGGATAAATATCTTAAGAAATAGATAAAAAATAAAAGGGATTATTTGGGCTTGCTCATAGCGAACGACAGCATCCCTATGATCAATAATATCAGTCCGAATACCAAAAACCCGGTTCCCGCGCTTCTGAAGTATTCCGCGAATATCTGCGCAAGGCCCCATGTCATGAATACCAGGGCTACTATGGTCGAAGCCGTCGCGACCATCAGGTAGAATACTGCCTTTCTTACTGAGTCGAATCCCGCTTTTATGCCTTCTTCTATGCTGGATTTTATGGTCGAGGCTGCGTAGTTGACTTCCGTCCTTATCTTGACTACGATATGGTCGGCCGTTCCCTGCAGGAATTCCTGCGCATACTTGTGCGCGTATTCCATCAATAAGCTCATCATTTTTCTTGGTTCTCCTATTCCTTGCGGGACAGGAGTTTGCTTATTACCATGCCTGCGAGAAATGCTCCGGCAACCCATTCCAGGGGGCGCTCGCGTATCTTCTCTGTTACCTGCTCTTCTCTTTCGCCGAGCATCTTGGCGGTTTCATCGCATTTGTCGCCTAATGCGTCCCTGGTGTTGTTGAAGCTCTCGCGTGCATCCTTCATGCCCTTGTATATTCTCTCGTGCGCGTCTTTCATGCCATTATCCATTTTCTCGCGCGCATCTTTTATCTCCTTATCTATTTTTTTTTCGTTAAAAAATTTGTCGTTCATTTTTTATTTGTCCCTCCTAATTCAAGTGAAAAATCTTAACTACTTGTTATAAATTGCACATCCAACCTAAAAAGCATCGCTAAAGCACTCGGTCAGCAGCATATTAAAGCCCTCATACAATATCTATTAACAAAAAAGAAAATGAGCAGATTATCTGAACGCTTCGGAAAAGAAAGGCTCATAACCGCGGAAATATCCCTTCCAAGGGGCCCGGACACCGCAAGGTTTGCCTCCGAAATAGGGGACTACAAAAAGGTCTGGAAAAAGATACACGCAGTCAACGTCGTAGACAACCCCGGCGCAATGCTCCTGATAGGGTCCCTTCCTGCAAGCATCATGCTCAAACAGAACGGAATAGAACCCATCTACCAGGTCACAGGCCGCGACAGAAACCAGTTAGGCATACAGGCCGACCTCATAGGCGCCGCAGCATTCGGAATAGAGAACGTCCTTGCGCTCACAGGCGACCCTCCCAGCGCCCCCAGCAGCGACCACCCAAAAGCCAGGGGAGTGTTTGATCTGAATTCTATCTCCATCATAAAAACGATAAAAGAGATGAATGCCGGGAAAGACCACGCCGGCGGAAAACTGAACAGGCCGACGGATTTTTTCGTGGGAGCAGCGCTTGCTCCCGGAGCCCGTAACCTGGATGCCGAGGTAAGGAAGACCGAAAAAAAGTTTCATGCCGGAGTGAATTTCTTCCAGACCCAGGTAGTGTTCGAAGACTCAACTATGTCTGATTTTTTTTCCAGGTATGAGCTTCTGACAGAAGAAGACATCCGAAAGAAAGTCCTTGTCGGAGTGCTTCCATTGTATTCTACCGGCATGATAAAATTCCTGCGAAAGATACCCGGCATAATAATATCCGAGAAAATAGAGCGCAGGATAAAGGACGCCAAAGACCCTCTGGAAGAAGGAGTGAACATCTGCGCCGAAGTAATAGACGCAACCAAAGTATTAGGCCTCGCAGGAGTCCACATAATGCCTGCCGGGAAAACTGAAGGCCTGCTGAAGCTTTTGGAGAGGATATAAGATGCACGAGTTTCGGATAACCGGCGAAGGCATTGGCTCCGTTGAATACGTCGTCCTAAAATGCCCCGCATGCGGACGCATCCAAAGGTTCATGCACAAGCAGGAATGCTTCGGGAAAATTCCGAAGAATGCGGGATGCAAGCAGTGCCAGAAGGCCATACTGATCGAGGCGAATTGCCTGGACCTCGACGTTCTGCCCGCGGCCCCGGGTGAAAGGATATATGCTCTGAAACAGGGAAAATGGGTTCCCCAGGATGCGAGCATGCCTTCTTATGCAGCCGATTACACGACCGCAGACAAGCTATAACCTGAATATGGATCGTATAATATCCGGAGCACCGGTTGAAAAAACGTATGCAGTTCCTGGATCGAATATATTTGAATTAAGAAAGGATATAAAAAAGAAATAGGCAGATTATTCGACTCGGTCTATCATCCTGTCCAGTCTCCCGCCCGGGGGTATCATGGGCAGTATGTGTTCGTGTGGGTCTACTTTTATCGTGATTATCGTGGGTTCGCCGCATTTGATCGCTTCCTGTAGTGCGGGCCTTATCTCTCCTGGTCTGTCTACTTGTATTCCTTTGGCGCTGAAGGCTTCGGCGTATTTCACGAAGTCTGGGACTTCCCCCAAGTAGGTGTGGCTTCTTCTTTTATTGTAGAACAGGTCCTGCCATTGTTTTACCATTCCAAGGAAGCGGTTCTCTAGTAGTACTGTTATTACCGGTATGTCTTCTACTACGCAGGTTGCGAGGTCTTGTCCTGTCATAAGGAAGCTTCCCTCGCTTCCTATGTCGATGACTGTGTTTTCGGGTTTTGCGACTTTCGCGCCTATGGCTGCCGGGAATCCGAAGCCCATGGTTCCTAATCCGCCCGAGGATATGAAGGTCCTGGGGTTTTTGATGTTTAGGTAGTGGGCGGCCCACATCTGGCATTGGCCTACTTCTGTCGTGATTATGGTTTTGTCGTTTATTATCCTGTTTATCTCTTTCATCACGCACTGCTGTTTTATGGGGACGTTGTCGTAGTCGTAGATCGGCGCGTATTCTTTTTTCCATTGCGCGATTTTTTTGTCCCATTCGGTTCTTTTGCCTTTTAATTTGCCTGTCGCTTTTATCAGGTTCTGCAGCACCAGTTTTGAGTCTCCTACGATGGGCATGTCTGCTCTTACGTTCTTTCCTATCTCTGATGCGTCGATGTCTATGTGTATTATCTTTGCGTTCTGGGCGAAGTATTTTATGTTCGCAGTTACCCTGTCTGAGAAGCGCATCCCCACGACTATCAATAGGTCGCATTCGGTGATCGCATTGTTGCAGGCTTTTCTACCGTGCATGCCCGCCATGCCTAGGGCCAAAGGATGCTCTTCGGGTATGGCGCCTTTGCCCATGAGGGTCGTTGCGACCGGTATTCCAAGGGATTCTGCGAATGTTATGAGTTCCCTGCTTGCTTCTCCTATTATGACGCCTCCGCCGGCTATCAGCACCGGCCGCTCGGCTGCCATTATCATCTTTGCGGCTTCGGATATCTGTTTGGGGTGTCCTCCGCTTTTGACTACTTTGTAGCCTGGGAGGTTTACTTCGGAGGGGTATTTGAATTCTTTTTCCAGTTGTTTCTGCTGCACGTCTTTGGGTAGGTCTATTAGGACCGGTCCGGGTCTCCTGGTCGAGGCTATCATGAACGCCGCCTTCATGGTCGAGGCAATATCCTCTGGGCTGGTTATCTGGTAGTTGTGCTTGGTTATGGGCATGGTTATGCCTATGATGTCTGCTTCCTGGAAGGCGTCGTTTCCTATCAGGTGCGTGGGTACCTGGCCTGTGAGCGCGATTATCGGGACGGAGTCCATGTGTGCGTCGGCTATGCCTGTGACCAGGTTCGTTGCCCCGGGCCCGGACGTGGCTATGCACACTCCCACTTTTCCGCTGGCCCGCGCATATCCTTCGGCTGCGTGCGCTGCGCACTGCTCGTGCCTCATCAATATGTGCCTGATGTTCTTTGCATCGTAGAGCGCATCGTAGAGCTCCAGTATCTGTCCTCCGAGGATCCCGAACACGGTGTCTACGCCCTCTGCCTCCAGCGACTTTAGGATAGCTTCTGCGCCTTTCATTTTTTTAAACTGTGTATAATTGTATTGTGAATTAAGAATATAATAAATATATATGCACTTCGCATGCGCTTTGCAGCTTCAGGATTCAAGTATTTCCGTCATTTCTGTCGTATCAAGCACTTTGACTTTTGTTTGTCTTTTGAACGCCTTTTCGTTTGACCATATGCCGCAGCCGAGTTTCAGTGCCAGGGCGAACAATGGGGCATCTTCCTCGTGCGGAGCTATTTTCCGAGCTTCACGTGCCATATCGAATGCAAGGCTGTCGTCTATTACTTCTACGAAGACTTCTATTTCGGACAAAGTCTTCATGAAATCTTCAGGACCAATCCTTGCCTTGGCGCATATCTCATCGCGGTGCTCTATTAACTCGTCTATCCGCGACTTAAGGGTGCATAGTTCAAAGGACTCGATTGTAGCTATGATCTTTCTTGTCTGGGATCCCTTTCTGAAGAACGAGAACAATATGTTTGAGTCGACTGCAAGCTTCATCTTTTAGATCTAGAGAATGCCTTTTGCCTTCCAGGCCTTTAGCGCGGACTTGTTCGCAGCCTTGCCCAGTCTAAGAGCGTCTTCCTCTGTGAGTTGGGAGTTTTCAAGCCTCTTATCCCATTCCTGGAGAAGCATCTCTTTTGCAAGCTTCAGCCTCACGGTTCTGCTGATATCCTCCTTCAGTTCCTTTAGGAGTTTCTTATTCAGACGCGGGCAATCTATGTTAATAACTACTTCGACCATAAGAACACCTTCAAATAGATATAAGGAAGGGCTTAAAAATAAATCAAAACCCTCTTTTTGCAGTCTGTTATCCTATTTCTTCTCCAGTACGACGATCCTCCGGGTCAGGCTCTTGTGTACTTTTATGTAGTGTTCCTGGAGGAGATTGTAGCCTTTGTATTCTACGTGGTATTGTTTTGGTATCATCATGACCAGTCGGCCTCCTTTTTTAAGGACTTTTTCCGCTGATTCGAGGAATTTTTCGTAGAATCCTCCCAGGTCGCTTCGTCCCTCGGATACAAAGGAGCATCTGGCATACGGGGGATCGGTTACTATTGCGTCTACTTTTTCGTATAATGCGGGTATTTCCAATGCGTTCGCTTTTTCCAGTTCCGCGTATAAGCCGTATGATTCCAGGTTTTTTTGGCATCCTGCGACCATACGGGAGTCTATGTCGCTTCCTTTGAGGTGCATTCCCATTAGTCCTGCTTCTATCAGTATCCCGCCTGTGCCGCAGAAGGGGTCCAGTATATTTGAGCCTTTTTTCACGTTGGCTAAATTGACGAGGACTCTTGCCAGCTTCGGGTGCATGGACGTGGGGTGAAAATAGGGGCGGAACTGCGGCCTCCTCTTAGAATAATCCCTCTTTAAGGGCAGGTTGATCGCTGCAAGGATGCCCTCCCAGGTCCTGTAAGCGATGACCTTTATGTCCGGCTCCTCAAGGTCTATTACGTAGCCCATCAGGTAGAACTCTGCGCCTACGTCCTGTTCGAGGGTATGGGACCTGCTTCGCACAGCCATGCTACGGTCTTTTGGGATCAGGGGGGCCAGTTTTGATGCTATCTCCCACGGGCTCTTGGAGAGGATTGGATTATTTCCTGCTTTGAGGGACATGCCCAGGCGGTCGACGTAGTCGGTCCTCGTGCTATCAGTATCTAATACCAGCACCTTGTCCCATTCGTAGGCGATCTTGTAGGAAACGCCTTCCGAGGAAAGCACGCAGAAAAGCTCGGCCTTTGGAAGATCCGGGTGTTCGCCTGAGAGCTCGAATAGATACTTCATTTGCTAATTGATTGGGCTCAGAGGCTTTTATCACAGAACCTGCAGGAACTCCAGGGATACAATTGTGTCCAGCGCCATGATCGGATTCACCAAGTTGGTGTCACGCATTTAGTGTTTGATTCGCGCCAGGGTTAGCTATTTATAGGATATTATCCAATTTATTTATATATACTATATTAAAGTTTTTCTAAGGTGTTTTAAATGAAAGGTTTACTGATTTTTGTAGGGATTATCTTTTTGTTCGCAGGTTATGCTGCGGCTGAATGCAGTTACACTGGAACATGGTCTACTGAGTGGGGTCCTATGACGCTTTCCCAGGTTGGTAATTCTGTGACTGGTACGTATGAGTATGATAGTGGCAGGATTAATGGTACTGTTTCAGGCGGGGTTTTCAAGGGTAAGTGGTCTGAGGCGCCTACTTATACGGAGCCGGATGATGCGGGGGATGAGGAATTTACCATCTCCTCGGACTGTAATAAATTCACGGGACGTTGGGGATACGGCTCCTCGGGCAATATGAGCGGCGAATGGATCGGCACAAGGATAATATCTGCTTCCAATACCCAGGACAACACGTTGTTGTACGTGATCGGCGTAGTTATCCTGCTGGTCGTGGTCGTTGCGCTCTTTGCCGTGAAGAAGAAAAAGAAGTAATTCTTTCTTCGAATTTTATTCCAGTAATCGAATAAGTAAGGGATGCAGGAATCCGGGGAAATGACTGGGGTAAAGATCGGCTTGGAGATCCATGTGCCGTTGAATACAAGACAGAAGCTTTTCTGCGATTGTCCTACTAATTACTATGAGTTGGATACTCCCAACGTCAACATCTGTCCCGTATGTACCGGCATGCCCGGGGCAAAGCCCTGGCCTATTAATGAGCGGGCTCTTGAGTCTGCGGTTATGGTGGCAAAGTTACTTTCCTGCAAGGTTTCGACGGATAATAAATTCGTCAAAAGAAAACACTACGATTACCCGGACCTGCCCAGCGGGTATCAGAGGACGAGCGAGCCGGTCGGCGTAGACGGCAGCCTTGGAGGCGTGGGCATCTGGGAGATACACTTCGAAGAAGACCCGGGAAGATACGATCTTGCTGCCGGGCATGTGGACTATAACCGCTCAGGCGTTCCGCTTATCGAGATAGTGACTGCGCCTGATATGCATTCTCCCGACGAGGTTAGGGTGTTTCTTAAGGAATTGATTAATCTGCTCAAATATACTGAGCGCATCGTGGAAGCAGGCGGGGTAATGCGTGCGGACTGCAACATATCCCTCGGGGGCGGGAACCGCGTGGAGATAAAGAACATAAACTCGATAAAAGGCGCATACAAGGCCATAAGTTACGAGATAATAAGGCAGGGCAACCTTCGCAAGAGAGGCGGAACAGTCATACAAGAGACTAGAGGATACAACGAGAAATCGATGATAACGACTGCGTTGAGGCTCAAGGAAACCGCGGACGACTACCGCTACATACCGGACCCCGACATTCCGCCCCTGTCTTTTACGTCTGAATACCTGGACAGAGTCATACTACCCGAGACTCCTCAGAGCCGGAGGACTCGTCTAATGGAAAAATACTCCATATCCGAAAACTATGCCCAGATACTGGTAAAAACCAAGGAACTGGCAGACCTCTTTGAAAGGATCGCACCAAAAACGGATGCCAGGATAGCTGCGGACTGGATGTGCCGGGAAGTCCTGCGCCAATTGAATTACCGGGGCATAGAATTGGAGGAATCTAAACTAAACGAACGGATACTGATCGAATTATTCAACCTGCTGAAAGAAAACACGATAACCGAGAACACCGGCAAAAAGATACTGGAACGTGTCATCGACAGCGGCGAATCCCCTGAGAAGATCGTTTCGGCCGAGTGCCTGGGCCGGGTTACGGGAGAAGGAGAGCTTTCGGCTGCGGCAGATGCGGTGTTGGCGGAAAACCCGAAAGCAGTGGAAGACTATAAGGCAGGCAAAAAAGAGGCCCTAAATTATATGATGGGGCAGGTCATGCGCAGGATGAAGGGGAGGGCGGATTCAAAGGTCATAATGGAACTACTCCGGGAGAAACTAGAATAGTCACCTGTACATCTCCAGGCCCAGTTTCTTTAAGGCTGCCTTTTGGTCGTTCCATATCCTGGCAGTCTTGTATAAGTAATATTCTAATTCGTTTCTGTCTTTCGCCCATATGATCCTATAGTTTTCAAGGACTGATCCTTTCAGTTTCAAAGGCATGAGTTCGAAGATTTTAATGTCGTATCTTTCCGTTAGGTCTGTCTTGAGAACGTCTCCAAATAGCTTGTTTGTGTTATCCTTTCCTGCTACGAGGCATACGTCGATGTCTGACCTTTTGCTTTGGGTGCCGTCGGCTCTGGAGCCGAATAACAGTATGCCCAGGATACGGTCTTTGAAGCCGGAGAAGTCCTTTTCTATACTCTTTATATTTATCCTTTCAGCCATTTTTCAAGCGCCGAGGCATACGACTTTATGCCTAACAGAACCTCATGGATGGATTCATAAGCCTGTTTGTCTATGACTCCGTTGTATTCGTGAACCAGCACATTTCTCAGGCCATTGCCTTTCTTCAGTTTGTAGCATGTGTCCTCGTCCAGGCCTAAGATGGACGAAGCCTTTTCGAGATTGGAGTAATCATCCTCCAGGCATTTGCCCGAGTCCTTCACCAGCATGGCTGAGAGGTCGGCGGATATCTCTGCAAGTTCCTGGAACTCTTTATACATGGCCTTGCGCTTAATGCGATTTACGAGAAATTCTTCTCTTTCGCCGAGATTTTTTTCAATAAACTCTATTCTGTCCTCCAATTCGGAAAGCTTCTGGAAAAAACGCTCCCTTCTGGCCGTTTTTTTCGACATCGTTTATATATTTAACCCTAAGACGATAAAAGAATGATCGATGATGAAAAAAACCGGTAACGTCTTTGTCGCGGATGCCCAGATGCGTAATTCCCTCGCAGTCATACGCTCTCTTGGAAAAAAAGGCCTTACCGTTACTGGAGGCGAAGAGACCCGCTATGCTACCGGCCTGTTTTCAAGATACTGCCAGCATAGCAGAACATATCCCAGCCCCTACAAAGAGCCTGCATCATTCACGCAATACATGCTAGACGAAGTAAGGGCTAACCAATACGACGTCCTATTCCCGGTGAACGAGGAAACGATATTATTCATCGCTGAACGCATAGACGAATTCTCGCGCTACACCGTTGTCCCCTACCCTGATTATAAGATATTATCCAAGGCAATGGACCGGATAAACACTGTCAAGACGGCATTGGACTACTCCGTACCCTGCCCTAAGACCTATTATATGGGAAGATATGGCGGCAAGGGCTTCGAGGAACTGGCAGGAAAAATCGAGTACCCCGTGATCATCAGGCCCGGCAGTTGCCGCGGACCCGCAGGCGCATTGTTGTGCGGATCGATCCAGGATTTTAATGAACGATGCAGGGAGGCGGACTCCAAATACGGCCCATTTCTTGTGCAGGAACATATTCCCGGCTCCTTAGTGATCGGAGTATATGTTCTTCTCAACCGTCAGTCTGAGCCTGTGGCGTTGTCCGTGCAGAAGATAATACGCTCGTATCCTCTGTCAGGAGGCTCGGGCACCCTGAGGGAGACGATAAAAGATCAAAGAGCGGTCGATCATGCCCTCCGGCTTCTTTCTGCGATGAAATGGAACGGTTTTGCAAAGGTGGAATTCTGCGTGGACGAACGCGACGGCTCCCTGAAGCTTTCGGATGTCAGCCCGTTTTTCCCGGGATCTCTTCATTTGTCTATCCTGGCGGGAGCCGATTTTCCATATCTCATGTATAAGATGGCAATGGGCGAGGAATTGGAGCCGGATCTTTCCTACAAAGAAGGTATAAAATGCCGCTGGCTGCTTCCAGGGGACCTTATGTGGTTCCTGGCCTCCTCCGACAAATTGGAGGCGCTGCCCGCATTGTTCACGTCCAATACAGCCGACGACATATTGTCTTTTGATGATCCGGGTCCTGCTGTAGGCTTTTTTTTGGCGGCCGTAAGATATTTCTCCGACAAGGAAATGAGGCGTCTTATGCTAAGCAAACTGTGACTCTTTTCTTCTTTGTTTTTCTTCATATAGTGCTATGTTAATTATCATACTACAAAATGCCTTCCATTGAGTTAACCACGCCTTTGGCGCTTGGGGGCCTGCTGCTCGTGCTCCCGATCATCGTACTATATCTCCTGCGGCCCAAGCCCAAGCATGTTCGCTTTCCTTCGGTCATGTTCATAATAAACGCGGAAAAGGCCAAGCGCCTGCGCTCTTTTTTAAAGAAGATAATACGTGATCCCCTGCTTCTGCTCCAGATGCTCCTTGTCGGGGTACTTGTTTGCGCTGCCGCGGGCCCGTACTTTTTTACGCAGGAGGAGCAGAACCAGAAGGAGAATGCGGTTATCGTCCTGGATTCCTCTGCCAGCATGCAGGCATCGGACGTATCGCCTGACAGGTTTACGAGAGCCGTGGCGGTGGCAAGGGACATAGTAAGCCGCATGAACGATGAGAGCGTCGTCAGCATAGTTTTGGCCGAGAAATCTCCCATAATACTTGTTAAGGGCGCAAAAAAGGATGCTGCGGCATCACTATTATCCAGCGCATTCGTCAGCGACGCCCCTTCCAATATAGGCGATGCGGTGCTGTTTGCAAAGGATATGTTCACTGACGCCGATACGAACAAGAAAATATACGTGTTGTCCGACTACGCCCACCCGGAAGGCTCAGACCTCCTGCTCGTGCAGAAGATCGCCTCCCAGAGCAACGTATCTGTTGATTTTGTAAGGGTCAACGGAGAGGGAAAGAACGTGGGGATAGTGGATGCCAAGGTTAAGCGGTATGTGACCGACAGGAACCGTTTTTATGTTTCGTTCACGGTGCATAATTATTTTGACGGCGAAAGAGACACGGAAGCTAAAGTGCTCGTAGACGACGTAGTCGTTGCGACCATGCGCCAGAAGATAGGCGGGGGCGCAGAAAAGCTGTTCACCTATGAGGGCAACGTCTCCGAAGACGCTCACAGGATAGTCCTGAAGATCACGGGTGCGGACTCTCTTTCAGTGGACAATACCGCGTACCTG
>JAHEXG010000002.1 GCA_023252215.1 Candidatus Altarchaeales archaeon
TGAGGAGAAAAGACGGTTCCCTTTGCATAACAGACATAATGGGTTCCGTTATCCCGGGCGATGCGGGAGAAACCGCTCATCTCATGTTTGACTTGCACGACATTACGGAAAGCAAGACCTCAGAAGCGGAACTAAGAAAGAACCAGGAGAAATACCACAGCCTTGTGGAGAACATAAACGACGTGATATTCTCCATGGACGAAAAAGGCAATTTCACGTATGTCAGCCCGGCAGTCACAAGAATCCTGAAATACGATCCGAAAGTCATACTCGGACAGAAATTCGCAAGATTCGTTTACCCGGAGGACCTTCCCAGGGTCGTTGAATTCTTCAAAAACGATCTGACGGCTAAAAACGAACCGCACGAGTACAGGATAATCGACGGCATAGGGGAAATCCGCTACGCACGCGTCTCAACCAATCCGATCATCGAAAAAGGCGTCGTCAAAGGCATCCGGGGGGTGATCACGGACCTGACCGAGAGGAAGAGGACTGAGGAGAAGTTGCAGGAGCAGTGCCGTTTAATGGATTCTTTACAGGATACCGCCCCAAGCCCCATCTACTACAAAGATATTGAAGGAAGATACATAGGATGCAATAAGGCATTCGAGCAATTCCTTGGAAGGAAAAAGGAGAAGATATTAGGCAAAACGGAATATGATATCTCGCCTAAGGAAATCGCTAGCAAATACGAGGAAAAGGATAAAGAATTGTTCGAAAACCCCGGCAGGCAGTCTTATGAATGGAAGGTTCAGAGTAAAGACGGCAAGATAAAGAATGTCATATTCAATAAGGCAACGTTTACCGACGCTTCGGGCAAAGTAGCCGGCTTAATAGGGGTCATATTAGATATCACGGACCAGAAAACGTGGGAAGAGGCGTTAAGGGAAAAAGAGATCGCCATAGAGGCTATGGTCCAGAGTTCTGCCGTGGCTACCTTCGTCATTGACTCCGAACATAAATTGCTTTACTGGAACAAGGCCTGCGAAGAACTGACAGGCGCCAAAGCAAAAGATTTGATAGGCACCAGCGACCACTGGAAGGCATTCTATGACCATCGTCGCCCCTGCGTTGCGGACGTGATCATCGATAATAGATTCGAGGATATGTCCAAGCTCTACAAGGTCTATTCAAAGTCTACTCTCATACCCAACGGCTTGCATGCCGAAGGCTGGTATCCTAATCTTGGCGGGAAAGAAAGGTACATCGTATTCGATGCTGCGCCCATATACAACGCCAATGGGGCGCTGATAGCCGCAATAGAGACGCTGCATGACATGAGCGGGCAGAAGAGGACAGAGGATGCGCTCAGGGAGACAAGCGAATACCTGGAAAATCTTGTAAACTATGCCAATGCGCCGATAATTGTCTGGAATCCTGAGTCCATTATCACCAGAGTCAACCACGCCTTCGAGCATCTTACAGATTATAAGGCCGGCGAAGTCATTGGCAAAGCACTGAGCATGCTCTTCCCGGAGGAAAACAGGGAGGACTCCCTCCGGAAGATCGCCCACACTTTGAGCGGTGAACGCTGGGATTCCGTGGAGATCCCTATCCTTTGCAGGGATGGGAAAACAAAGACCGTGCTCTGGAATTCTGCGAACATCCATGACAAAGACAGTAAGACCCTTATAGCCACTATCGCCCAGGGAGTGGACATCACAGACCTCAAGAAGGCTGAAGAGGCTACTGGTATGCAGTTGTTCAAATTCAAGGTCCTTTACGAACTGGCCCTGAACATGCAGGAAAAGACACTTGAAGAGAATCTCAGGTACATAGTGGAAAAGGCCAGGGAATTGCTTAACGCGGACACAGCATACATAGGCCTATGCGACGACGACTACAAGGAGATGTACATGCATACGCTCTCAGGGATCAATACCGACGCATTCAAGCTGATGCGCCTACCCTACGGGAAAGGCCTGGGGGGACTGGTCATGCAGACCCATAAAGGCTACGTCGTAGAGGATTATTTTAACGACCCCCAGATAACGCATGCAGTCGATAAAATCGTTGCGGATGAGGGACTTGTCTCTGGCATGGCGGCCCCGGTACAGGCAGGCCCCATAAACCTCGGCGTACTCTACGTATTCAGCCGCACAAAAACCAAATACAGCGAAGAAGACCTTGCGACGCTAATGCTGCTCGGGAACCTGGCGGCTATAGAGATAGCAGGCAAAAGATCGCAGCAGGCTTTGCAGGATTCGCGTCAGCGCATGGCGGACATCATAAACTTCCTGCCGGATGCTACGTTGGTCATAGACAAAGACGGCAAAGTCATAGCCTGGAACAAGGCCATAGAAGAACTCACAGGCCTAAAGGCCGAGAACATAATAGGCAAAGGAGACTACGAATATGCTCTCCCCTTCTACGGGAAAAAGAAACCCATATTCATAGACCTCATAGGCAGCCCCATGAACGAAATAGAAGCCCTCGGCTACAACTCCATAACAAAAGAAGGAGACACCCTCTTCGCCGAAGTCCCGGTAAAGCTGAACGGAAAAGAAACAGAAACATACCTATGGCTCAAGGCCTCGCCGATCTACGACATCAAAGGGCAGCGTATAGGCTCCATTGAATCGATGAGGGACATAACCAGCAGGAAAAAAGCCGATGAGGCTTTGAGCGAAGAACTGAAGAGACAGGAAGTTATCTCCAGGATCTCTTCCATATATATGGGCCTTGAAAATTTCGGCGAAAAGACCGGCAACGTCCTGAAAATACTCGGAGACTTAACCGGCGTTTCCAGGGTCTATATCTTTGAGGACTACGACGAGGGCATGAAGACGAAGAACACCTATGAATGGGTCAACGCAGGCATCAGCCCGCAGATCCGCAACCTATCGGACGTGTCTTACAGCATGATGCCTTCTTTTAAAAAGATAATGGACGAAAAAGGCGTAATTTCGTCATCGGATTCCCAGACTTTTCCCAAAGACTTCCACGACATCCTGTCACCCGAAGAGATCAAATCGGTTTACGTGCTGCCGCTGAAGGTACGCAACAAGTTTTACGGCTTCATCGGCCTGGACGACTGCAAAACAAACAGGCAGTGGAGCCATTCTGACATCACCCTGTTGCATACGGTCTCACAGATAATATCCGAAGCCTTTGAAAGAAAGATCGCCGAAGAACAGATACGCAAGAGGAACGAGGACCTGGAGACAAGCAAACAGGTCATCATGAACATAATGGAGGACCTGAAACGCTCGCTCGAAGAGCAGAAAAAGCTGGAAAAGATCAAGACAGAGTTTCTGAGCATCACAAGCCACGAGCTGCGAACACCCATAACGCCCATGAAGGCACAGCTTCAGATGATCCTGAGCAAGTATTTCGGCAGACTGACCAAAGAGCAGAGGAGCAGCCTGGATATGGTCCTGAGAAATGCCGAAAGGCTGGACCGCCTGATAAGCGACATACTCGACATCTCAAAACTGGAGTCAGGGAACATGAAGTTTACCGTGAGCAAAGAAAACTTAAACGAGATAGTCAGAAACGCGGTAGAGACGATGCAGTTTACGGCAGACGAAAAAAACATAAGGATCAGGATGGAACTGGAAAACAGCATTCCAAGTATTTCCCTGGACAAGGACAGGATCACCCAGGTGATGTTAAACCTCCTGAGCAACGCGGTAAAGTTCACATCTAAGGGCGCGCAAATAAGCGTCAAAACCATCGACTGCAAAAACAAGGCTATCATGGAAGTCGCGGATACCGGCATGGGAATACCGGAAGACGCGCAAAAGAAGCTTTTTACGCCGTTTTTCCAGGTTGATTCAAGCATGAACCGCGATAATGAAGGAACCGGCCTGGGGCTCGCCATCTGCAAGGGCATAATCATAAACCACGGCGGAGAAATAAACGTAAGAAGCGCTATCGGAAAGGGCTCTGTCTTTTCCTTTACCCTGCCGTATAAGGAGACTGCAAGCGAAGCAGTAAGGGAAGTCGAACTTTTTAAGCTTAATAAATAGGGACGCATTAAGTATAATTGAAGAACAAAAAAATGGCCAGCAAGATAATGATAGTAGACGATAACAAAGATATCGTAGACACGCTTAAGACCATCATGGAGAAAGAAGGCCATATAACCTGCCTGGCATATAACGGCGAAGAATTCCTGAAAAAAGTCGATGAATTCAAGCCCGATCTGGTCTTACTCGATGTTATGATGCCGGGCCTTACCACGGAACAGATAATAGAGGCCCTTAATGAAAAAGGCTATTATAATCTGAAGATTATTCTCGTCACTGTCGTGCGGTTTTCCGAGGAGGAGAAAAAATTGCTGTACAGTGAACTAAACATAAAGGACTACATAGCAAAGCCTTTTGACGTACCCGAAATAGTACGCAAAGTCAGGGAACACCTCCAAAGCAAATAAAAGAAAAATGGAAGACGAATACGGATATTCTGACATGGATTACTGGATAGACGCAAAAGACATTACAAACGTCGTCTCCTCGACCCATGGAATAATCCTTCTCATACATGACTACGTAACATTCGAGGAATTCATCGACTTCCTAAACAGGCTTCCACTCGCAGGCCGTAGCACAGTAGTCTACGTATCATTGAACAAGACCTATGACTACCTCAAGCTCTATCTGAAAGACATCAAGCCAAAAATGTTCATAGTCGACGGAGTCTGCGCAGGCTTGTTCTCCCGGACCGAAGACCTCGAGGACGCAAGTTTCATAAGGCCGCCCCTGACACTGAATAATCTCTTTGGAGTAATAGAAAAATATTACAAGGAAAAGAGGCCGGATTACATATTCGTAGACGCCCTGTCCCAGCTTTTGAATTTCTCAACGGAATCCAAAGACAAGGACTCATTCGCCCTCTTCTCAAACAAGCTGCACAACATGCTTGGAACCGGACTCACCAAACTGGTATTCGTATACGGCGTAGACAATTACACGCAGCTCAACCTGCCAAAGATGCAGGTAGAGCGAATGATCCGGATGGACGCCCATAAATCCGGGGACTGAGCATCAAATGACTAGAAACGGGCATTTCTGTATTTTTTAGCGCATTTTCTTATTATATAACACCATATCCGAATTGTTTTGCAAAATGGACAAGAACAATACAAAGATCATACTGGACGAAAACGAGATGCCGAAGAAGTGGTACAACATCAACCCCGACCTGCCTAAGCCTCTTCCTGCGCCGCTGCATCCCGGGACGCATGAGCCGCTCACGCCAAAAGACCTTGCCCCTCTGTTCCCCATGGAATTGATAAGGCAGGAGATGAGCATGGAACGCCACATCCCCATCCCCGAAGAAGTCCGGGACATATACCGCTTATGGAGGCCTGCACCGCTGTACCGGGCCAGGCGCCTGGAGAAGGCGCTTAAGACCAAGGCGAGGATCTATTATAAATGGGAGGGGGTTTCACCGGCCGGAAGCCACAAGCCCAATACCGCCATCCCCCAGGCATATTATAATATGAAGGAAGGAGTTACGCGCCTGACAACCGAAACCGGCGCGGGACAGTGGGGCTCGGCGCTTGCATTCGCTACCTGCCTTTTCGGCCTGGAATGCACCGTCTACATGGTCAAAGTCAGTTACGAGCAGAAGCCTTACAGGAAGATAATGATGGAAACCTGGGGCGCAGAAGTATTCGCAAGCCCAACCGAAAGGACGGACGCCGGAAAAGTGATACTCAAAGAGGACCCGACCAGTCCCGGAAGCCTGGGGATAGCCATCTCGGAAGCAGTCGAAGACGCGGTGAAGAGCGGCGCAAAATACGCGCTGGGCAGCGTCCTAAACCACGTGCTGATGCACCAGACCATTATCGGCCTGGAAGCAAAAAAGGCCCTTGAGTCGATAGACGAATACCCGGACATAGTCATGGGCTGCTTCGGAGGAGGAAGCAATTTCGCAGGACTAGCATTCCCGTTCATACACGACAAGCTGAAAGGCGACAAAGAGAGTCTGAGAGCGATAGCATGCGAACCCGCAGCCTGCCCGAAACTGACAAAGGGCATGTATGCTTACGATTTCGGAGACACGGTCGGGCTAACGCCTCTTGTGAAGATGTACACTCTCGGCCACACATTCGTCCCCCCGGGGATACACGCAGGAGGACTGCGCTACCACGGAGGAGCGCCCCAGGTCTCGCTCCTGGAAAACGAAGGAGTCGTAGAGGCAAAAGACATGCAGCAGACGGACTGCTTCAAAGCCGCGGAATTGTTCGCAAGGACTGAAGGCATAATCATTGCGCCCGAAACAGCCCACGTAGTGCAGGGAGTAATAGAGGAAGCAAAACGCTGCCAGGAAGAAAAAGTAATACTCTTCAACTGCTCGGGGCACGGAAACTTCGACCTAGCATCATACGACGCATTCCACAAGGGGAAACTGAAAGACTTTGAATACCCCGCGGAAAAAGTCAAAGAGGCGCTAACGCATCTCCCCAAGATGTGATGGATTACGCGAATGCTGCGATACTTTTAAGTATAGGGTTCGTCGTCGGCATCTCCGGGGCAGTGATGCCGGGGCCGCTCCTCATATATACCATACAGGAGTCGCTGAAGAAAGGCAAATGGGTGGGCGCACTCGTGATACTGGGCCATGCCCTAGTCGAAGTATTTGTTTTCCTGCTCCTCGCACTCGGCATGCTATCATTCTTTTCTTCTCAAGAGTTCGTCAGGGCCGCCAGCATAATAGGAGGCGCAGCCCTAATGATAATGGCCTTTGATTCGGCGAAGGACCTTAATTCCAAAACAGACCTTAAAATCAAAAAGAGGCCGTATGGCCTGGTGATGGGCGGGATAATATACACAGCAGTTAACCCGGGTTTCCCTATCTGGTGGCTGACGGCGGGAACCCGCCTGCTCATGGAAGGCTACAGCCAACTGGGCCTCCCGGGAATGGTGATCGTACTCATCGGCCACTGGGGAGCGGACCTCGGCTGGTTCCTCTTTGTGTCTCTCACAGCCTCCAAGAGCGAGCGATTCCTGTTCGAGAAAGGATGGTACAAAGGGATAAGGCTAGGACTTGCAGCACTGCTGGCAGTCATAGGAATATATTTCTTCTGGACAGGTACGAGATAGAAAAAGAGGATAATAGAAAAAGAAATAAAATAATACTAAAGATATTACTGGAGCTTTTTCTCGATCTCAGCAAGCTCGCCGTCAAACGTAGCCATCTGCTCGTGTATGGCAAGGAGCCTCTTGCGCATGAGCGATAACGCGGTTTTCAGGTCTGGCGCGGCTGCTATGGATTGCTGTAACGGGATCGCTGCCTGCTGCTGGGGCGCTGCCTGTACTGGCGCCTGCTGTGCCTGCGGCGGTGCCTGCTGCTGGGGCGCTGGTCCCTGCTTGAATGCGTTCTCAACCCATCTGAGCCGGGAATTTAGGTTCGCCGCAGGAGATGAGTGGTCTATCTGCATCCATCTGGGGTTTGCGGCGCTTGACGCAGCTCCTTGAGGCGCTCCTGAATCGCGTATCGCTGTATTGGCTATTCTCGTAAGAAAGCTTGACGTGTTGACTGGTTTTGCAGGAAGCGGAGAGGCTTTCGGAGCAGCCATCGGCACCGTAGGCTTGGGATTTGTCGTGCTGCCGTTGAGGGAGTATCTCCTTCTTTGATTGTCGTCTACCATTTTCTTCTATTTACGGTTTATTCCTCTCCAAGTCCGCGGGATGACGGATATGCTATCTCCATCCCCTCGGGCAGTATCATTATCTTTACCTGGGATACCCGGGCTATGTCTCCGCCGTTGGACTGGCAGTATTTCTTCACGGCATTTATCCGCTTATACAACTCGGCCTGGTCTTTTGCCAGACGGGTCAAGTCGGCTATTACTATGTTGCCGTGCTTTATTTCCTTTTTCACGTCTTCGATAGCTGTTTCAGATTCCAGGTCTATGGGTTTTACGTATATTACCCCCTCTTCTTCTATGAAGCCGTCTTCACTTACTTTGAGGCTGTCCACGTAGTTTTCTACGTCTACGGATTCCTCATTGCTTTTCTTGGTTTTACCCCACGGAAACGGATTCCAGTTCGTCACTTTCCATCACCTTCTTTTTAGACTTGTGCAAGTCTTTATGCGGTCTGCTTTTGGTTAGTATTATGTCGCCTACGCTTGTTACTCCGTCGTAGCTTACTCCTTCTTCTTTTAGAACCCGCTTGAGTTCGCTGGAATCGGCTGATACGCCATTCAGGGGTTTGAGGTAGAGGGACATCACAATACCTTCTTCAAGATTCAGCAAAATATCTTCGACTTTCCCGACATGCCCTCCGCTCGTGGAGTATATGTCGAGTCCGTAGAGGTTTGAAAGCTTTTTGCTCATGTTTTATCACCTAAAAAAAAATATTTAAAAAACCGGTTATATCGACCGGATCTTTAAGTCGTATATCTCCTGCGTGTATATGTAGGGTTCGTCGGAGTCTCTGTCTTTTTCCTTGCCCATGATGTGCTGGGATTTCACGCCTGTCGCAATCGTTATGATCTCTATCCTGTCTTTCAGGCGCGGGTCGATCCTTGCACCCCACATGACGTTCGCCGTCGGGTCGAATTCCTGGGTTATGAGTTCACCAATCCTGTTGGCGTCTCCTAACGTTAGGTCTTCTCCTCCGGTTATGTGGATGAGCGCTCCTTTTGCTCCTTTGTAGTCTATGTCCAGCAGCGGGTGGTCCAATGTGTTCTTGACTCCCATCTCGACTTTCTCGGGTCCTTCTCCGTCTCCGACGGATATGACTGAGACTTTTCCTCCTCCGAGGACGCTCTTTATGTCTGCGAAGTCAAGGTTTATCAAGGAAGGCGCCTTGATGGTCTCTGTTATTCCTTTTACTGCTCTTGCGACTATTTCGTCCGCTACGAGGAATGCTTTGTCGATTGGCAGATTCGGCACATAACCGACTAATTTATTGTTGTCGATGACGATAACGGTGTCTGCTGCTCTTCTGAGCCGGTCGATCCCTTCGCGGGCTTTTTCAATCCTCGACCTTTCCAGGTTGAAGGGGAATGTCACGATGGCAACGACTATTGCGCCGCAGTCTCTTGCGACTTCGGCTATGACTGGCGCTGCTCCTGTTCCTGTTCCTCCTCCCATTCCTGCGCACAGGAATATCAGGTGGGTTCCTTCCAGGTAGTTCCTTATCTCGTTGCTGGACGCTTCCGCGGACTTCATTCCTATTTCGGGGAATCCGCCTGCTCCCAGTCCCTTGGTCAGTTTGGAACCTATCAGGATCTTGGTTATGCCCTGGTCTATCTTTCTTAGGTCTTGAGCGTCGGTATTGCATGCTGCGAGCTCGGCACCGATTATCCCAATCCTGGATAACCTGTTTACGGTGTTTCCTCCTCCACCGCCTGCGCCCATAACTACAATCCTAAGCTGGTTGCTTTCATCAAATCCGTCTGTCACGTCTTGGGCTTCACCCTCCAGTGCTTCATCGACAAATGCCTTCATTTTATTTCACCTTTTTATCGCATATTTTACAAAATTAATGGAATATTGACACAAAATAAACGCCTTGTTAAATATTTTACGTTCTCCTATTTATTTCATGTATTATTCGGTTATTTCATGAATTATATTACTTTAGTATTTAGTTCTAACTAATATATAAATGCATGGTTGACAGATCGAAAATGCAGCGTTGACAGATAAGATCTGTTAGCGGGATAAACCAGCCGCAAAAGTATTTCCCATATTATTTATAGGCCTACGCATATTTGTTTCTACTAGGGGACTGCATGGAAAAAAACGCTCTCAGGGACGGAAGGCAAAAGAGCCTGGAATATTCCATAAAGGACGGGGCAGCGTTCTCAATTATGACCGGTTTTGGCGAACAATATTTCACTCCCCTTGCAATAGAACTGGGAGCATCCAACATGGAGATCGGCCTGCTCGCCTCCCTTCCTCCGTTCATAGCCTCGCTTCCGCAGCTGTTCACGTCCAGGGTCACGGCGCAGCTTAAGAGCCGCAGGAAGCTTATATTGGTAGCCGTGCTTTTGCAGGTACTCACGTGGTTTCCTTTGGCCGCGATTCCCCTCTTTGACGGCTCAAACGCAGTTCTTTTGCTGATTTTTTTTGTCTCTCTTTATTTTATGTTCGGCCAGTTCGCAAATCCTACGTGGAACAGCCTGATGGGGGACTTGGTGAACGAGGAGGCGAGGGGGCGATTTTTTGGCATGAGAAACAAGTTAACCGGGGCTGTTGCGTTTGTTTCCATATTCCTGGCGGGGTATATGCTGAGCCTTTTTTCCAAGGAAACGGTATTATACGGCTTCTCATTTATCTTCCTGGTAGCGCTCGTCGCAAGGATAATATCCTGGAGGTATCTTTCCCTGATGGAAGATCCGCCCATGAAGGAGGAAGGAGCCGTTGCGTTCTCTTTTACCCAGTACCTCAAAAGGCTGCGTAAGACCAATTATGGAAGATTCGCCCTCTATTACGGGCTGATGAATTTTTCAGTATACATCGCAGCCCCTTTCTTTGCAGTATACATGCTAAGAGACCTGCATTTCACATATTTCGAATATACCATAGCTACTGCGGCAATGTCTCTGACGACTTTTTTGGCCATGACCTACTGGGGGAACCTCGCAGACAGATACGGGAACAAGAAGATAATCAGCCTATGCGGAACGTCCCTGGCAGTCATACCCCTCATATGGCTGTTCTCTTCGGATCTTGTGTCCGTGATACTGGTACAGATACTCGCAGGCCTCGTATGGTCCGGCTTCAACCTCTCGGCCATAAACATGGTATACGACAACGTAAGGCCTGAGAACCGGACAAGAGTCTTTGCATACCACAACATACTGACAGCTTCCGCGATATTCATAGGAGCCATAGCCGGAGCCGTCATCGCAGGCACGAACGCAGGCTACGGGATATTCTACTCCGGCCTGGAAATGCTCTTCCTCATATCAGGGATACTGCGGCTTATGACCTCGGTTCTGTTCCTGCCCCAGATAAAAGAGAGACGCACGGTAGAACCCATCAGCGAGAAAGACTTCTTCATAAAATACAGCGGCACAGGCCCAGCCATCGGCCTAACGTATCGGGCGGTTACGGGCCTGCACAAATCCATCAGGCACATAAGGAAAACCGATAACCGGTGATTTAAACCGTTTTTCCCAAATAGTTATCATGGAAAGATATCTTCTCCCCATTATCATATTGCTGCTCCTGTGCGGCTGCGCATCCAATCCGGCTGAAAAGGAAAAACCCGCAGTAAACGATACTACGACCACGCAGGCCGCAGAGCAGACCACAACCACATCGACCGCCGCAACAACCAGGATAACAACCACGACACAGCCTACAACACGCCCCACCACGACAACGACGCCTGCGACGACTACGACGCTGATACCCAACGTCGAAAAAAACAAATGGGTCGTAGAAGAAGGAATACGGATCGCAGACGCGTTCTCTCCCGCAGTGATCAAACTGGATTCGGGCACATACCGGATGTTCGCCTCGGCAAAAGAAGGCATAAATGTCTACGTATCCTCGGACGGCCTCAAATATGTATCCGAGAAGAAGAACATACTCTCGGAAGGATACGACCCCAGGGTATACAAAATACGCGACAACGGATACCTGATGGTATACAACAACGCAGAGACTCTTTCAGGTTCAGGGGACCGCAAAAAGCTCTACTACAAATCCGCAGCCTCGTCCGACGGCCTGAATTTCCACACAGACATGGAAATACACCTGGCAAGCCAGGTACTCAGAAGCCCGACTCTCGTCTCCAGCCCGGAAATAATCAGGATGCCCAACGACACTCTAAGGATGTACTACACAGGAGACCTATTCGCACCGGAAATAGGGAACACCAACAAAAAGATAAAAAGCGCCATATCACCGGACAAAGGCACAACCTGGATGAGAGAAGACGGAACCAGGATAAACACAGAAGCACTAGACCCCTGCGCAGTCACACTCCCAAACGGGAGTATCAGGATGTACTACTCCGCATACGACAGCATATACTCCGCTGATACGATGAGCATATACTCCGCGATCTCCCCGGACGGCCTAAACTACACGCTCGAAGGAAAGACGCTGTCACCTGAAAAGAACGGAACAAAATACATGGACCCAAGAGTAGTTGAGATACCCGGCGGATACAGGATGTACTACACCGAAATAACAGGCCCGGTGGAAAACGAAAAAACAAACATTAAAAGCGCAGTATACATAAAGGGATAAAAAAGACAGAAAGGAAGCATCATACCTTCCTTATCCAGCCGAACCGATCCTGCTTTAATCCATATTGTATGCCGGTTATCTCATCATAAAGCATCTGGGAAAGCCTTCTTTCCTTTTTGCCGTCTATCTTTATCGTAACGCCCTTGTGGGATATCTCTTCAACAGGCGTTATCACCGCGGCAGTCCCTGTGCCGAAGACCTCCTCCAACAAACCCTCTTTTGAAGCGGATACCAGTTCATCTATCGACAGCCTGCGCTCCTCTACGACTACACCCAGGTCCCGCGCTATTTTTATCGCGGAGTCACGGGTCACTCCGTCAAGGATCGTTCCTTCAAGCGAGGGAGTGATAAGTTTTCCGTCTATGACCGCGAATATGTTCATGGTGCCGACCTCTTCGAGGTATTTTCCTTCCAGGCCGTCCAGCCAAAGTATCTGCGAGAACCCCTTTTTGCGGGCGACCTCAGCAGGCATGAGACTGGCGGCATAATTCGCAGGCGTCTTAGCGCATCCCAGGCCCCCGCGAAAAGCCCTCACATATTCGGGAGCAGTCAACAGCCTTACAGGGCCTCCGCTATAGTAAGCGCCCACCGGAGACGTGATCAACATGAAACGATAAGTATCAGAGACCTTGACTCCGAGAAAGGGATCAGAGGCAAATACAAACGGCCGTATATACAGGGAGCAGCCCCTCTTTTTTGGAACCCACTCATGGTCTAAGCGCACAAGCGCATATAACGCATCCCAGAAATCTTCCCAGCTTATCTTAGGAATACACAGGCGCTCACATGATCTGTTGAAGCGGTCATGATGCTTGTCCGCCCGGAATACGTTGACAGACCCGTCTTTGGAATAAAAGGCCTTTATCCCCTCAAAGACCGCCTGCCCATAGTGGAGAGCCGAAAGCGAAGGCTGAACGCACATCTCCCCATAGGGAGTTATACTGGGATCATGCCATCTTCCGCCGGAATATTCCAGGGAAAACATATGATCCGAGAAGATCTTCCCAAATCCCAAATGATCGTAATCAACCACATTCAGCCTGCTTTTTTCAGTCCTGGAAACTTTTATATCCATCTTGCGTCTCGGATTACAAAAATCTTTCAGCCCCCTGTTTTCCGCCTGAGAACATAGCCCATGCCGACAGTGTATATAGGAATAGACAGATACCGCAGGCCTATGTCCGTGAAATACTGCGCATAAGACATCTTGAAAAAACCCGCATATACCATGACCAGGTCCAGGCCCAGATTGACCGCCAGCCATACAAAGCCGATAACTACGCCTACGCCGAAAAAGTCCCGCCTAATCGAGCCGAAATAAGCTACAGCAAGCACCACGCCGACCGCCGAACCCACGACGACCATGATCGACTTAAAAAAGGTCTCAGGAACCGTGTAATTCCCCTGCGAGTCGACGAATGGAAAAGACGCAAAAAAAGGCACGATCCATAGAATTATTCCATAGGATAACATCTTCAGAAGATTAGCCATATTAGATCACCTAAGAGATTAACTTATTTACTTGACGGCTTAAAACATGGATTAATTAGGGCTTATTATTAAATATTAAAAAGATGAAAAACAATACAGTCACTGTCGTATTTCTCTTATCGTTGCTCTGCGCCGCTGCATACGCCGGACAAAACGAGTCATGCGCTCTCGCAGGGGTTAGTCCGCCATGCGACGAGATAACCCTGAACGAAGCAGTTTATTACATAAATGCTTGGAATAGCGGTAATGCGCCTCTCGGAAACGTCATACATCTCTTGATAGCCTGGGCCACGCAGGAAGAAACTCTCAGAGGAGAGTATCAGGCAGCGATACGCGATGCAGAGACTGCAAATGAGAGCGAGATATGCCGGCATCTTACTCCGATAACGGAATCGAATCCCAACCTGACCTGGGAGGAGGACAATGGCTCAACGAGGGTCCTTGTCGTCACCTGGACTGCGTGGGGCGGATACGTTAACCAGACCAACAATACAATGAACCTTTCAAGAGAGACTTGGGTCACGGTCTATTCCGAGGTGCGCGATTTTATCGGACGAAATGCTCTGCCCGCGGAAAAATGCAGTCTGCGGCTGGAGCAATTGAATGGTTTGCCGCCGAGGAATAACAAGACCTGGTTTGTGGAATTGTTCGTTTCCCCGCAGGATATGTTCCGGCCCAGCCCGGACCCGGAGATCAACGATACAGAGGCGCAACTGGATTTTCCAGCCGACACGAGCCAGGAACACATCGATTGGATAAACAACCTGAAGAACAGTTCCTACGGAACCAACGGATACCCCTGGACCCAGCTGGGGTACACGTATGACTGGGCGACAAACAGCCAGAACCACGTGGGACTCAGCGAATACGTGATAAGAAAAGGGTCTATAGTGAAGATACACGACACAATATCGACCAATGAATACTGCAGCAGTTGACATCCGATATTAACGCCGGATGCTAAATAATAAGGGGTGGCGTGTATGGATTCTGCAAAGGTCTTCTTCAAATCGGTCAAATCATATTCCCAGACAGAGGAGATAAGCCGGGGAGCAAGGCAACTGCTGGAAAAAGTTGTTGCTGAAGAAAACATTAAACTTAGCAAGAGAATTCCTTTGAAGGTGCATTTCGGCGAGAAGGGGAATACTACGTTCATCGGCCCTGAGAACTTTGAGGGGATAATCGATTACCTGGATGAAAGAAAAATAGACAGCTGCTTCATCGAAACCAACGTTCTATACGTGAGTCCCCGCACGACCGGGAAAAGCCATATGGCTCTTGCAAAAGAGCACGGCTTCACCCGGCTGCCCGCAGTCATCGCAGACGGCGAAACCGGGGAAGACTACGCGGAAGTGGAAATAGATGCGAATCATTTCGGCAAATGCAGGATAGGCCGCCTTATAGCGGAAGAAAAACAGCTCATCGTCCTGTCCCACTTTAAAGGACACATGCTGGCAGGATTCGGAGGAGCGATAAAGCAGCTTGGGATGGGATGCGCAGCCAGGGGAGGAAAACTCGACCAACACGCAAACGCGCAGCCGGCTATCAATCCTGAGGACTGCAAAAAATGCATGACTTGTGTTTCACACTGCCCAAGGAAAGCAATAGAAGTATCAAACATACCGAAAATAGACAGGAAAAAATGCATAGGCTGCGCAGCCTGCATAGCCGCCTGCCCGCAGGAAGTATTTTACGTAGACTGGGCGTCCACGTCTCCGGTATCTTTCAGGCAAAAACTTGCAGAATATGCGCTCGCAGCCCAAAAAGGCAAAAGCAACATATACATCAATTACGCCCTGAACATAACCAAAGACTGCGACTGCGACGGAAGAGCCCAGAAACCCATCGCACGGGACATCGGCATCTTTGCGTCAACCGACCCGGTGGCAGTAGACGCCGCATGCTGCGATGCGCTGAACAAAAAAGAAGGAAAACAAGTGTTCGGAGGATTCGACATCTTCGACTACGCGGAAGAAATAGGCCTCGGCACAACGGAATACGAATTATCAGAGATATGAGCGCAATCTACTTCAACTGCAGAACAGGCATAAGCGGCGACATGGTCGTAGGAGCGCTCCTGGACCTTGGAATAGACGCATCCTACCTTGCAGCCGAACTCAAAAAGCTTGCTTTATCGGATTATTCCATAAACGCAAGAAAGGTATATAAGAAAGGGGTCGCAGCCACAAAATTCGACGTCTATATAGAAGGGGACCAGCCTCAGAGAGGCCTGGCAGAGGTCAATTACCTCATAGAGGAAAGCGCCTTGGACTACGAAGTAAAGAGCCTCTCGCAGGAGATATTCCGGCACCTGGCAAGATCCGAAGCAACAGCCCATAAGACAGCTATCGAAAACGTGCGTTTCCACGAAGTCGGAGCAGTGGACTCCATAATAGACATAGTCTCTGCTGCGATCCTCCTAAAAAGATTAGGCATCATTGACGCGTCTTGCAGCACGATATCCCTGGGCCGCGGAAAAACCATGACAGAGCATGGAATAATAGATATTCCCTCGCCAGCGGTAAGGCACCTGCTAAAAGGCATACCAACAACGAAAAGCGGCATCAGCGCAGAACTTACGACGCCCACCGGGGCCGCGATAATAAAGACGATAGCGGGAAAATACACTGATACGCCGCCCGGCACCCGGAAAAAAGGATACGGAGCGGGCACAAAAGATTTGGAGATACCGAACGTGCTGGAAGTCAGGATGATCGCCTGAAAGCCCAATTATAGTATTATTTTAAAGGCTGTTACCCAGTTATTTCTAGTACACGAAATGGATGAACTCTTAGACAGGGAATATGACGTAGTCATAGTAGGAGCAGGCCCCGCGGGAAGCTCTGCGGCAAAGATACTCGCCGCAAAAGGCGTAAAGACCCTGGTCGTGGACAAACGCCAGGAAATAGGAGCGCCCAAAAGATGCGCCGAAGGCATAAGCTGCGGAGGCATGAAAAAAACCGGGCTGAAGCCTGACCCGGCGTGGGCCATGCAGGAAATCAAAGGCTCGATAGTCTACTCACCCGCCGGACGGTCCCTTATCGTGAAGACAGAAGACATCGGAGGCTACGTCGTCGAGCGGAAGATATTTGAAAAACACCTGGCAAGGGATGCCATCAACGCAGGAGCCAGGTACATGGTCAAGACCCTGGCCACTGGAGTTATAAAAGAAGAAGGCATAGTCTGCGGGATAAAAGCAGAATACATGGGAAAAGAGCACACAATCAGGTCCAAGATAGTGATAGCAGCCGACGGCACAGACTCAAGGATTGCCAGGAGCGCGGGCCTGGACACGTCCAACCCGCTCAAGGACTATCATTCGGGATTCCAGTACGAGATGGCGGGCCTGAAGAACTGCGACCCAGAGATGCTGCACATCTATTTCGGGAACGGCCTAAAACTCGTAAGCTACATATGGATCTTCCCGAAAGGCCGCGGCACCGCAAACGTTGGGATCGGCATGATAGGGAAACACTCTGAACAGGGGAACAAGGCAAGAGAATGCCTGGACAGGTTCATAGAAAAACACCCGGAGATATTCGCAGACGCAAGCCCCATAGAGATAAACACCGGAGGCATACCCGTAGGCTCGGCCATAGATACGATGGCGATCGACGGCATGATGGTTGTCGGGGACGCAGCCCACCAGGTGAATCCCATACACGGAGGAGGAATCATCCTTGCAATGCATGCGGCTCAGATGGCGGCGGAAGTGGCTGCGTCAGCCATCGCGGCAGGAGACTATTCCAGGGAAAGATTATGCGAATATGAGAATAGATGGAGGGAATCCGACGGAGTAAAGGTACAAAGACTGCTTAAACTGCGATTGTTCCTTGAAAAACTGGAAGACAAAGACCTGGAAATGTTTTTCTCCCTGCTCACAAGCGAAGACATGATGAGGATAGTGGAAGGAGACTACAAATTCCTGACCATAAAACTCATGAAAAACGCGCCCAGGATATTGCCCCTGGCAAAAAAATTCCTGATCTGACGTTTTAATTCTCTCCTCGTAAATAATATCTATGGACATCAGAATAAAACTCTACCTGACCACGAGATCCGATCCCGTAAGCGACCTGGACGACGTCAAAGACCTGGAGGGCCTCAAGAAATGGAGGAACGAAATTAAGCCGCACGCGCTCAGGATAATAGAACTCGGGCAACTGGACAACGAACTCATAGACAACCTCAAGGGATACACGATACAGGAATGCTACGCGGTAGTAACACATCACCCCGAGAGATGCCAGGAAGCTGTGCACATAGCAAAGCTCACAAAGGATTTTTTGAGAAAGCACGTAAAAGAACTCAAATGGGGCCTCGAAGAAACAGGGCTCTCCGCAACCTCCATGAAAAAACTGGCCGACGAGAACCCGGCCCTGGACAAAAAACAGGTATTCGAGAACTTCACGTACGGCATCGTCGCAGACAAGAGCCTTGCCATCGACGACTACGAGGTAACGCTGGAAGCGGTAGTGAAGAAGTAATACATCCGCCTGTTCGTCTGGTTGCAGTAGACGGTTCTTCTTTCCTCAGCTATGCCTCCCGCAACATGAAAATCCATCATGAGCACGTATCCCCCTGTCGTTAATTCATTAAAAAACCAAGATTATTCATGTGCCCGGACAGGTCCGTCAGCGACAAGACCATACTGGAACATTTCACAGAAGATTTCTGCAGGATCCTTGAAAGACACTGCAAATACATTATAGTCTCAGGATTCGTTGCCATAGCCCACGGGAGAAGCCGCGGAACCGAGGATATAGGCGTCATAGTGGAGAGTATCACTCAAAAGGAGTTCACAACCGCTCACGGGACTGTACCTTTATTTTTCTAGCATAGAGGCGAATATCGCCTTCAAGGAGGAATTCCTCAAGTCCGAAAAAGACCTGAAGGATGCAAGACACCTCAGAGTAATCTATTCCGAAAAGCTGGACGAACCCGAGATACACAAGATAAAAGAACTAATAAAAAAACGCAAAAAATGAGAGACAAAACGCACACCGACCACGTCGAGAGATGGGCAAGGCACGTAAAGGAAACCCCCAGAAGCGAATAGGTAAAGGAAATCAAGCCACTCATAGACTCGCAGATAATCATGGCGAACCGCTTCTACGCAAGGCTCGCAAAAGAGAAAGGCGTAACGGAAAAGATAAGAAAGACAAAAGGGATATAACGCATACCATCGATCGTGTCTGCTGTTTGTCGTTATCAGGACGCGGCCTGCGCAGGTATTTTTCTCAGGCGTATATCTCCCATAGAGTAAATGTGTCTTTCCTTGGTTACCCGATGCACGGCATGATACGCCATCTTCGACTGATTTTCAGTCTAATCTGATTTATCTGATTAATATTTATACTCTGAATACCCATATTATTCCAAGAGGTATTAAAAATGGCAAAAAAAACAGTAGAATGCTGTTCCACATGCTGCAAAGTGGAAGCGCTCGTATCCGTGGACGAACGGGGCCAGATGGTCCTGCCAAAGGGCGTAAGAGAAAAGATGGACGTGAAACCCGGGGATAAATTGTCCCTTGTGAGCCTGAGCTGCGGAGGAAAGGTCAGTTGTCTCGCACTCGTCAAGGCAGAGGATCTCTCACAGATGGCAAGCAATTTCCTCGGCCCGGTGTTGAAAGATCTGGAAGGAAACAAAAAATGAAAAAAGAAGAGATCAAGGAAAAGGTAAGGGAAAGATATGGAAAATTCGCAAAACAAGGAACATCGTGCTGCGGGAACGGCTGCGGCTGCGCGGACAATTCCGCAGAAAATATGAGCAAGTTGGTCGGTTATTCGGATGAAGATATCGGATCCGTGCCAGAAGGATCAAACCTTGGACTAGGCTGCGGTAACCCGATCGCTCTGGCTTCTTTGAAGGAAGGTGAAACAGTCCTCGACCTTGGATCGGGCGCTGGCTTCGACTGCTTTCTTGCGGCAAAGAAGGTCGGGAAAAAAGGGAAAGTGGTCGGCGTGGACATGACTCCGGAGATGCTGAAGCGGGCTAGGGAAAACGCATCGAAGGGCGGTTATAAGAACGTCGAATTCAGGGAAGGGGAGATCGAAGCGCTTCCGGTCGAGGATAATTCCATCGATGCCGTGATCTCTAATTGCGTGATCAATCTCTCGCCCGATAAGGAGCAAGTCTTCAGGGAGATGTACCGGGTCCTCAAAAAGGGAGGCCGGTTCATGGTCTCTGATATCACGCTCGCAAAAGATCTTCCAAAAGAATTGCGCAACTCGATTGCCGCGTACGTCGGCTGCATTGCAGGCGCGATAACCAGGGAGGAGTACCTCTCGGCGATAAAGAAAGCAGGATTCTCGGACGTAAAAATCGTGAAAGAGGAGCCTTTCCCCTTGGATGCCGTGGACGATCCTTCCATAAAAGACATATTCGACAAACTGGGGATGAGTAAAGAAGAGCTCTTAAAGGCCGCACCATCGGTCGTAGGCTTAAAGGTGCGGGGCATAAAGGCGTGAGGGGATACAAGATGAAACGTTCTCTTCCGGCGCAAACGATATTGCTCCCTTCTCCCGTGCTCATAATCGGAACATACGGCCCCGACGGCAGGCCTAACATAATGACTGCCGCCTGGGGAGGAATATCATCAAGCAAACCGCCGTGCATCAGCGTATCTCTCAGGGAGGCAACGCTCAGCTATCACAACATCAAAGAGGCCGGCGCATTCACCGTGAATATTCCCTCAGAAAAGTATTACAAGGAAGCGGACTACGCAGGCATGGTATCGGGAAGAGAATGCGACAAATTCAAGGAGACCCGCCTCACTGCGATAAAGAGCAAACTAGTCAACGCCCCGATGGTGAAAGAATTTCCCTACGCGCTCGAATGCAAGCTGATAAAGGAGATAGGTCTGGGCCTGCATACGATGTTCATCGGAGAAATTGTGGGAATGTTAGCCGATAGCGAGGTTCTTAATCCAAACCAGGTCCCGGACATCGAGAAGGTGCGACCAATTCTGTTCGGCTCATTCGGCAGCATGGCGTACTATAAAATCGGCGACAAATTAGGCGATGCGTTCTCCGTTGGAAACGAATTACGAAGGGAATAAAAATAGAACAAGATCATATCTTCATCTTCTTGAAGGCTTGTGTACCGACCAGTATCATCGCCGCAGCAAACGCGGTTATCACCGCAAAATCGAGCATTATCGGGAACGTCGATCTTCCTATCATCGCCGCCCGGATGCCGTCCACCGAGTAGGTTACGGGGTTTACGTATACGAACGGGGACAGATACGCTGGCAGATTGTCTATTGGAAAGAATGCGCCGGACAGGAAGAACATCGGGAATATGACGAAGCTGCTGACCAATTGGAATCCTTCCGGGCTCTCCATCTGCGAGCCCATTATCAGGCCGATGCTTACCGCCGCAACTATTGTTATGAATATGAAAACAAGAGAGATGAGCAGGTTCGATAAGTCCAGGCGGATACCTGGCATCAATCCAGCCGAGGCAAAGGCATAGCCTACTGCCAGCAGGATTATTATCTGTATCAGGGTATCGGTCGCGCCCCCTGCGATCTTGCCCATGAATATGGCCGTGCGGGACAACGGAGAGACCAGGACCTCTTTTAGGAAATCGATCTTCTTGTCCCAGACGATGTATACTCCGAAGAATATGGAGGAGAAAAGGATGGACTGTATCAACACCCCCGGAAAAATGAATGTCTGATAATTTACTCCCGATATATTGACAGCCGAGCCTATTCCCCCGCCTATCACAAGGAACCAGAGTATGGGATTCACTATGGAGGCAACGACGCGAGACTTCTCCCTTATGAAAACCTTGTATTCGCGGTACCAAAGCGCATATATCCCCTTTAGATAGCCCATCCTGTTATAGATATGGCGATTGCTTCAATTAAATCGAGGGAGGATATTGAACGCATTTTATTTTCTGGAACGTAAATAATCTCTGTGAAAAAGGATAAAGACGCAAAAAAAGCCAGAATAGATATCAGGCTAGTAAAAGACTGGCCTGCTCCAGAGATAATCGCCTTATACGAGGCCGCAGGCTGGTGGGACGGATCAACTAAGTCCAGCGTGAAGAATAACATCTCCGGCAGCTTTGCTTTCGCGGTGGCTGTTGACAGCGAAACCGGAAAAGCGGTAGGTATGGGCCGAGTCCTCTCAGACGGCGTATCCGACGCATACGTCCAGGACGTCATAGTGCTGCCTGCGTACAGGAAACAAGACATAGGTAAAAAGATAATTTCTGCTCTGCTCGGTGAATGCGCAAAAAAAAATGTTTCATGGGTCTCACTTATCGCAGAATCCGGAACCATAGATTTCTATTCCGGCCTGGGCTTCAAGGTAATGAAAGGCCACACTCCAATGAAATACCAAGGAGGCCAAAAATGATCCTACTCGAGGATTACCGGCCCGTGTCTTTGGCTGACCGGGCTCTTTTCCAGGATTATTTTGCCAGGTTCCCCCAGACGCATACGGAATACCTTTTCACGGGCTTTGTCAGTTGGTCGCATTATACGCCTGTTTTCTATACTATAAAAGAGGGAACTCTTCTCATCATGAACCGGATGGATGGAAGGCCTCAGTTCCGGCCGCCTGTCGGGGAAAGAAATGAAAAAATCCTAAAAGAAGTATTGTCCCTGGCCAAAAAAGAGGGCGATTCGCACGCAGTCATGGCAATAGACGAAAATGCGAAGGATTGGATCAGATCGGTTTATCCTGAAATGAAGTTGCAGGCTGACAGGGACTTTTCCGATTATGTTTATCTTGCAAAGAACCTTGCGAATCTTCCGGGGAAATCCTACCTGAACCAGAGGAACCATTTGAACAAGTTCCGCAGGAAATACAAATACTCGGTGGAAAAGATCGGCCCGGAAAACAAACAGGAGGTCGGCGAGTTTTTGAAAAGATGGTGTCTTGCGCGGGACTGCGAAGAGCACCGGATGCTGGAAGAAGAAAAGACGGCAATACTGTATTGCATGGAGCACTTCTTCGAACTCGCGCTCTCAGGGATATGCATAAGGATAAAGGGAGTAATACAGGCGCTGTCCGTGTGGGAGCAGATGAACAGTGAAACAGCCGCCATACACTTCGAGAAAGGAATGCCCGAATACGAAGGCATATATCCTGCGATAAACAACGAGGCTGCAAAGATACTGGCAAAGGACTACAAATACATAAACCGGGAATCAGACCTCGGCATCCCCGGCCTGAGAACCGCAAAGGAGAGGCTTCACCCGGACCACATGGCCGCCCTATATTACATAAACAAAGAAGACCTATAGCTATCTGCCGCTCCTCGCATGCATGACTTTGTCGCCCCAGCCGCCTTCCGGGGAGCCCTCCCGTATTGCCTTCCCGGTGTAATGTATGAAGACGTCGTCCAACGTGGGCGACCGCACCACCACAGAACTCACTTTTCCGACGACCCCGAGTACCTCCTGCAGGTGGGCGCTTGCATCGTCCACTGTCAAGTGTATCTCCCCGTCCAGCCAGGAAACATTGGTTACGTACTTGAAACTCTTAAGAGCCTCAAGATTCGGCCTCTCCGCGGAGAGCTTTATTATGTCTCCGCCCAGCTCCTTTTTCAGCTTCTCCGGAGTGTCAAGAGCCACGATCTTCCCGTTATCGATTATGGCCAGCCGGTCGCAGAGCTTATCTGCTTCCTCCATATAGTGCGTGGTGATTATTATCGTGATATTCTCCTTCTTCGCAAGAGCCGTTATATACGCCCAGATACGGTCCCTAGACTGAGGATCCAGGCCGATAGTGGGCTCGTCTAAAAACAGTACCTTGGGGTGGTGCAAAAGACCGCGGGCGAGTTCCAGCCGCCGCCTCATACCGCCCGAATATTTCTTGACAAGATCGTCCTTTCTATCGGTCAATTCTATCAAAGAAAAGACCTCTTTGATACGCGCCTCTTTGAGGTCGTCCGGCATGTCATAGAGCCAGCCGTGCAATTTCAGATTCTCATAACCAGTCAACAACTCGTCCGAACTAGGGTCCTGGAACACGATACCGATAGCCTTCCTCACTTTGTCCGGCTGTTTTATGACGTCCAAGCCGGCAACCTTCGCAGTACCGGACGTGGGAGGAATCAACGTAGTCAGCATCAAAAGAGTCGTAGTCTTCCCCGCCCCGTTCGGCCCCAGAAGGCCGAATATCTCGCCTTCCTCGATCTTCAGGCTAAGCTTGTCTACGGCGGTAAATCCGTTATAGGATTTCGTCAGGTTATCGGTTTCTATGACGTACATAAAAGTCGTCCCTCAGGGGAGTTAATATATTAAATCCGCCAAATTTAAAGAGCCTTGCAGATAGCCCGTCTTATGCTTAAACGGATACGTTACCGGGAGAAAAGCAGGATATCCGAAAGAAGTAACCCAGGCAACGCAATAAATCAACGTAACAGTTGGGTCAAAAGACCCCACCAAAGTGATTTCTTTTCTGCCAACATCATTTAAAAGAAGTCAGTACATAGGTCAGGGCTGGGGAGCTTATTACATGCCCGTCGCCTGCATGAATTAAGCACAGCCGGTACTGGCCATCCTTTAGGACTACATACATATTTTAACCCTTTAATCCATTAATCTATCGATGCCGGATGCTTTAATCGCCCAGTTTACAATCAAGGGCGCCGACGGTGAGGCCCAGGATGTAGGGTATAGGGTTTTTATCCTGACTGCTTTAAAGGGTTATGGAATAGATGTTTCCATGCCCATTAACGTACCAGGCGGCGGGGTCAAGGTAACTGTCCGAGGCGATGAGAAAACCGTCAGGGACGCCATAGAAGAGCTGCGGAAGACTAAACCAGATGTCAAGAAAGTCGGCAAGGTGGACGTCTCTGATCCCGTATTCGGCTCCTTTGACTTCAAGCCCTTCACTAATGAGGACATACAACTCCTAACCCTTAACCAGCTTAGCAAAGGGATCCCGGCTATCATCCGCATGGATGAAAAGGTCGACAGCATCGGCGGAGACATAGGAGACATGAAGGGAGTGGTTACAGGCCTCAACAACAAATATCACATTATCTCAAGAACCCTGAATTATCAGCTGATCGGCATAGCCCTCCTTGTATTGATGGCATTATGCGCCCTCGTCTTTCTGACGAGATAAAGACCTTCTATGTGGGGTCTTTCAGACCCCACACTTCTTTCTTTTTCCGTAAACGCTTTTTCTTTCTTCTTAAGAAAGAAAAAGGGTTTGCCGAGGGCGGGACTTGAACCCACGACTTCCACGTTTCTCCGCTCCTTTTGTGGCCTTTTGAGTACCAATTCAATTTTGTACCCTGTCGGGTACGGGCTTATGAGCGTGGCACTCTAACCAGCTGAGCTACCTCGGCGTTTTTTTCGCACGCTGGGATGTCGACCTGCGGGTCGCCATCTCGACGTATTCAACCAATTTAGGGGTTGTAGGTTAGAATTGGGGGCTATATATTTAAATTTCGAATACCAATATGATAGGTTATATCTTTTCCCGTCTTAGCGTAGACTGGTTAACGCGGCCGGCTGTAGTTTTGTTTTGAAGAGTCTTTTCTTTGCGGGGCTCTTATTTGGCCGTTTTAGTCGATTCGTGTTCAAGGTGCTTGGCCTTAGTAAAGCAGGTACCGGCAGACCCCCGGTTCAAATCCGGGAGACGGGATATATTTTTATATTTAGCCCTAAAAAACAGATAATATTTACTATTGATCTATGCCCTGATAGTGTAGCGGCCTATCATGCAAGCCTGTCGAGTTTGCGACTCGGGTTCGAATCCCGATCGGGGCGCTTATTTCTTTTTTATAACTGTAGGTATTGTCATTGAATTTTTATTCTTTGAATACGTTATGTGTATAATAGTTATTTATTGATATGCACCACCTTCGCCGGCGGGAACCCGTTAAAATACGTAGACGAAGCGTGCGAGTATGCGCCTATGTTCTCCGAGTATACCAGGTCGTTTATTTCCAGTTCCGGCAGTTCCGCGCTTAGGGTGATCGTATCGAACGCATCGCAGGTCGGTCCGAATACCGCAGATACTTGTTTTTCTCCTGTCTTGAATGCGTGGACCGGGTAGTTGCAGTGATCGAAGACCTGTCCCGAGTACGTGTGGTATACTCCGTCGTTTATGTAGTAGCAGGGTTTTCCGTCGCGGAAGGCTTTGCCTACGACTTTTGCGACGAGGGTGCATGCGTTTGCGACCATGAATCTTCCGGGTTCCGCGATTATCTGCATGTCTGAGGGGAACAGTCTTTTGAATTCGGTGTTAAGCCTTTTTGAGAGCGTCTTAAAGGATTTTACCTGTTTGTTGTATTTGACCGGGAATCCTCCGCCGATGTCGAGGATCAGTATCCGGTGGCCGCTTCTTGTCTCGGCTTCGCGTATTATGTTTGCCGAGAGTTGTAGTGCCTGTACGTAGTTTTCGAAGTTCGTGCATTGGCTGCCTACGTGGAAGCTCAGGCCTTCGACGTTTAGTCCCATGTTGAATGCTTCTACTATCAGGTCTGCCGCTTCGCCTGGGTCTGCTCCGAATTTGCTTGAGAGCTCGACCATTGAACCGGTATTCGGGACTCTTATCCTGAGCACGAGTCCTGCGTCCGGGGCGTATTCCTTTATTTTTTTGAGTTCTTCTATGTTGTCGTATGTGACGAGGGGTTTATATTTGTTGAGTTCCTGCAGCGTGTCTATGGGTTTTATGGTGTTTGCGTATATTATCTTGTCCCATATCCAGTCCTGCCTTTCCTTGTCTGGCAGTTTCTCTATGTTCTTGTGTACTATCATGAATTCCGGGAGGGACGCAACGTCGAAGCTTGCGCCCATGTCGAACAAGGTCTTTATGATCTGCGAGTCTGTGTTGGCTTTTACCGCGTAGTATGCCTGGACGCTGGGCAGATTCTCGCGAAATTCTTTGTAGTTCTGCCTGATTTTTTCGTGGTCTATGACGAAGATTGGCGTTCCGTGTTCTTTTGCCAGGTTCTGCATTAGTTCTTTTTGGGCCTGGTCTATGTGCGGTACTCCGTTGTCCTTCTTTGTTTCCTTTTTAGCGTCTTCCATTGTTTGTGTTAAATGACTAGGAAAAACGTGTTTATTAAAGGCGGAAATCGGTCGGGAAAGAGGTATGCTGAGTAGATAAAAAAATGGAACGGTGATACTGGAAGTCAGTAGTTTTCCGCCTTCAGCTCGTAATACGCCTGCGGGTGCTTGCATGCGGGGCATACCTTCGGAGCCTCCGTTCCTTCGTGGACGTAACCGCAGTTGCCGCATTTCCATTTCACGGCCTGTTCTTTTCTGAATACTGTCCCGTTCTCTACGTTGGAAAGAAGCTTCCAGTATCTCTTTTCGTGATTCGCTTCCACGCTCCCTATCTCTTTGAATGCGGTCGCTACTTCCATGAATCCTTCTTCTCTTGCGGTCTTTTCGAATTCTGGATAGAGAGCAGTGTATTCCATCTTTTCCCCTTCGGCCGCGGCAAGAAGGTTCTCTGCCGTAGTTCCTATCTTTCCTGCAGGGTATGCTGCAATTATCCCGACGTCCCCTCCCTCGAGGAACTTGAAGAAGACCTTTGCATGCTCCTTTTCATTGTCTGCGGTCTCTATGAATATCGCGCTTATCTGCTCGAATCCTTCTTTCTTTGCGACTCCCGCAAAATACGTGTACCGGTTCCTTGCCTGGCTCTCCCCCGCAAACGCTTTCAACAGATTCTTCTCTGTTTCGCTTCCCTTCAGTTTTGCCATTTTGTTTTCTCCTGCGATCGTTTATCACTGCACGAACAAATAGTTCTTGAACTGCCAGACGTCGTCTGTGTCGTAGTCGTTCGCCGGGTTCTCTTTGAAGTATACGAGCCTGTTTTTCAGAGGCGTCCAGTCAGAGGGCCCTGAGTAGAATTCGCCCAGGTAGGGCTTTGCTATCTTCAGGACATAGTCGTAGGGCAAATCGTCCGGCAGGCAGAATCCTTTTTTCGGGTTCTCTATCATCCACATGACTGCGGTTACTACGCCGAGTGCTACCTGTATGGTTGTTGCGTTCTGTCCCGGCACAAGTTTTCTTGCGTCTACAATGGAGAGTATGCTCCCGGTCCACCATGATTTGTACGGGTGGCCCATGAGGAGCGCGCCCAGTATGTCTTCGCCGCTTGTTATCTCTTTGTCGTCCATGATGCGCAGCCTTGACTGCATCTCGTAGTTCCTGCATCTTAGTTCCTGTAATGAGACTATTGTTGCGTCGCAGGGCATGTATGCGTAGTGCACGGTCGGCCGGTATATCGCTTTTCCGTTTTTCCGGACGGTCCATCTGTCCGATATGCCGAACGCTTCCCCGTGCCTTATCACCATTCCCACTATCTCGTGGTGGGGTATCCATGACCGAACCCATGTGTTCATGCCCATCTGGGCGAGCATTACCTGGTTCATGGGACCGGTTTTAGGTTTGTGAGCGAGTTTCGGAAGCTCTTTCTCATGCGTGCCCCATCCCATCTCCGCGGGAGCGGTTCCTTCTTCTCTCAGGCCTTCGATGCTCCAGGTGCCTACGAATTCGTCCACCTCTTTAGGCTTGTCCGATATCTGCGTATCACGCTCGGAGCAGTGTATGACCTTTATTCCCACTTCCATTGCAAGCTCGGCAAATTTCTTGTCCTTGATGAGCGTCTTGATCTTGCCGGGGTTTTTTGCCTTCTTGTCCGCGATCATCTTATTTGCGATGTCTACCAGTCCCTGTTTTGCGAAGTGGGATATCAAGCCGGGGTTTGCGCCGTGGTCTACGACAAATGTTGTTGCGTTTTTCCAGTCTTTTGTCATTTCCCGCAATTTCATCTGCCGGCTATAAAGGGATTTCTCGACAGGGTTTGCAGTGAAGCGTTCTCCGTAGGAGTCCCATACTTCCACGGAGGTGTTCATGTAAAGCACTTCGTGCTCGTGGCACCAGTTTACTATCTCGCAGCAGTCGATGTTCCAGGCAAGATCGATGAGCAGGCCACCCGGCGCAAGGTAATCGGATAGTACGTGGTCCAGTTCTTCCGGGGTTATCTTTCGCTGGAAGAAATTTATGCCCTTTTTTGTCCAGGGCATTAGTTCCTTTGATTTATCCTCGATGTCTATTATAGTAATGTTCTCATAGGGTATTTTCACGTGCTTCAACAGGATCGGCAGCGTACACTTTGACACCGATCCGTATCCGATTATCAAAACCTTGTTTTTGTATTCCATTGCTAACACTCAAAGTTATTATAAAAATATCTGGTAGCTAAAACCTAAATATAGAAGACAAAAAAATATTTTGCAGTCATTTCAGTAATCGACGAGACACAATATATCGCCTGAAATGGATATATTCCGGTAAATGCGATATAAGGACGTAATCTCTATATAATAACGTGACCCTACTTTATTTTGCCTATGGCGCGAACATGAACCACAAACACATGAAAGACGCATGCACGCAGAGCAAGTTTCTCAAGAGGACATTCCTGGAAGATCATAAGATAATCTACGACGGCTATTCCGATTATATGAGGAGGAGAGCCCGCGCCAACGTAGTAAGCTCCGAGGGAGATGTCGTATGGGGCGGACTGTACGAGATCAGCGAAACCGACCTTACGTCCCTGGATGTCTCGGAGTTCTGCCCTAATTCATTTGACAGGAAAAAAACCAATGTCAAGGACGAAGAAGGAAACAGCTACGAAGCCATCGTCTACCGCAGGGATAAAAGAGAGCTGTGCGCGCCTTCGACTGAATACCGCCAGACAATAATACAGGGCGCAAAAGACTGCAAGCTGCCAAAGGAGTATATAAGGGCGATAACGTACAGGGTCAGCGGGTGATAGAGGCGGCTCATTGTTTAACGATGAAAGTATCTGCGAAGGATAAAAGGATTTATGTGGTCGTGTTCGTCTTGTTTTTGCTCTGCCTGGTAGCCGTAGTGCTATTGTTCAACAACGTTCCGAATCCCGCGCCCGATGCCTTAACAGTGTGCGAGAAAGAAAAAAGCGACGTAATGAATCTTTTGGAGGAGGCCGGATCATGCACAGAGGATTCGCAGTGCATAGCTCTCCCAGGCTACGGCTGCCCATTCGGCTGCTATAATCTGGTGAACAAAAACGCGGACATTACGGAGGCGGGAAAACTAGCTGAAAAATACAGGGAAACATGCGCCCAATGCATGTATAAGTGCGCAGCTCCCCCGGCCAGTGACAAAATAGCGTGCAAGAACTCCAAATGCGCAGATACAAGATACGATACGCCTAATTGATAAGGGTTCTAAGATAACTAAAGAACGGAGTACGAATAGTTAGGCACTACATTTTTTCTGTTTTTTTACTTTATATACCTAAATGTTATATATATCTAACAAATAGTTATCTAAATATAACATGAAAAACATAAGGATCGAATGGATCGCCCTGGGCAGCGCGCCCGGCCTGCTCCTCGGCAGGATGCTGGAAAACATGAGCTTAGGGCTCACATTAGGGACATCATCAGTTCATCTGCCGGATTATTCAAAAAATGAGGCAACAAAATGAACGAGAACACAACAAGGATAGCGGCGCTCGCCGTCGGACTGATAGCGTTGTCTATGGCTCTTGTTTTTATGGGGCCGTCGGTAAGCGACGATGTGAAGACATTGATCGCAGCAATAGGATTTGCCATGCTTGCGATAGCGGTAGTATTTTCCTTTCGCAGAAAGGGCGAAGTAACGAAAGACGAGCGGACTGAGAAGATAACCAGCAAGTCGCTGGCGTGGTCCTGGTGGCTCACTTACCTTTTCATAACCGCGCTCTTCTGGCTCACTAGATACGGGGCTGTGAAGATCAACGTTGAAGAGACTATGTCATATGTATTCTTTTACATGGTCTTCTCGGCGCTATTTGCCAAGATATTCTTCGCCGGGAGAGGTGACGCATGAGGACGAGAATCAAGGAGCTGCGTGCGCGCTATGACATGACCCAGGAAGAGCTGGCAGACAAAGTGGGAGTTAGAAGAGAGACCATAGTCTTTTTGGAGAGGGGAAAGTACAACCCCTCGCTCAAGCTGGCGCACGACATATCAAAGGTGCTGAACGCGAAGATAGAGGAAATATTCATATTCGAAGAGGACGAATAGGCTTCATTTCTTCAACTTCTCATTGGGTTGTATAATACTAATACTTAAACGTCGATTCCGTATATTTAGCTATGGGAAAGCGTGAGAATACGACGAGTTTCAAATCGGCCCGAAGGAAGAGAAGGCACCGCGTCTGCAGGCATACTCGTGCAAGGGATTAAACGATCGGTTATCTCTTTTTTAGGTCCTTTAGTGTTTGGTAGGCTTTATTTTTTATTTCCGATTCCTTGATTTTTATAAACCCTGATTTCTTGATAATTACCTTTGTTAGCCGTCATTGACGAGTGGTTAGACGGCGTCCGATTTTCCGTTTTGTCCATACGGATATGGGCGAAGAATGTCGCCGGCAGCGAGAATGCGGCATTCGGCGTGCTTGTATGATACGTCTCCGTTGGAAATGCCCGGGAGAAAGCTTACGAAATCGTATAAGAAATAGCCTATCAAAACAGGGGATAAGAATATTAAAAAAGAAAAAAACAAACCTTTGCGATAAACTGATAATGATACAAATGTGAATTCCCGCAGGAATTCATTTGTGATTCTCAGTAGCTTCTCGGTGGTCTGTGCTTCTGGTAGCAGTCCCTGCAGTATACAGGTCTGTCACCTGACGGCTTAAAGGGTACTTCGGTTTCCTTGCCGCAATCGGAGCAAGTCACTTTATGCATTTCCCGATCGCCGCCAAAACTTCCGCCCTTGCGGTCTCCATATGCCATTTTTTTACCTCTTTCGTTATATTATGGACACCGGTTAAAGCGTCCATATAAGATATAATCAGATTATATGCTTAAAAGAAGCCAGTCTCCTTCTCAAGTATAAAACACCGGATAATGCTAAGACGAAAAGCATGCCTTCCGCAGCCCAGAAGCCGTATATCTGGCCGAGGAAAACTGCCGACGCATCCGCGAAGGAATGCCACATAACCGCTAAGACTAGGAGCTCGTTGCGTTTTTCCACTACCGCATACAAGACCATGACAGACCAGGTTATATGCAGGGTGATTGCAAAGATCCGCTCGAACATCCCGGGCAAAACGTCGTAGGGCGTAAGAGCCATCAGTGCATCATTCGCCTGCTTGACGGCATCGGCCTTCTCCTGTGTGAGAGCGCCGTTCATCGACGCATTGATCTGGCTTATTTTCTCATCAGTCAAAGGAGCGGCGTAAAGGTAGGAAAACACTGTCAGAAGCATGAGAACGCCTACGAGTATGCTTTCCACGCCGCCCCAGCCTGCGCCAAAGAGCATGGCATTTCCCCTGTCGAGTTTTATCTTATTGCTTATAAAGAACCGGCCGTAGACGATAAAACGCCCCAGTTCCTCGAACAGGCCTGCAAGAAGACCCAATATTACCGCATAGGCCGCCACAGCCATGACGTGATCGGGGAACAGTCTACCCACGTAATCGGTCAAAGGCTGCTGTATCAAAAGGACTAGCGGAGCATGTATGAGCTGCACGAGAACGAAGAAGAGAAAGCCTAGTGCAAAGACCTTCCAGGAAAGCTTGTATTTTTTAACGAAGAAAAAGCCAAGCGCCAGAGGAAAGAAAACCTCGGCCAATATGACCAGAAGAAAAGACAGAACTACGAATGGTTCCATGAGATTATTTGGGAGCTGGGAACTTAAAAGCGTTTTTCGTCATTTATTTCCCCAGACCTATACTTTATTTAAGAAGAAAAGCATTGCAAACTTCCCTTTGGCATTCGGCCTCGGGAGGGGGTGTTAAATGAAGCCAGCCGATTACTTGAATGAATGGGTGAATAAGATAACGCCTTATTCTCCGGGCAAAACCATCGAAGGCACGACGAAACTTGCCAGCAACGAGAATTCCTACGGCCCCAGCCCGAAGGTGATCGCAGGCCTGCGCGAGTTTCTGCCGCAGGTCTTCCGCTACCCGTATAAGAACCTGCACGTAAAAGAGGCGCTTGCCGCATACTGCAGGGTAAAGCCTGAGAACGTCGTCATAAGCAACGGCTCAGACGAGATGGTGGAACTCTTGATAAAAGCATTCAAGGGACCTGTCGCCGGCCTATATCCCACATTCCTTTCCTATCCAATATATAGCCAGATATACAACAGGGAATACATAAGCAGCGCACTGGAGCCGGATTTTTCCTTCAACGTCCAGAGATTCATAAAAGAGACCTGGAAAGCCAATTTGTTATTCCTATGCTCGCCCAACAATCCCACCGGGACAGTAATAGAATTAAGAGACCTAGAAGAGATAGCGCAGACAGGAAAAATACTCGCAGTAGACGAAGCATACTTCGAATACCACGGGATAACCGCAAAGAACCTGCTCCTGAATTACCCCAACGTCATAATAATGCGCACCATGGCCAAAGCCTTCGGCCTCGCAGGAATGCGCATAGGTTATGCGCTGGCAGACCCACAGATCGCCGAAGCAGTACGAAAAGTAAGAGGCCCGTTCACCGTGAATTACCTGGCGCAGGAAGCAGCGCTCCTCGCATTGAAAGACACGGACTACATGAAGAAGATAGTAAGCAGAGTGTTAACGGATAGAAAAGCGATCGAAATAAGGCTCTCCGAGAAGTACCGGGTCATCCCGTCTAATGCAAACTTCATACTCTTCGACGTAAGCCCTATGACGTCAAAGGAGTTCTTCGAGAAGATGCTGGAGCAGAAGATAGTCGTGCGGCCTCAGCCGCAGTTCCAAGGATTTCCCGGGAACTACGTGCGTATAACGGTCGGGACGACGGAGGAGAATTATAAGTTGCTGGACGCTATCTCGAAGATGTGAGTTGCGTCCTCGAATTTCTTTCTCTGGGATCTTATATCTGCTATTACCTTGTTTTTTGGCCTGGAATTAAGGTGCAGGTCGCGCAGCCAGTAGTATAGTTTCTGGGTCTTCTTGTTTTCCGCGGGATGCGATTCTCCGGAATGGGTGCTGAAGCGTATCTTTTTGCCGTGCACGAATTCCACGTACTTATTGGAGGGATTCCACCCGCCTATTCTCAGGCCGGTCAGCCATTCGTATGGGACATAGTGGTATTCGTCGTCCGCTTCCAATATCAGGCGCTTGTCTGTTAGATAAGCGGATTTCTTTTTGGGTGTGATGTCCATTGGATAGCGCAGCCGGTAGGTTACCGGGAACGCCATAAGCACTTCCTCGGACGGCCAGATAGACGGCTTAGAATTCATAACATATAAAACATGTGCAATACCTGCTTATAACCTTTAAGAAAAAGGATAAAAGCAACTATCCGGAGAGTTTTTGAACGAGATCCAAGTCCCCGTCCACGAAAACAAAACCTGTAAGCTCCTCGGGCAGGACCCAGCGGTATTCGCTGCATTCGATGCATTTTATCTCTCCTTTCTCGATTCGCGCCTCGTAGAACATAAGTTTCACCCTCCTTTTCCGCCCGTCGCTTAGTTCGTAAACATGCTGTTTGACGTATAACAGACCGGTTATCGTTATGTCAACACACAATTCCTCCGTTATCTCCCGGATAAGCGCCTGCTGCGGCTTTTCGCCCTTCTCCACTTTGCCTCCGGGAAACTCCCAGCGCCCGGCCATGTAAGAGCCCTCCTTTCTTTTGGTTATCAGGATCCGATCCTCGTTCTTTATCACCGCCGCGACCACGTCTATACTTTCGTCTGCCATTTTTCACTCCATAGTCCGTATATAACTTACAATGGGCATAAATAAGGAATTCGAGCAATATCACAGAAGGCTTTTTTCGGACTATGACGAGTTCATAGAGGCGCTGAGAAAGCCTGCAAGAAAGTCCATCCGGGTAAACACTCTAAAAGTAGACCGGGAACGGGTGGAAGAATTCCTTAAAAAGAACAACGCAGCATACAGCCCGATAACATGGTGCCAGGACGGCTTATGGATAGACTCCGATATGGAACTAGACACCGTAGAGCATCAGCTCGGATACTACTACATACAGAATTCTTCGTCGATGATACCCTCGCTCGCACTCGACCCGTACCCGGGAGACTATGTGCTGGACATGTGCGCTGCGCCCGGCTCCAAGACCACGCACATAGCGCAGCTAATGGAAAACAAGGGAGTCCTGGTCGCAAACGAGGCCAGTTTCGTACGCGTGCGCGCCCTCGTCATAAACATACAAAAAGCCGGGGCATCCAACGTGACAGTGACGAGAAGAGACGGGGTAGGCTTCGAGCGATACAACCAGAGATTCGACAAAGTCTTATTGGACGCTCCCTGCTCGGACATAGGCACCGCGAGAAAAAATTCCCAGGTCATCGCCAGATGGAGCATCGACCGCATACATAAACTATCCAACCTGCAAAAAAAACTGATAGCCTCGGCCTACAACTCCCTTAATACAGGAGGAAGCCTCATATACTCCACCTGCACCACCAGCAGGGAAGAAAACGAGGACGTAATAGAATACCTGCTAAAAGAAAAACGGGAAGCAATACTGGAAAAATTCGAGATCCCCGGACTCAAGACACGCGAAGGCCTGACGAACAAGACAAGGAAAGCCGTGAGGATAATGCCGCAGGACAACGATACCGAATCATATTTCATCGCAAAGATAAGAAAAACCGTAGACCAAAATGCTTAGGAAACTGAAAAAAGAAGAAAAGGACTCGCTCATAGAAGACATAAACCTACAGTACGAGTCCTGCCTGGAGATCGAAGGCCTCTTTCTATCCAAAGACGAGAAACGGGAGTCCAAAAAGATCTTCTTATACACCGGAGAACGCATCCCAGACGTTCCGGCAGAATGGACTGGGATACATTTCTGCACGATACGGGAGGGAACGATCATTCCCTCTATCGAAGGCGCGCAATACATCGGGCAGACTGCGAAGAAGGGGATAGACCTCGATTATGAGCAGGCCAAGTACGTAATGTCAGGAAGAGACGTAGACATGCCGGAGGAAAAGGAAAAAGGATATTATATACTCCGGTCGGGAGACGACGTTTTGGGAATAGGCCTTGCGGATAACAAAAAGATAATCAACCAGACGCCCAAATCCCGTAGGACGATGCAGCAGTACAGGACTATCTGACCCATATCTTTCCCTTCCTTGACAGGACGTCTTCCAGCATCTTTTTGTCTACTGATAAGTCGAACCGTTCTTTTAGTTTTTTCTGCATGTCTTTGACTGACAGTTCTTTCCCTTCAGCAGCCTTTTGCACCAGGTGGAGCAGGTCTTCGTTTATGTTCCAGGGAAGTATTATCCACTGCCATTTGTCAGTTTTTTGGGCGTAGTAGTCCGGCTCGATCCTTGACTGTTTTTTGTGTATGAGGGTCGCGGTTCGTATTTCTTCCAAGTTGTGCTTCTTTATCTCTTCCAAGGCCACTGCGATGCTGTCTCCGGTGTCTGTGAGGTCGTCTACGAGCAGGACCTTTTTTCCGGATAGATCGGTCTGCAGGGGGTATTTTAGCACCGCTTTCGCATCCTTTTCCCCGGTGACGCCCCAGTGTTCCACCCTCACCGAGAGCAGGTCTTTTACTTCCAGGAGATCTGAGAGCATCATCGACGGCACCCATCCTCCGCGGGTTATGCCTATTATGCGATCCGGCAGAAACTTGTCCCGGGATATTTTTCCTGCGACTTTTTCCGCTAGTCCGTAGGCATCTTCCCAATTGTAGATGCGGCATGTGTATTCTTTTTCCATTCCAGTCATCCCTGTTTTACTAATTTTAACCTGTCTTCTTATATAGTTAACATAATTTAAAATACAATGATAGGTATTATCGCAGGCACGGGATTCTATGACCTGGGTTTCCTTGGCGTAGCCGGGGAGAAGACCATCAAAACCGCCCACGGAGAGGCTTATGCTATCTATGGCAAGGATTTTCTGTTCATCCCCAGGCATGGCAGAGACCGGAATACTCCGTCGCATATGCTCAACCACAAGGCAAACATATCAGCTTTCAAGCAGGAGGGGGTAACTGAGATAATAGCCTTGACGTCTGTTGGCAGCATGAAAAAGAGCATGCCCCCAAAATCCATAATCATACCGCATGACTATATGCATCTTTCCGGGATACCTACATTCAACGACTCCAGGGCAGTTCACATAACCCCGGACCTGGACGAAGAACTTAGAAAGAAGATAATAGCTGCCGCACAGAAGCTAAAGATCAGGGTCACGCCGAGAGGAGTGTACCTGCAGACCACGGGCCCCCGGCTGGAGACCAGGGCAGAGATAAGCATGTTCAAGAACTACGCCGACGTAGTCGGCATGACAATGGCCTCCGAGGCGACTCTTGCAAAGGAACTGGGCCTGAAATATGCCGCAATCAGCCTGGTAGACAACTACGCCCACGGGATATTGGACACGCCCCTTGATTTCACCCAGGTAATAAAGGCGTCCGCGGAGCAGAGAGGAGGCCTAAAGATGATAATAAAAGAGCTCATAGAGCAGGGCGCAGAAAAATGAGCATACTCATAAAAAATGTTCTTCTGAAAGGGAAGACCACAAGTATCTACGTCGAGGGAAACAGCATAAAGAGCATCGGAAATATTGAAAAAGCAGAATACGTGATCGACGGCAAAGGCATGGCAGCGCTTCCCGGCTATGTCAACACGCATACGCATTCCGCGATGACCCTCTTTCGAAGCTACGCAGACGACCTGAAATTGCATGACTGGCTGGAAAAACACATATGGCCCCGCGAGGCAAAGCTTACAGAGGAGGACGTATACTGGGGCGCAAAACTCGCCTGCCTGGAGATGATCAAGTCCGGGACCACCTGTTTTAACGACAACTACTGGCATATGATGGGTACAGTCCGGGCCGCCGATGAACTGGGAATGCGCGCAGTAGTGTGCGAGGTACTCATCGACAGGGGGGATCAGGATCAGGCGGAAAAAGAGAAAAAGAAGAACAAAGCGCTTGTGAAGAAAGTAAGGGATATGAAGAATCCGCGCATAAGGCCTGCACTGGCGCCTCACGCCCCTTACACTGTCCTCCCGGAGACTCTGTGTTGGATAAAGGAATACGCAGACAAGGAAGGATTGCTAATAAATTTCCACCTTGCAGAAACAGAGAAAGAGAACGCAGACTTCTATGTGAAGCATGGTAAAAGGCTTGTGCCCTTCCTGGAAGAACGGGGCTTCCTGGGCCCAAACCTAATAGCCGCCCACGGGATATGGCTGGACCAAAAAGACATTTCCATCCTGGCAAGGCACAACGTCAAAATAGCCCACAACCCGGTATCCAACATGAAACTGGCATCCGGGATACTGCCGTACAAGGAGATGAAGGACGCAGGCATCATTGTGTCGCTGGGAACCGACGGCTGCGCCTCCAACAACGGCCTGGACATGTTCGAGTCTATGAAATTCGCTTCCCTACTGCAGAAGGTGCACAGACACGACCCCACAGTATTGCCGGCAAAAGAAGCACTCGACATGGCCACGATAAACGGCGCCAAGACCCTGGGCATAAATACGGGAAAAATAGAAGAAGGATGCCTGGCGGACATAATATTGATCGACCTAAAGAGGCCGGAGCTTACGCCTTTAAACAATCTGACCGCGAACCTTGTCTATTCGGCAAAGGGCTCGTGCGTGGATACAGTCATATGCGACGGGAAGATACTGATGGAGAACGGGATCGTGAAGGGAGAGGAAGAAATAATGGAAAAATCCGCAGATGTCGCAAAAGACCTTTTCAGCAGGTAATACTCATCGATTCATTCTTCAACCAATTCGTCCGAATCCACCTCAGTTTCCGCAGGCGGCTCAGTATCCGAAGGCTCGGCAGGCTTTGGCGCAGCACCCGCCTGCGTTTGCTCCTGGCCCGGCACCTTTTTGGTCTTGCTCGGACATTTGGGGTTCACGCAGAAGCCCCACACCTTTTTGCCGAACACCTTGATCGTTGCATAGTCGCATTCCTTGCATTTTCCGCCGATCTCCAGCTTGTATTTGGGCAAGGACATGGTGAACGTGCATGCCGGGTATTTGTCGCAGCCTATGAATTGGCCGTGCTTTGACTTGCGCATGACCAGGTTCCCTTCGCAGGCGACGCATTTGCCCAACACCGGGCGCGTCATCTCCTTTGCGCTTTTCGCGGACTGGGCGAGGGCTTCGCCGATCTTTGCTTCGTTGTCTTTGAATTCTTTTGATATTGTGAGCAGGGTTGTTTTTCCTTCGTCTATGACCTGTTCGCTTGGGAGCTTGCCGGCCTCTATTTCTTCCATCTCTTCTTCGAATTTCCTGGTGAGTTTTTCGCTTAGGACCTCGGGGCAGTATTTGTCCAGCGTGGTTACGACATTCAGCCCCAGGTTCGTTACCTCGAGCGCTTTTCCGTTGACGTATCCTCTTTTGAATAGTATGTCCACTATCTGCGAGCGCGTGGCTTTTGTCCCGATGTTCCTCTTTTCCATCTCTTTTATGATGGATGCCGGAGTGTATCTCTTAGGGGGCTTGGTCTCCTTGGAGTGGATTATCAAGTCCTGTACTGGGAGCGTTTCTCCCTGGTTTACTGCGGGTAATTCTTCTTCTTCGAATTTGGCGTATCTTCCGTAGAGTATGTGCCATCCCTTCTCGACGGTCCTTGTGCCTGATGCGATGAATATTTCGGAGTTGTTGTTCAGCCTTATCTCCACGGTCTCGCGCTTTGCATCGTCCCCGAAGGTGGCAAGGAATCTTCTTGCTATGAGGTCGTAGACTTTTGCGGCCTGTTCGTTCAATGAACCGGGTATTTCCCCCGTCGGGTATATCGCCGGGTGCGCAGGGTCTTTCTTTTTCCCGTTGTTGGGTTTGAGCTTTTTCTTTGCGAGAAGCAAATTAGCAGGTTCGCAGTATTCTTTGAGCGTGGACAGGTTCTTTATTATCTTGGCGTAGTCTATTCCCTCCGGGAGCTGCTGGCTCGAGGTCCTCGGGTAACTTATGTATGCGTTGGTATACAGTTCCTGCGCCAGCTCCAGCGTCCTCCTGGGGTCTATTCCAAGCTGTTTGTAGGTCTCGGTCTGCAGGGTAGTAAGATCGAAAGGCGTGGGCGGCTCCTGCTTGGATTCTGTGCGTTTTACGCTGTCCACTATCGCCTTTTTCCCGCATCTGTTCTTTATGGCCTCGGCTTTTTCTTTTTGCAGTATCTTGTCTGCCGAGTGCATGGAGCGTATCTTGTCAGCGTCTTTGAGGCATATCATCTCTATCTCCCAGTAGGGCTCGGGCTTGAAGGCTTTTATCTTTTCCTCCCTGCTGGCAAGTATCTTTAGAGTGGGCCCCTGCACGCGCCCTATGCTCAATGTAACGTAGCCTCTCGCCCGTCTCACTGAGAGTGTGAGCGCCCTCGACAGGTTTATACCCCAGAACCAGTCCAGCTTGTGCCGTGTTATGCCTGCTTCCGCCATGCCTTTGTTTATCTTCTCCTGGTTTTGGTAGGCGGCGACTATCGCTTCGTTCGTCAGGGTGGAAAATTTCATCCGGCTAACCTTGTCGGAGAGAGGGTCTATGCCGCATGCGTATTTAATGGCATTGTAGGAGATGACTTCCCCTTCTATGTCGTAGTCGCACGCGTTTATGAATTTGTCGCATTTCTTCGAAAGGAACTGCAGGTTGTCCAGGTATTTTTTCGTGAACTCGGAGTTCTTGTTAACCACGTAGCTTGGCGCCCACTCTATGTCGAACACCGGATAGCGCCAGCCGCCTTTTGTTTTCTCTTTGAGGCTGAATATGTGGCCCACGGCGGGCGCAATGAATACGTCCCCTACCTGGTGATAGGGCGCGCCTTCGCGGGACATCTTGCGCTCGTCTCCGCGGCCTATGGATTTGGCTATCCTCTCGGCTACGTTCGGTTTTTCAGTTATTATAAGAGTGACCATCTCGGGAGCATGTATTATTTTTGTAGTTCTATTTAATAACTAATCTTTATAAATAAGGATGAAATTAGTCATAGGCCTCACAGGGAATATCGGCGCAGGAAAGACCGCCGTAAGCGAACACCTGCACAAAAAATACGGAGCAGACCAGGTGCGCTTCTCGCAGATACTAATGGACGTCCTCGACAGATTATATCTGCCAAAAGACCGAAATAACCTGCAGACATTGGGCGAATCAGTCAGGAAAACCTTCGGCGGCGACGTATTGGTTAACGCCTTCAGAAAAGACCTTGAAAAGAGCAGCTCGCAGGTCGTGGTCGTCGACGGCATAAGGTACATGAACGAAGTAGACATGCTGCGCTCTTTTGACAACAACTTCCTGCTCTTCATGGACGCCCCTGCGCGTACCCGCTATGAACGAGTAGTGAAACGCGGGGAAAAGGGGGAAGCGAAGATAAGCTTTGACGCATTCTTAGAGATGGAACAACGGGGCACTGAAAAGAATCTCCCGCAGATAAAGAAGGCCGCAGACTATGTCATAGAAAACGAAAGCAGCATGGATGCGCTGCTCAAAGAGATAGACGCAATAGTTAATAAGCATCTATAGACGCAGGCGACCCTGCATCCGGCTTATACGCCGCCTTTATCGTGATCAGAAGCTACCCTTATCATCACAGTACGAGACTCAGCCTGGGTCGGTATCATCACTTATAATAATATAGGACTTGGAGAATAAATCCCAAAAAAAACAGGGCAAAAACAAGAAATATATCACATGGCCCCGGTTCCGGGTTTCATCAGGGTCTGTAGCTCGTTGCGTAATTCGTCGAGTTTTTCAGTGAGCTTTGTCTCCTGCTTTTCCATCATCTTCAGGCGGGTGGCTGTCAGTTCCTTGTCGTCTTTCAGTTTCTTCTCTGACGCGTCTTTGGTGGTCTCTACCAGCAGGGGACCTGCCGCACGATATACTTTCTCGCCTGATACGCCTTCCAGGGCTTTCAACGCGTTATCCGTGTCCGCGGACTGCATGAAAAGCTGCTGTTTTTGCATGGATAACATCTGTAGCTGGCTTTGGAGGGTCTGGAACTGGGCTATTTTATCCTGTAACTGTTTGGGTACCTGTGGGTCCATCTTAGGGTTTTTTATTACTTTGTTTTTCTCCGGTTAAATCGCAGCACAACAACACCCACCGAAGATAGGTATTGACTGCCGCGCGCATCGCTCCCAGGTCCTGGGCGCTCACATTCAGAATCAACGCGTCTTTCTCGCAGAACAACTCCACCTTAGAACGGCTTAATGCCTCGCTCTGGGCTTCCAGGCCGACGGAACGGCAGCATACCTGCGCGATCTCCCCCGGAACCATAAGCCGGATAGAAAGCTCGTTCATGCCTAAAAAAGTTATATCGCGGGAACAGTACGCGTATTCCCTTTATTCTTCTTCACCCAGATATTGGATCGCTTCTCTTTGCATTTGGTGCACTTAAGCTTGTGCTGGACGAGGTATTCGTATTCCACGTCGTTCCCGCATTCCATGCATACGTAGGCCATTTTTTGTTTTTTACTCCTCCACCAGGGTCGTCTTCTTGCTTACGGGGAAATAGCTCCCGCCGGCAAACACGTTTTTACAGAACTTGCATTCCCAGACGCCTACGGCTCTCCTGGAAACTTTCTTGCCGCAGTTGGGACAGACGTTGTTCTTGGCGTCGTCTTCTATCTTGCGCATCTCCTCACGTATCTTCTTACCGGTCCTTACGCCGAATCTTCCGACGCTCCCGATCCTTTTAGTATGGCTGTACATCGTCTATGTCAAAAATTATTGAGATATTATTATGGATTGACTAAATAAAAACCCGCTTGCAAACTAATGGATTCCCATGCATTCGTTCGCCCGGCCGTCGAGCGCGTTCAACAGGTCCCGGCTCCCCACCTCGGGAAGGCATATCACGTAATCTGCGCCCGCTTTTTTCATCTTGTTCACGGACATGGTCTCATTGGCCCGGGCGTATATCTTTATATGCGGATTGACCTCCTTTGCGGTGAGTATGGTATATACTATCTCAGGGTCGCTGTCAAGCGCGACGATCATTGCTTTCGCCCTTTTTATACCTGCCGATTCCAGGGTCTCAGGGCTCGTGGAATCCCCGTTGACGCATAGCAGGCCTTTTTTCAACAGCTCGGCAAAGCGGGCATCGTTCTTCTCCACTACCACGACGTCTTTTATCTTTTCCGCAAGAAGCGTTCCCACGTCGCCGTATCCGCATAAAATCACGTGTTCCCGCACCCTCCCAAGAGCGTCTTCCAGTCTCCTCAATTTAAGCACCTCAAAAAGCCTTCCTGCGATCAGCGTCTCTGCTATGGCTCCTGCGAAGTAGTAAAAGGAGGCCACTGATATCAGTACCAGTATTATCGTGAATATCTTTGTCTCGGGTTTGGCGTTGGGTATGTCGCTGAAACCAACGGTTGCAACCGTTATGACCGTATGATAAAGCGCATCAAGCGGATCCAGGGACTCGAGGAGGAGGTAGCCAACGGTCCCGGATAGTATGACTGCCAGGATTATGGCGATCGAAATGAGTACATGGCTTCCGAGGAAGTTTTTGAATTCTATTTTCATGGATTCCTTAGATTACGGAGTCAGCCTGTGTCGGTCTCTGGGGAAAAGGACTACTTCTCGTATCGCAAGGTCCAGCATCTGCATCATCATCCGGTCTATGCCGAGGCCGAATCCGCCGTGGGGTGGCATGCCGTATTTGAATGCGTCCAGGTAGTACTTGAAACTTTCAGGGTCCAATTTCTTTGCCTTAATCTGCGAAAGCAGCATGTCGTAGTTGTGTATCCTCTGCGCGCCAGACGACACTTCGACGCCCTTGTATTCTAGGTCAAACGACCTTGAGTATTTTTCGTCCCCCGGCATCGTATAGAACGGCCTGGCAGACAGGGGATACCCATAGATAAAATACAGCTCCGACGAACGCTCGCTCTTCATTATCTCGCCCAATAGTTTCTCACCCTCGGTGTCTATGTCTTCGCCCGAGGGGATCTTTTTTCCATGGGCTGCGAGCATCTCTATTGCTTCGCCGTAGGATATGCGCAATGCCTTCCCAGGAACAGATATGTCCTTTTTGAGTATGCCCAATTCCTTTTTGCAGTCAGACGCCGCTTTTATCATAGACAGGACAAGCCCTTCGAGGAGGTTCATAACGTCCTCTTCGTTCTTGATGAACGCCAGCTCCACGTCGACCGCTGTCACCTCGTTCAAATGCCTGCGGGTATCGTGTTCCTCGGCCCTGAAATAGAAAGTCGTCTCATAGACGCGGTCCAGGCCGGTCGCCATCATCATCTGCTTGTAGAGCTGAGGCGACTGCGCAAGATACGCCTCTTTGTCGAAATACGATATAGGAAAAAGGTTCGTACCGCCCTCGCTTGCCGAAGCGATTATCTTGGGAGTATGGATTTCTATGAACTCGTTTCCATCCAGATAACTGCGCGCAGCCGAGACCACTGCGCTCCTTATCTTGAATATTGCGGCAACGTCCGGCTTACGAACATCCATGAACCGGTTATTCAGCCGGGTATCTATGTCGGCATCGACCTTCGCAGTCACGTCCAATGGAAGCGGAGACTGCGCCACGCTGACCACGTTCACGCTCAGGGGCGAAACCTCGACACCGCCGGGAGCGCGATCGTTCTTCTTCACGACGCCCTTTACTTCCACGACGGACTCGCGGGAAACGGAACTGATAGCCTTGAGAACGTCTTCGGTGCATGCGTCTTTCTTGCCTGTGACCTGTATGAAGCCCTCTCTGTCGCGCAGGACCATGAATTTGAGCTTGCCGAGGTCTCTTACCTCATGCACCCACCCGGCGAGTGCTACTTCTTTTCCTTCCAGCGCAGGAGTTATTTCACTTGAGTAATGGGAACGCATTTTGAATCCAGAGAATATGGGTTTAGGGGGCTAAAAATCCATGGGCATATGTGTTATTTAAGGTTTTATTCACTTAAATTCACTTAATGCCTTTTAAAAAGGCAGTTGAATAGGTAAGAAATAATAAGGTAGATAAATAATTCGCCTTTGCTACTCGACTAGGAGTGCCTGAAATGCTCCCGCCGTTCCCCCCATTTTCTTGTACAGCTCCGATCCGTCCAAGTACGCATAATTCTGCGGCGGCCTGAACCCAGAGCATGTTTCGTATGGGTCAATCGGGGTCTCGAATTGCTCGTATTCGTCTATCTCCAGGGCATGGATCGTTGTCTTGTCCGCGCAGTAAGCAAAGAAGTTGCCGTAATCTATTCCCCCGTACGACTTGCATTTCTCCCAGATATCCTTAGGCGAGCCGATCAATATCTGTTTTATAGTGAACCAGCCTACTATATGCTGTGTCGGGTTGGATTCGTATACATAGACTTTTTCGATTTTTTCCTTGGGCGTCTGTTTCCGGAATTCGTATCGCTTTTCACCAGAGAAAATCTTTTCGCTGTATTTTGGTTTAATCGACAACAATATTTTCATTGCTTTCTGTATTCTTGATTATTTTTTCAAAAGACTCATCGGATACCTTTTCGAAGCCCCTCGGAGCGCTCACGGTGTCCGGGATCACTCCAAGTTTTATTAGTCCCTCTAAGTTTACTCTTTTTGGAAACGAGTATATATACAAAAAATTCACGATAAAGGACCTGTTTCTCGGATTGTAGTTCCAATGCTCTATGAGCTCTTCGTCGGAAAAGACGCTCCTCTTTCGGCACAGGCTTATGAACTGCTCCTGGTCTTTTATCGCGGTATGGATGTTCTCGACAACTCCTATTGTGGTTATCACAGAAGTGTAGTATGCCGATCGTCCGGGTTCAGCCGTACGGTAAAATATGATTACATCTCCTGCTTTGAGGTCCCTGTTAACGGATCTTGAAATGTATACCTTTGAGATGGCGTTTCTGTATGGCTCATTTTCGACAAAATCGAGGGGCGACTCCGTCTTGAGGATTGAATCGGGGAAAAGCTCGGTGTGGTACTGCGGGTATATCGGCACCATGTATTTATTTGCCTTCCTGGAAATGAATGGATATGTGTTTTTCGAGTGTTCAAGGGACGCAGTCAAAGAGAGGTCGCGTACGTAGACATCTTCTTTTCCAGATAAAGATTCCTTTATTCCGTAATAATTGAATCCATAATCCTTTAACAACTCGATCAGTCGGGTTTGGTCCGGGAAGATCGTCACGTATATCTCGTCCACCGAGGATTTAAGCGCGTTATCGTAGATTATTTTTATGAATCTTTCCCCGAGTTTGAACCCGCTTAAATCCACTTTGAAAGTCCCTACCTTCAGGCGCTTCTTTTTCTTGAACGGTGGAGTTATGCCTTCGTAAGGCTCGGATTCGTTCTCGACTTTAAGGTATAAGAATGCCACAATCTTTTTTCCAGCAGTACAGACGTATGAGAGCTCCTGTGCCTTTTTGTCGAACCATTTGTCAAAGCCGACGTACGCCTTTCTGAGGCTTTCGAAAAATTCGTCCTTCAAGTCGATGTTACTGAAGTATCCTTTCTTGACGGACAATACCTTGTAGTCCACCAGACCAGGATTCTCTGAGGATACTTTCTCGATGAAGCTCTCGATGGTGAAAATTTTATCCTCTATCCCCATCTTCCGGGATTTTTCATGAAGCTTACGGTCTTCGGTTATTAGATAATCGATGCGTCCAGAGTAGACCTCATTTAATAGCAGAGTATCGTTTTTATCGTTTTCAGTAGCATCCCCTTTTGATAGGATTGATATTTCAGCACCTATCGACGCTTCGGTCGGCAAGAGGTAGTAGCTCTTTAATTTTATGGAAAATGCTTTGCATGCTTCTTCGTTCTTATTTTTGTTTATCTCCGCGATGGTTACTCTGTGCATGCATTTCTCGTATTTTAATTTGTCCAGCCATCGAAAGAGTTCTCCTATATCTTTATTACTAGGATTAATGGTTTCTCGATGAATCACTATGTTGGTGTCGAGCAGGACTTTCATTTAATTTACCTCGTAATATTTTGAATATAGTTTAGGATAAATCAGTATCGAAAATATAAATAACGAGACAGAGCATAGGAAAAGTATTACTAAGTCCTCAAGAATCACCTGGCAGACATCAGATTATCAGTACCAAAATAATTACAGCATCGCTTAACGCCTTGCAGTTCCCCCAGACCTTAAATCACCGTATCTTCGACCCCACCGGAGCCTCTTTATCGGGAACGAGCAGTATCGCCTTCCCGTCCACGTCCGCAGCAAGCAGCATGCCCTCCGACAACACTCCCCGCAGTTCCGCGGGTTTTAGGTTCGCAACGACTACGACGTGTTTTCCCAATAGTTCCTCTTTTTTGTAGTAATTGCGTATTCCCGCAACTATCTGCCTTAGAGCCGGTTCTCCGAGGTCGACTTTCAAAACATACAGCTTGTCAGCCTTGGGGTGCTCGACAACCTCTTTGATAACACCTATCCGTAGTTCGGTCTTCTTGAATTCTTCGTATTCCAGGCAATTTGCGTCCATTTTTTGTTCCTCCTTCTTTTCAGTGCTTAGATACTTCTTTCCAAAGGCTGCGATCTCGTCATCTTCTATCTTTTTGAATAAGGTAAAAACTTTCCCTATCCTGTGGCCTTCCCTGACTGCGAGTTCTCCCGCGTCTTCCCAGCGGCACTCTGACACTTTTCCTTCCAGGCCGAGCATCTTCCATATCTTCTCGGACGTGAACGGAAGGAACGGGTAAGACAGTATCGCAAGAGTCCTGCACAGGTTCGCACACAGGTACAAAGTGGTCGCGTTCTCGTTCTTCCAGGGCTCCTTTTTCTGGAAATACTCGTTCCCGCAGTGAGCGATTGCCATCAATTCCTTGAGCGCGTCCAAAAACTTAAAGTGCGCCAGGTGTTTGCCCACCTTCTCAGGCGACTCCCTTATGAGCTCCTGCATCTTCTCATCGAGCGCGTCAAACGCCGTCACCTTTGGAACGACAGAGCCGCTGCGCTCCAGGAAAGACATGCTGCGGTTCACAAAATTGCCGTATGTGCCGATCAGTTCGCTGTTGGTCTTTCCCTGGAAGTCTTTGAGCGAGAAATCCGCGTCCTTCTTTTCAGGGTTTATGCTAAGCAGATAATAGCGGATAACGTCGGTATCGTACGCTGTAAGCGCGTCATGCAGCCAGAGGACCCAGTTCCTGCTGGTGGACATCTTCTTCCCCTCCAAGGTCAGGTACTCGTTGCTGGAAACCTGCCAGGGTAACGTGTACTGGCCGTGGGCCATGAGCATCGCGGGCCAGATTATGGCATGGAACGGGATATTGTCTTTGCCAAGGAAGTGGACTATCTTTGTGTCCGGCATCTGCCAGTACTTCTTCCATTCACCGGGTTTCCCGATTTTTTGGGCCCACTCCTTTGTCGCAGAGATATAACCAATAGGCGCATCGAACCAGACGTATAAGACCTTCCCCTTCGCGCCTTCGATCGGCACTGGAACGCCCCAGGAGAGGTCTCTTGTAATAGCCCGGTCCTCGAGGCCCTCCTTTATCCAGCCCAGAGAGAAGTTCCTCGCGTTGTCGGGCCAATGCCGGTTCTCTTCTATCCAGCCGTGCAATTTCGCGGAGAACTCGGAGAGCTTGAAGAACCAGTGCTCGGTCGCCTTCATGACAGGCGGATTGCGACAGGTAACGCAGTAGGAATCCTTTAATTCATGAGGCTCCAATTGCTTTCCGCAGGCCTCGCACTGATCGCCCCGCTCATCCTTGCTCCCGCAGTGCGGACAGGTGCCTCGCACGTAGCGGTCAGGCAGAAAACGCTTACAGCTATTGCAATAGGGGCGCTCTACGACTTTCTTGTATATGTAGCCCTTTTCGAGTATGTCTTTGAAGAACTGCTGAGAGAGCTCATAATGAATGGGTCTCGTGGTCCGGGAAAAATTGTCAAAGCTTATGCCAAGATCCACAAAGGATTTTTTGATAGCCTCATGATACCGATCGACTATGACCTGGGGAGAAACACCCTCCTTTTCCGCGGCGACCGCTATGGGCGTCCCATGCTCGTCCGTGCCCCCGACGAATACGACGTCGTTTCCCTTCATGCGATTAAAACGAACGTACACGTCCGCAGGAATGTAGGCGCCGATAGCGTGCCCGACGTGAAGCGGCCCGTTCGCGTAGGGGAGGGCTGCGGTTACGAGGATCTTTTCCTTGACCATAAGGTATTAATTGGATTTAGAAAGAGAAAAAAGAGGCATATACCAAAAAAATATGTATAGAGGAATATTTATCCTGTCTCCACCGTTTTTATCTCCGGCACTTCTTTTTTGATCATCGCTTCCACGTAGTTCTTCAGGGTCATCTGGGCCATTGGGCAGCCGGCGCATGCGCCCTGGAGCCGTACTTTGGCTACGTCTCCTTTTACGTCCAATAACTGTATGTCTCCTCCGTCCTGCTGCAGGGCCGGGCGGACTTTTTCAATAACCTTTGCGACTTTCTCTTTTGTGTCCATTTTTGAGGGCTCACTGTTTTAATTCGACGTTCTTGTTGTCGCGGGCTACCACGTTGTCATTGTATAGTACTTCCGCAGAGATAACGTAAGTTCCTTCCGCGACTCCTGCGCATTTGTTGCAGGGAGGGCTTGGATAATTGAAGGATACGTCGTTCGACCCTGCGTTTAGGACGACTGCCTGCGTCTGGTTAAGCCGGTAGCGGCCTGCGTATATGCCGTAGACGTTCACGTTTACGTCCAGTCTTTTCTGGCTGCTTATCTTCACGGTTATTTCCATCTGTTCCCCGGAGTGATACAGCGGCTTATTCAATGTGATCGCAGCCTTCACTTCCCCGTAGCGGGGGGTCTTTATCTTTGCAACCCCTGAATCGTTCTCCTGCGTGCAGGCTCCATCAAAGCATACATAGCCAGAGGGGCAGTCGATAGTCTTGTTCTTGAGGAGGAGGTTGCAGTCGATGACTTCACAGGTGTACTCCAGGACCGCGGTTCCATTTACGCATGCCTCGTTCTTCTCGCCCCAGTTGTAGTGCGCGGGATCCGATACATCCGTCAGGTAGAGGTTCAATCTGCCGGATACTGTGCCTTTTTTGTAGGGGTCTAGTCCGTCGGAGTCAAGGCACTGTTGCATTGTGGGGATAGTGCATTGACGGGAGGTAGTTGTCGTTTGCGTGACCAGGACCTGCTGAGTAGTTGTCGTGATCGAGGCAGGAACGCTTGTAGAAACCCCTATTGTCGAGGTTTGAATGGTCGATTCAGCGACCGTTACAGTAGTTACCGGGGACTGCTCCTGCTGCTGTACGCAACCAGGCAATAAAGTCGCGGCTAAAATAAGAACTAAAAAAAATGTTTTTCCCGCATCCATCGATAAAGAATCGGATTACGGGATTAAATAAAGCCTTAGACATTCATGGTCACAGTTCTGGTCTCCGTTGTTCCAGATCCTCCCGCAGTCTTGTTCGCTGAGAAATAATAGCTGGATTTGCCGTTCTCAAGCCCTGTCAGATTCCCGTAGAACCGCCATTCTGTGGAACTGTATTTCTGCAGCTCCGACTGGTAGAACATGGATATTTCCTTCTGGGAGAGAGCCCTGTTGTATATCCTCACCTCATCTATCAAGCCTTTAAAGTTCCTTCCTGATATGCCTGAGCCTATTTTAACAGTGCTGCAGGGAGTAATGCTTGAGAACGCGGTTGTTGCATAGCCCGCTACGGATCCGTCCTGATAGAGCGTGAGGTTCCCGGACTTCGCAGTTATAGCTATGTGCCTCCATACTCCTGTCGGCGTCTGCGCGATTATAGGCAGGTTTATCCCTCCGCTGCTTGTGAATACTGCCATGTTACCAATCGCATTAAGCTGCATGTGGACCATACAGCTGTCAGGGGTTCCGACTATAGACTGGAATGTTCCGGTGGTCGCATTCACGTTCACCCAGGCGATCACCGTGAGCTCGGCTGCGCCGCCCAGCGTACCGTTGACATCGACCTGATCATCCACACCATCGAAGAACATAGCTCCGTTATATTTACCGGATCTTGACCAGACGGCACCGGATATGTTGCCAACGTGTCCCTTCGAGGAGACGTCCCCAACCTTTGTCGCGCTGTCGCCTGCGGCCGATATGTTGTTGAAGTTATAGGCCAATGCAAGAGAGCCATCAAGCACCCTATACGTAGTCCCGTTCCAGTACAGGGAGAGTCCGGATATTGCTGCAGTATTTGACACGTTTACTTGAGCAAAGCTGCGGTTTATCGTCGCACCATTAGTCTCAGTCGGTGTCTTGAAAGATAACAAGGCAAGAGTAGTTGTTGTCGTGGTCGTCGTGGTAACAAGTGTTCCGACGTTATTCTGTTCGGCGCCGAATACCGTCTGAGGTTCTGGGAAAACATATTCGGCTACGTAGAGGTCATCCCACCGATTATTGTCAACCGATGCCTCTGAGCCGCCGGTCTTACCGAGAGACACAAATCCGCTCTTGTAGGGCCATGCAAAGGTATTCCTCTTGGTTCCGTTGAAATACAGGCTCATGTTAGTCCCGTCGAAACGGAAGCCTTCCATGAACCAGCGGTCCTGCACCGGAACATACTGTCCAAAGCTTGCGGACCCATTGAATCCGGAATAATAACCAATATTGTTATTCGGATCACCATGGTGGAAGAACGCAGCATCCAGCGGCCAGACCTGATTTGGAGCAACTCTCCAAAGACCAGTCTGCGCAGTCTCCCCGCCAGTATTATCCTCCGCATTCCAGGACTTCACTCCCACAAGATAAGGCTTAGAAATGTTCAAGCCTATTGGAGCCTTTGAAAGATTCAGATAGACATAAGCGTAGCCGTTCATGCAAGTCTGATAGCCGCTCTCCCCACACTCAGGAGTCTCCAAATAGCCGTTGGCCTCATTGATAGACGCCTCGCTCTGAAGCTTTGTCCAAGCGGAATTGACTACACCATCATTAAAGTCATCGAAGAAAAGGAATGTCTTGCTGCCATTGCTCTGAGATACGGCAGAAGCATTGCCGTAGAACAACCAAAGCTGAGTCCCGTTTTTAGTATTCAAAGAGTCGGCTTTAATCCAAACCTCTGCCCACGAACCGTTATTTACATTCTCTACCCAGTAAGGCAGTGCAGTCGATCCGTTGCGATTCACGAACCTTAGATCAGAGAAGTCCGGCTTCATGTCACTGTCGTATGTGACTTTAAAGAAAAGACCGAGGTTGGTTGCGTTTTTTGCCACGCTGATGTTCACAGGAACGCGCTTGGCAAAGCCGGGGAGGACGGAAGCTGACTGAGTCGTGGTGGTTGTTGTAGTTGTAGTGGTCGTGGTAGTTCTTGTAGTGGAAGTAGTTGTTGTGGTAGTAGTTGTAGTGGTTGTCATTGTAGTGGTCGTGGTAGTCATTGTAGTGGTCGTGGTAGTCATTGTAGTGGTCGTGGTAGTCATTGTAGTGGTCGTGGTAGTCATTGTAGTGGTCGTGGTAGTCGTCGTAGTGGTCGTACCAACGCGAACCGTCCGTACTCCATTGTCTGTCTGCGCCTTGTTCCCGGCAGAATCATTCGCCCACGCGTAATAAGTATACGTCCCAACGCCCAGATTCGACAGGTTACAATAGAACCGATACTCAGTCGAATTATACTTCTGCACCTCAGACTGATAATGAAACCACACCTCCTGCGCAGAAAGCTTGCGACGGTATATGCGCAGTTCGTCTATGCTGCCATTCATGGTCCCTCCGTCAACCCGCGAACCGACTGTAAGAGCTGCGGCGCTCTTTATGCCGTTACTCCCCAGGTTGTCCGCGTCCACTTCGGTCGCGACGCTCACGCCATTGAAATACATCTGCGGGCTGCCATCCCCACCGTAGGCAATCGCTACATGATACCAAGTATTCAGCGGAATCGTGCTAACAGACCTCTTAGACATCCTCGAGGTGAACCAGTTATTGATCAGCTCCAGATAAATCTTGCCGTCGGCGAAGATCTCCACGCCGTAACCCATATATGGATCGGAATTCATCTTTGCCACTATCGGAGAATGCGCCGTCGTCCTCCTGTAGACCCAGGCCTCGAAAGAGAACGAATCAGTCCGGTCAAAACTCGTGCTATCCGACGTAGGAACAGTCACAACGTCATTGTATCCGTCAAAGGATACTGCTTTGCCGTACTTTCCTCCGACGAACGCAGGACACTTGCCGCCCGCCAGGTCGCACGATCCATTGTTCTTGTACTTTGAAGCGTCCACGAAACGAATCGAGGATTCGCCGAGGGCAGTGTTGTTGTTGAAGCCCTGCGCAAGCACCAGATCCTTGTCGTATACACTGTAATTGACACCATTCCAGTTGAACCACATTGAGTCCAAAACATTGCCTGAACCAGGAGACACGCTCACGTTAAAGACGGCTCCGTTCGGACTGACCTGACTGTTATTGACAGGGGTCGGAGAGCGGAAAACGACACCGATCAATGTGGTCGCCAGAGTCGTCGAGGTAGTCGTCGTGGTAGACGTTGTAGTGGTCGTACCAACGCGAACCGTCCGTACTCCATTGTCTGTCTGCGCCTTGTTCCCGGCAGAATCATTCGCCCACGCGTAATAAGTATACGTCCCAACGCCCAGATTCGACAGGTTACAATAGAACCGATACTCAGTCGAATTATACTTCTGCACCTCAGACTGATAATGAAACCACACCTCCTGCGCAGAAAGCTTGCGTCTATAGACCCGGACCTCGTCGATCGAACCGTTTATAGTCCCCCCGTCGACCCTCGAACCTATGGTGAAAGGAGCGGAACTCTTGATGCTGCTAGACCCCAGCGTATCGAAAACTGTGTCCACACCCACGCTTACGCCGTTGAAATACATCTGCGGGCTGCCATCGCCGCCATACGTAACAGCGACGTGATACCACGTATTCACCGGGATTATAGCAGCAGACCTCTTGATCAAGCGGGTTCTGAACCAATTATAGATCAGCTCAAAAGACAGCCGATCAGAATTGATCTCAAAACCGTAGCCCGTATAAGGATCAGAGGACATCTTTGCAAGGATAGGAACAGACAAAGACGACCTGCGATAGACCCATGCCTCGAAAGAGAACGAATCGGTCCGCTCAAAATTCAGGCTCTCAGAATTCGGGACAGTCACAACATCGTTTGAGCCGTCAAAAGACAGGGCGGAGCCGAACCTTCCGGAAACGTATGATGGGCATTTCCCCCCTGCAAGGTCGCATGAACCATTATTCCCCTGCCCGGAAACATCGACAAATAGAGTTGACGACTCGCCGATGCGAGTATTTCCATTAAAGGACTGACCAAGAACAAGATCCTTGTCATAAATGCTGTAGTTGACCCCGTTCCAGTTGAACCTCAGGGAGTCAAGGGTCCTGCCCGAACCCGTGGACAGGCTCACATTAAGGACGGCTCCGTTCGGACCCACAAGGCTGTTGTTGGAAGGAGTGGGGGAACGAAAAGAGACACTGATCAAGGTGGCTGGCAGGGTCGTCGTGGTTGTAGTTGTTGTGCATGAAGTTCGACAAATACCATCACTGCACATAATCCCGTTTGTTCCACAGGCTTGCCAAGCACCCCATTTACCGATGTCGCAGGAGCAATAACGCACTTGCATCCCAGGACAACCATTAGCCGCGATGCAGTTTTTTGTGTCCATTCCTCTCGCATCCGGCCAGCAGTAGGAACATTCTGCGCCGATCACCGTCACAATACCATCAGATTCTGTAATCGCCGCTTCATTTCCATATTCAAAATTTATTTCAGAATCCGTCAAGTCCAAAATAACGTTCCCTGGAGAAATCGCCATAAAAGTTACAACCGACAGAGCGGTTCCTGCACTAGCCTTAGGCTCAAGGCATGCAAAATCGATCCCAACGACACCTGGCTTATTTGCAGAGACGTTGTAGCGCGAGCTGCAAGATGAGAGATAATCGCCTGACGAAACGCCAGTAACATTCAGTACTGATGAATTGTAATATAATCTGAAACTATATCCATAGATACCATCAAGAGGCGTCGATGCGATCTGCACCGTAAAGATATCATTTACTTTGACTTGACTAGCAGATGGAACTGCGCTTATAGTCGCTGAAGGGCCCTCAAAAGACTTGAGACCCAGTTTAGTGGTCTTAGCTTGATTCGTGGCACTTGAAACGCTTTTCCCGGTTCCGTAGCTTGTAGAAAGAGTGAGCAGATCACCGTAATTCACGTATCCATTCTCATCAAAGTCGGAACGGATATCATAGTTCTGCTGGCCTTTATTTGAACCGTATGCCGTAGCAAGAATCAATAGATCGGAGTAATCCACCTTATTATCTCGATTAGCATCTCCTGCGAGGCCGCCGATTGGATCGCAAACATCGCCTATGTAATTGTGATTATAGTCCATCTGGCCAGGATTACGGTCAAAGGGACAATTATCGTTTTTATCGAATACGCCATCGTTGTCGTCGTCGCAGTCATAATAATCGGCATTTCCATCGCCATCGCTATCCCTTTTGGCTGAAAGGCGGAATTCTCCAGAACCAGAATCCATATCAACTTCTATGTAATACGTCCCCGAATTGCTGATAACGCAACTCTCAGTTTCTGAACCAATAGTCCTACTTGTACAGAAAGGCTCGCTACCACAGGCACTCGAAACATAGAGATCATAATCTGCACTAGAAGACATGCTCAGGTAAACAACGCCGGGAGAACTAAAACTCACCTTATAAAAACCACGCCATAGGTAATTTAAATCAGGGGTGTAAGTAGCTTTAACGACGCTATCCGGAGAAATCACTGGCGCGTTTGCGCAATAATAGTCGCCGGCATTTGAGACTGCAGCAGACTCGGGACAGCCGCTATTGCATTCTGGACCGTATGTTGAAAGGCAAGTATCTCTGCAATCTTTGACTCCATCTCCATCAGAGTCGTACAGACAACTGGGAGTACTTAGTATATCCACGACGACGACTGAATATATTTTCGTCGGAATGTCTACGGAGATATAGTCGCCATCGGATTTTGGGATTCCTACAGAATCGCATCGCCGCCAGAGATTGGTTTTGGTTGTCAAATCAGTCTCTATGTTTTTGCCATCGTAAAGGTCTCCGCTAAGCAGTTTTATCTCTATGTGGTTCGTTTGTGTGTTTGCGGGGAGTTTGAGTAAAACAGGAGCATAATAAAAACGTGTCAGAGCTTTGCCGCCGTTTTTCTCCTGTACGGCATGAATGACATACCTCTTACCAGTAGGGCGTAATGGGCTGCTATAGGTTAACACGCCAGTTATGGCCAGATCATAATTAATCCCCGGGTCGGGTATGATTCCATCAGTAGAGGGATAAATCGTGGGATAATTTTTGTATGTATCTGAATTCCGTTCTAAATCAGTTACGGCCATGTTGCTCCTGCCTACAGAATCCAAATTTAGATTTGGATCAGCGAACACATCCTTGTATCCATTATACATCGTCAGGTAATTTGAAAGATTCGAGACGATAAAATCGGGATTGTTATCTGACGATATTTTTGGATAATTGAATTCATTTATACCCCGGTTACTCCAAGTCCATCCAACTATAACGCGAGGATCTCTTTGATCTCCGGTTAGAGGGGGATTATTAAACGGATCTTTGTAATGCCCTGGGCGCATAGGTTTAAAGGAGGTATCATACGTTTGCTCGCTCCACAAGATATGACAGCCCTTTTCAGTTTCCCCTATGTCGGAGGTAAACTGGTCTGTGCTCGAACCATCCTCAGAAGCAGCTAACGAAGGCCATGGAACAAAATAGTCGGAGGAGAAAAGAGCTTTATCAGCTCCTACACCTTCTTTTAACTGCCCTCTCATATGGCGTATCATGTTAGCATAGGCGTCTAGAGTAAAAGTGTCATTTACATTTAGTCCAAGATTCGAATTACCTTGACTGTTAAGTTTTATCTTTAAATCAGATGCATAATCGCTGTTATACACGCCATAAGGAGTATCACTAGGGTATTCAAGGTGAGATATTCTAGTTGCACAGGTTTCCGCAGAACCAAATTTTATTGGGAGATTATATGTTTCACCGCCGAGCGTATTGAGTAAATCGCCGCCCATAACAAGTCTCCCAGTATCGTCTACAAAAAATATGTCAAAATCGTAATTCTTCACAAGCCAACGAAACTGTTTCACCATATGATAATGATAACTGGGGTCATCAGCCCAATTCTCACCTTCAGACAGATCATCGTCAATTTGTTCCCGAGAAAATCCAGAACCGTCCTCAGCAGTAACGCCCGTCTTGGACACACCATAAGGAGACGCAGTAACGGCATAAGATATGGGGGTCCCCTCGAGTAAAGTCAATCTTTTAACAACACCTGAACTATTTTTTTCAACCCAGCCATCAGCCATTAGGTCTGTTTTAGGATTGGGAGAAAGTTCGCATCCAGGAACATGAACAGGGTCATACAAACCGATAGGATCCATATAGACAGTTACTTTCATCCCATACCTATGAGCAATATCAGATATCTCTCGTATTTTTTTTCTTGCATCAGTAATCGAATAAATGCCTAAAGAATTAAAGTTTCCTCGACGGACAGAAGCAGTCATAGGTGGCGTAGAATAATAGCTATTTCCATCCTCGCTTCCTGGAAACCAGCAGCTTGTTAATTTATTATTAAAAGGACATTCACAGCTACCTTTTTGGAGTGCGGGTTTAATTGTGCAAGCTTCATCCTCGCCGTAGGAATACCACAAATACGCCAAATCTAATACGTTTAGCCCATAGCCGGATGCATACTTGATTACTCGTTCCCATTCGCTCGTCCACATTGAATCGATCTTTCCCTGATCTCCCGCGTAAGGTTTAAGCTTTTCGAAAATTGTTTCCCAGTCGCTTACGGCAACGTAATAGGTAAGCGTCCTGTAGTCCTTCGAAACCCCGAATTCGTCCACGTAGAACCTAAATTCTGAGGAGGTACTATTGAATTTAGCGATAACCTTGAAATTTTGACCTACGAAACTGAACCCGCTGGGGGACTTCCAGGCAGCATAGTTACCGGAATTCCAAACCATGTTAAAATATTTTGTTTCGCCGGGAGCGACAGAAATGGATTTAGAAAGCTGGCCTACCTGGCTATTACTTCCATTATAAATTAAGAGCTGTAGAGTACCAGAAGCCGTACTTGAACCACCGTTCTGGATAACGGTTGTAAGGTTAACATCACCCCCAGATTTGAAAACCCGCTCAGGATTCCCTAAAGGGTCGGTCGTCTCCACCGAAACAACCAACGCAGCTAACGCATTATCAGCTAGAGCTAATATCATCAATCCAAGTATTAAAATTTTGCATAAAGATTTAGCATTGACCTTTTTTGTTTTCATAAAACACCTCTGAGGAGAGTATTCAGATTTAGACAGAATATAATAGAAAAGACCTTTTCAACAGCTATCAATCCCTTGTCCTTCCACATAGCAAGCAGTTCCTCCCGGGACGGCACCCGGACTTTTTCATATCTTGCGCAGTATGAGTTGTTTAGAAAGTCAAGGATATAACACTTCTCAGCCGGAAAAATATTTTCTTGGTTTTTCATTTGGGGAAACACCTCGAATAATTTTCTCCGTTTATACTTGTACAGGCAGAGTATAAAAAGCCCCGTCCAATGTTCTCTTTAATGATAAATCATGATAAATATTGTATATATGTCATGATAGATTATGATGATTTTGTACTACATTATATAGTTTTATTGATAGCAAAAAAGAATGATCGCATAACAGGCCAGGTTGTCCCATAATTCTTTGTTTGAATTTGTGTTTGTGTATTTATACTTTCTTTCGTAAATCATTATGCAGAGGCGCATTTGTTATGGCTTATATTGATTCTTTTAAGGGTCAGAATTGGCTTCTTCCGCCTAGTATTCGTGATATGATTCCGGGGGCCATGTCTGTTTTTTTGTTGAGGATTTTGTTGATTCTTTGGATTATTCAGGATTTGATTCTGTTTATGAGGACGCAGAGCATCCTGCTTATCATCCTCGTGTTTTGTTGAAGGTTTTGGTTTAGGGTATGATGTGCGGTACTCGTTCTTCCCGGAAGATTGCGCGTGCTGCGCGTGAGAATTTTGTTTTCATGTATTTGGCTGAGCGATTATGTCCTGATATAAGATGATTGAGGAGGACAATACCTTGGATGATTTGAAAGATGAATTGTTTGACGGCAGGGAAGAAGGCTTAACCGGCGTTGATAGGCGTGATTTAAAGCGTATTGTGCGGGAGTACAATGAGAGTGAAAACAAGAAGCGGATTAAGAAAAAAATAGGTAAGGCCAAGACGGAGCTTGAAGAGCATGGTTTGAAGAAGGTTTCTCTTTCGGATCCTGAGCGTCGCATGATGCAGAATAAGCATGGAGTGAGTGAGTTGTGCTATAATATTCAATTGGGTGTTTCCAGTAATCAGATTGTTTTGTCTTCTGATGTCTGCCAGGATAAACATGATGCGCATCAGTTTATTCCTCAGATGAACAAGCTGCGGGAAAACGTTGAGCTGCAAAAGAACACAAAAATCGGCGTGGAATGCGCTTACAGCGACAGGGAAAACATCCATTTTGCGGAGGATAAGGGCTTGGATTTGTATGATCCTTCGAGGGCGCAGACTCAGGAATTAGATTGCAAGGAACAGAATCTCAATCACGACCATTACGAATATGATGAAAAGCACAATGAGATCATTGTAGATGGAACAAGGTATCGATATCGTGGTCCTTATACGAGAAATAAGAGCGGGAGGACGCTTGTCACCTTCTACAATCCGCAGATAAAGAAGAAAAAAGACCGTCCGTCCTATTTTAGGGAGCGTCTTAGAATGAGGAATAAAATGTCCACACCTGAAGATAGACGGATTTATAATCAGCGTAAGACAAGCGTGGAGCCAGTGTAAGGAAACCTGAAAACCAATCGGGGTTAGGGAATTTTTACTGAGAAGAAGGGAAAAAGCAAAGATCGAACTAAATTTAGCGTGTATCGCGCACAATTTGCAGAAAATACATCGAATGATGGGCGAAAAAAGCGGGGTATTGACCCGAAAAGAGGGACGTTTTTTAATTCAACCCCCCAAAAAAAAAGCTTCAGTACCTCAAAAACCAAAAACGAATTATGGGACAGCCTCAGACATTTAAACGCCCTTTTTATGCATTGAAGCAAATATAATAGTAGTATTACGAAATTGTAAATAGTATTACTGGTGAAAATATGTGGTTGATAACATCTTTTGTCGCGGCAATACTCGTGACTGCGTTATGGGCGTATGCTCCGAAGAAATACAAGCTGAGTTTTTTGGCTTTGATGCTCTGGGGGCTTGCAGTGATGATACTGGTGGACCATGTGATGGGATACGAAGGCTCGGGCTCGTTCCTTGAAATGGAAACGGAAGGACTTATCGAGAACGGGACGGTTCTCGGTATAGCGATGCTGATACCCGTATTTATTATATGGGAGATCGCACTAGTAATATCGAAAACAAAGGGGGAGATAACGACGAGGTAAAAAAAAATGGCATGTTTTAGCGCACCAACGGCCGTTGCTATTGTTACAACGGCCTGCAGGAAAAAGATACCGGAAAAGTACCACATAAACTGGCTTAACGCGATGCTCTGGGGAGGAACCGCAGGGCTGGCATTGGAACACGTCGCCCACGGGGAGATAGTGCCCTATTTCCCCTTTCTGACGGCCATGAAGAGCGCACAGGATACCGCAGTCATGTTCCAGGAGATATTGACCGTAGGAGTCGGTATGCTTGTCGTCTGTTTGATCGTCTGGGCATTAATGGTGTTCGTTGCCTGGAAATTAGAGGCAAAGGCCAAAAACGTAGTTACGCAGGCGGTATAAGTAAAAAAGTCCGGACGCCGGAGAATCTGTGCGTCAAGCTTCTTCTTTTAACTTTTTATTCGGAAAACGCCTAAGATAAATCCATGGCTTATCCAAGAGCAAGAACACCGATAGCTTTATCGCTTATACTGTGCGTTCTGCTATTTTTCTGCGGATGCGCAGGCAACAAAGGGACTGCCGTCACAACCACCACCCAGTTCATTACCGCGACAACGCTGCCGGTTCAGAATACCCCCGCAGCCTCGTTCGGAGAATACGCCACATTCTACACCCGCATGGTTTACGCAGGGAACCTGGGAGGAAAGCCCGCATATATCGTATCAAATGGCAATGTATCGAATGGCAATAAAAAACTCATATTATACGACGGAAAAGAGATAGGAGCGTCCTATGATCAGGCTCTTATGCCCGCGCTCATCGCCGGAAAATTGTTCTATGCGGGCGTCAAGAATAATAAATACAGCGCAGTATATGACGGACAGGAAATTGGAAAAGATTTCTTCTCCATCTGGTCTCCCGGCGAATACCTGGGAAAGCCCATCTACGTCGCCGAGAAGATAGGAAAAAGCGTCCTTATTTTTGACGGGAACGAAATAAGCAACGCAAGCTACGACTACGTCTGGTCCTATGCAATAATAAACGGCAAGATCGCTTATCTTGCATCAAAGGCAGGGGAGACGTATATCGCCAAAAAAATCAACCCCCAGACTTCGGAGTCCAGGAGAGACATCCCGCCAGAGGGGGTGAAATCGGTCATAGTCTATGACGGAAAGGAGTATGGCAGGGAATATGACACCGTAGGCTTCCCGATGGGTATCAAAGGATCGCTTGCCTTTATCGCTCTCAAAGGCGCTAAAAAATTCACGGTTCTGGGCGGCATGGAGGGCACGAAATACGACGACATACACGAACCCCTATTATACGATGGGAAGACCGCGTACATAGCCGAGAAAGACGGGAAAAGCTTCCTTGTATACGACGGCGCGGAGTATAAAGCATACGACCGCATTGACCCAACCTCGTTGAAGAACATCGATGGAAAAATGTCTTACCGGGCCGCTGATCCAACCACCAAAAAAGGAAAATACTTCATAGTATATGACGGCGCAGAGATTGGGAAAGACTACGACAACGTCCTCTCATTTGCCGCGTTGTCAGGAAAGCAGGCTTATGTTGCGGATAATAAGACAACACGCTCAGTTGTCTACGCCGGCGGGAGCAGCGGGAAAGCATACAGCGCGATTGACCCGGACTCGCTTGCATTCTACGACGGGAAGCTCATGTTCACGGCCCAGAAAAACGGCGTATGGTACGTCGTATCGGAGGAATAATTTGAAAGAGGAACCGGTTGCAAGGATAGCGATATCGCTCCCGCCAAAGCTCCTGGAAAAATTCGACGAGATGAGCGAAAGGATGGGCTACGCGAACCGCTCGGAAGCGATAAGGGACGCTGCGAGAAACTATATACTCAAAAACGAGCTACGAAGCGTAAAAGGAAAGCGAGTAGGAGTTATCTCCATAGTCTACGACCACGACGTGCGCGGAGTAAACGACGTATTGATCGACCTGCAGCACAGGTACCATGACGTAATACAGTCAAGCACGCACCTGCACCTGGACGAACACAACTGCATGGAACTTATCATGGTCAGGGGCGAAGCAAAGAGGATAAACGAAATAAAGGATCGGCTGACGACCGTTTCAGGCGTGACCCACAGCGACCTGTTGATAACTGGGATCGCTGCAAGCCACGAGCACGCGCACTAAAAAAAAAGAATAAAGGGAGGTAACCTCCCGGACTATGCCTGCATTCGTTGCCTATGCGCCGGGCATGCCTGCTGTGAGGTCTATGGGTTCTGCAGGGGGTACAAAGTCTGAGTCAGATACGCTGGTTTTGTAGTTTGTCGCTTCCTGCACTACGTGCATGCCTCCGCTGTTGCTTTCCGAGTACAGCAGTACTCCGTCGGGGGAAATGCAGTAGGTGTAGTCCCCTGAAGGCATGCCGCCCGGTACCCCATTTGCAGTTGCACTTATTGTTACCTTGTAGCATTTGGCTGTTACTCCCACAATGACCCGGTCAGTTAGCTGCGAAACAACGCTTGTGTCTATGCTCTTTTGTATTACATCTGCCTGCTTCTTTGGGTCCTGGGACGTATCCTGCTGGGGCATCTTTATGCAGCTCCATGCTGCGCCCTGCTTGTTGCACACTATGTAAACATTGGATGACAGGTAGACTCTGGATTCCCCGAGGCCCTGCGTTTGGGCTAAAGTGTCCATACGCAACTTATCCGCCTTTACGTAGTAAGCCATCTGCCCGTTATAGCTGTTCTGGGCACCTCCGGTCATAGTGGTATCATATGCCACCATATACTCCTTTGCGCCGTTCTGGAACAGGCTCTTAACCTGCGCGTTAAGGTCCGTACCGGTGCCAGAATTTCCGGTAGCCTGCGTATTAGCAACAGTAGTCACTGTCTTTGCTCCAGCAACAGTAGTCACCGTTTGACCTGCATTCTCCTGGCCGGCCGCCTGCGTGGTTGACGTCTGCAAAGCAGCCTGTTGAGGCGGACTATTGCATCCGGCGTTAATCAGCAGCGTAACCAGAAAGACCGCAAATAAAACATTTTTCACCATCGACAAGGTTGTTTTCATAATTGTAATTGTGTTTTGAGAGTATAAAAAATTCCCAAAAACCTTTATTTCCTTTTGGTCTCCCATAAAATAACCTATGAAACTCAAAAACAAGGTCGCAATAATCACAGGCGCATCCTCCGGCATCGGCCGGGCCATCGCAGAGCTTTACGCCGCAGAAGGGGCAATGATCGCGGTCGCAGACCTGGACGAAACAGGCGGCACTGAGACAGTTGATATCGTCAGGGAAAAAGGAGGATATGCCTTATTCGTAAAAACGGACGTATCCAAAGCCCGCGAAGTTGCCAGCATGGCCAGACAGGCCATGGAAAAATACGGCAGAATAGACATACTGGTGAACAACGCAGGGATCGAAGGAAAAAGCGCCTTAACCGCAGACTACCCGGAAGAAGACTGGGACAGAGTCCTTGCAGTGAACCTGAAAAGCGTTTTCCTATGCTCTAAATACGTCATACCAGAGATGTTCAAGAACTGCCAGGGAGCGATCGTAAACATATCTTCCATCGCAGGCATGACGGCATTCCAAAAAGCCCCGGCATACGCAGCATCCAAGGCAGGAATAATAGCGCTGACACGCTCTATGGCAATCGAATACGCGCCGAACAACATCAGGGTGAACTGCATCTGCCCCGGCATAATCAAGACCCCTATGGTGGAAAGGTCCACGAAAGGAAGCCTGGACGCCGAAAGAAAACTCATAAGAGAAGAACCCCTTGGAAGGATCGGCAAACCGGAAGAAGTCGCCAACGCGGCACTCTACCTCGCATCCGACGACTCATCATACGTAACAGGCTCAGCCCTTGTAGTAGACGGGGGCTGGACCATCAAATAAGCCAGAACTAGCCTCGGCTAACACACCCTTGGCACGGGATCCCCCACAGGGGATTCAAGCAATCGTTCGCCGCCTACCGAAGTTTCCAGGATCACGCGGCCCCGGCCCTTCTTTGCCTCGCCTATTAAGGCGGCGTCTCTCCCGTATTTCGTCTTCTTCAGCGCTGCAAGGACCTTTTTCGCATCCTCCGGGGCAACGCCGATAACAGCTTTGCCTTCGTTGGCGACAGACAAAGGATCCAGCCCAAGCATCTCCGATGCTGCGCGCACGCCGTCACGCACAGGTATGGAATCCTCATCCAAAAAAACATCCAACTTCGCTTTAGACGCCATCTCATTAATGCAACTAGCAAGGCCGCCCCGGGTCGGATCCTTCAATGCGTGCAAGTCGTATTTCAAGACCTTCTCGATCATCGGCCAAAGAGGCGCACAATCCGATACAAGCGACGATTCAAACTCTATTCCCTCACGATGAGACATTACCGCAATGCCATGGTCCCCGACCGGCCCGCTTACTATCACCTTGTCTCCGGGACGCAGGCCGGCATCAGAGACCACCTTCTTTGCAACGCCCAGGCCAGCGGTGTTGACGAGCAGGCCAATATCGCCGTCCACGACCTTTGTATCCCCGGTAACGATCGGAACACCTATTTCTCTTGAGACAGCATCCATGGACTCAACGATCCTGTGCAGATCAGCTATCGGAAAACCCGCGCCCACGATGAACGCAGACGAGATCGCAACAGGCCGGCCGCCCATCATGGACAGGTCGTTAATAGTCCCGCACATGGAAAGTTTCCCTATGTCTCCGCCGGGAAAGAAGACAGGTTTTACAATGTATGAATCGGTAGTGAACACAAGGTGCTCGCCCTTGAAAGGAATCGTCGCGGCATCGTCCAGTTCTGCGAGGCCTATCCCCCCGGCAACGTTCTTTTTAGAGATCTTCTTGAGCAGGACTGAAAGCAGGCCATGCATCGCCTCCCCCCCGCCCCCGTGAACCAGCTTGATTTTCTCGTCTTTCATTTCCTCTTTTCTTTTTCCTTCTTTATCCAGTCCGCGAACTCGTCTATGCCCATGTCTTTGCGGATGCTGGTCATGAATACCCTTAATTTAGAATTGATATGCAGCGCATCCCTTCTCATCTTCTCCGCATCCGCGCCCACTGCATCCGCGATGTCTATCTTGTTGATTACCGCGGCATCCGAGGACACAAATATCATCGGGTGCTTCTCCACGGTATCGTCGCCTTCGGAAACGGAAACAATGGTCACATTAAGCTGCGTACCAAGAACGAAATCCACGGGACATATCAGATTACCCACGTTCTCGACGAAAAGGATGTCAATGTCTTTCAGATCAAAATGATCCGCAGCATGCTCCACAAGATGCGCGTCCAAATGGCACTCCCTGCCGGTGTTCACGCCGAGGACCGGGATCCCCAATTTCTTCAACCGGTTCGCATCGAGGTCGCTTATTATGTCTCCGGCGATGGCCGCGATCCTGTATCCTATGAGCTTTTTATGGAGGACCTCGATCATCGCAGTCTTGCCCGAGCCGATAGCGCCCATGAAATTTATCGCAAGCACCCCGGCTTCGTCGAATGTCTTACGATTGCGCTCCGCTATCTTATTGTTTATCTCGAAAACGTCCTTGTCCATGCCGATGACGTGCATTTTTCCTTTAAATTACGAATTAAGTCCTTCCAATTAGCAGGCACCTAAACAACCTTATTTAATTTTTAGTATTCCCATTAATTATATAGAATATTACTCGCATGAAAACCCTCAACGAGATTATGGTCGTATTATCCGCTCACAGAGAAGAGCTTTCCAATCATTTTAGAGTGAAAAATGTGGGAATCTTCGGATCATACGTCCGAGGAGAGCAGAATAAGGGCAGCGACCTTGACGTTCTGGTGGAATTCGATGAACCTGTGAGCCTTCTAGGCTTAGCCAGGGTTGAGAATTTTTTGGGTGATCTTTTGGGTTTGAAGGTTGACGTAGTGCCTAAAAAAGACATCAGGCCGGAACTTCGCAAGAGGATTCTTGCAGAGACGGTGTTTGTATGAAAAGGGATGCGTCCATCTATCTAGGCGATATTTTGGAGAACCTTGACAGAGCCACAGAATTCGTCGGAGGCATGAGCTATGAAGACTTTGAATGCGACGAGAAGACTTTTTATGCTGTTGTCAGATGTATCGAAATAATCGGCGAAGCTTCCAAAAACCGGCCTAACGACGTAAGGAAAGATTACCCGGATATACCCTGGAGAGACATTGCAGGGATGCGAGACAAGGTCATACATTCCTATTTTGGAGTGAATCCACACAGAGTCTGACAGGTCATAAAAGAAGACCTGCCAATTCTCAGGCCGGTTATTAAGAAGGCGCTTGCAAAGATGAAACCGGACAAATAGAAAATTATTCCGCAGTTATCTCCTTGATCATGCATTCCCTTCCGCCCAAAGGCTTGGCGACTTCCCCGCATACCGGGCATTTCAGCCTCCGGGTCAGGGAATACACATCCTTCTTTTCAGGCATTATTTCGCTTACGTGCTTTTTTTGGCACTCGATCTTCAGAGGCAGTATCCTGCACTCGACCTTCGCTCCTTGCGCAGCAGTCCCCTCGATCAGTATCTCTAAAGCGAATACTAATTGGTCGACGCTTATCATCGACAATTGCCCGATCTCCAGGACGATCTTTGTAACCTTCTCTGCGCCGTGCTTCTTTGATTCTACGAGCACGCTTTCTACTATCCCTGAAGCTACGGAAAATTCGTGCATCTTATTTTCTGCCGTATTTGTAGGCGATGTGGCATGATCCTTCTCCCGATACCATGCACGGCCCGACCGGGTCGTCCGGCGTGCATCTTTCGGCGAACAGCGGGCAGTCGGCGGGATAGGCTATCCCTTTTAGTATCTTTCCGCACGCGCAGCCCTTGGGCTCAGGCGCTTCTTTCACGTCTATTCGGAATTTTATGCGGGCGTCGTGTTCGCCGTATTCTTCTTTGATCGCGAGGCCCGATCCGGGTATCGCGGGAAAGCCGCGCCATTTTACGTCGCATGGCTCGAATACTTTTTCCAACACGTCCAGTGCTTTCTTGTTTCCATCCTCTTTCACGACGCGCGAGTACTCGTTCCGAACGCCGTGGTCTTTTTGTTTTATCATCTCCAAGAGGAGCAGTACTCCGTACAGCACGTCCACTGGCTCGAATCCTGCGACCACTTGGGGTACTTTGTATTTCTCGCCGACCGAACGGTATGGGCCCAGGCCGATTATCGCTGAAACGTGCCCTGGGTCGATGAATCCGTTTATTTTTGTGTCTCCTTCCGAGAGCAGGAAATCCATCGCAGGGGGAATAGTCCTATGGCATGAGAGCACGTAGAAGTTCTCAGGAGCGGAAAGCAACTCCACCGCAGTTGAGGGGGCTGTTGTCTCAAAGCCTATCCCGACGTGTACGACCTCTTTTCCGGGAAGTTCTTTTGCCAGTTTCACGGCGTCGGTTATGGAGTAGACTATTCGCACCTCGGCCCCTTCTGATTTCGCTTCCGCCAGAGATGATGCGCTTCCCGGAACCTTCAACATGTCCCCGAATGAAGTAACGCATGCGCCTTCTTTTGCCAGGGCGATAGCCTCATCTATCTCCTTTGCAGTTATGACGCAGACAGGGCAGCCCGGCCCGGATATTATTTCCATATTGTCAGGGAGAAGGGAGCGGATGCCTGCTTTTGCGATAGCGTCCTCGTGCGTGCCGCAGACATGCATCAGGCGCACAGGGCCCATACCGGATGCAGTGCCGCAAATCTTTGCGACTATCTTTTCCGCCAGCCTGCGGTCCCGGAATCCTGCGAGATCCTTATCCATCGGCTATCTCCTCCAGTATCTTCAAGGTCTCCTTGGCATCCTTTTCGTCGAGTACCTCTATTGCATATCCTGCATGGACTATGACGTATTCTCCGGGCTTAACGCTTACAAGGTCTACTTTGACGGTCCTGCGAATCCCTCCAAAGTCTACGGAAGCTTCTTTTCCCCGTATTTCAAGGACTATTCCAGGTATGGCAAGGCACATCTTAAGTTCTCCAATGATTTATCACTATAATTCATATAACATTGGAATCATGCGCAAAAAAGCCGTAATAGAGATATCAGGAACCGTGCAGGGAGTGGGTTTCCGCCCTTTCGTCTACCGCAGCGCAGGCAGCCTCGGAATAACGGGACAGGTCAAAAACCTCGGAGACGCAGGAGTAGAGATAATAGCCGAAGGAAACGAGGAATCCATAAAAAAACTCGTAGAGAAGATAAAGAAAGAAAAGCCCGTGAACGCCGGAATAGAGAGCATCAGAGTGCGCTGGACGGGCTACTCTCCCAAGCACAAGGATTTTCGCATAGTCCACAGCGACGGCACAGGGCTTGGAGGAAAGATCATCCCGGATTACGGCATCTGCGATGCGTGCCTAAAAGAAGTCAGGAAAAAGAGCGACCGGCGATACCGCTACCCGCTCATCTCCTGCACAGACTGCGGCCCCCGTTTCACTGTCCTGCAGAAAATGCCCCTGGACAGGAAGAACACGTCCTACAAAAAATTCGCTCCATGCACCCGCTGCGAACACGAATACTCGGACCCCGAAAACAGGAGATTCTACGCCCAGACCATCGCCTGTCCCGTGTGCGGACCAGATTATTCCTTACTAGACAGCGTAGGCAGAAATAGCCCAAGACCGATAGAAACAGCAATACAAAAACTGAAGGAGGGACAGATACTTGCAATAAAAGGCGTCGGAGGAATGCACCTAGCCTGCCTGACAAAAAATGATACGGCAGTTTCGGAATTGAGAAATAGACGGCAGCGGCCATCGCAGCCTTTCGCAGTCATGGCTTCCCTGGAGATGATCAGGAAATTCGCGCAGGTCTCCCGTATGGAAGAAGCGCTACTCACTTCAAAGGAAAAGCCCATAGTCGTACTAAGAAAAAGCGCAGGCTACGGCCTGTCCGATCATGCAGCCCCGGGGCTTGAGAACATCGGAGTGATGCTTCCGTATACCGCTTTACATCACCTCCTCTTTGCGAGAATAAACGAGCCATTGATCATGACGTCTGCCAATCCCCGCGGCGAACCGATGATAAAGGACAACAGGGAGATATTAAAAAACAAGGCCGCAGACTACTATCTGCTACACGATCTGCGGATAATGAACCGGTGCGACGACTCGGTGATAAAGATTGTGAACGGCAGGCCTGCTTTCATCCGCAGGAGCAGGGGGTACGTCCCAAGGCCGGTGAAACTCGAGAACCCGGACGGGAAGACGGTTCTTGCTCTTGGCGCGGGAGAAAATGTTTCATTCTGCCTGCTCAAAGGAAACGATGCGTTCCTCAGCCAGCATATAGGGAACACGGAAAATCTGCGGACGATGGAGTACCTGCAGGAAGCGATTGAAAACTTTATCAGGTTAATACCCTCAAGAATAGATGCCATCGCCTGCGACCTGCATCCCTCATTTAATACGACGAAACAGGCCGCGCAATTAGGAGAAAAATATGGCGTTCCCGTAACCCGCGTCCAGCACCATCACGCGCATCTGTTATCCCTTGCGGGAGAACATGTTCTGGAAAAACTCGTCGGGATCTGCTGCGACGGCGTAGGCTACGGCACCGACGGAAAGGCGTGGGGCGGGGAAGTGTTCACGCTCAGGGACAAAGAGATAAAAAGGATAGGGCATCTGAAAGAACAATCCATGCCCGGCGGAGACCTCGCGGCACATTACCCGGCGCGGATGGCCGCCGGGATTCTCTACGGAGCATACTCATATGACGAGCTGCAGAACATCCTCTCGGACCTGTATTACAAACACGGGAAAAAAGAGATGGAAATCGTCCTTGCACAGTTGGAAAATGGAATAAACGTGCAGAAGACTACGTCGACAGGCAGGGTGCTTGACGCGGCAGCATCTTTGCTCGGAGTCTGCCATTATAGGACATACGAAGGAGAGCCTGCGATGAAACTGGAAGCGGCAGGGAGGGGAGGAAAAGACCTGCATTTTCCGGTAGTAACGAAGAAAGGCATATTGGACACATCAGCACTTTTGAAAGAGGTCGTGGAAGCAAAGAAAGAACACAAAACAAGAGACATCGCCTACTCACTGGAGACCGCGCTTGCAAGGGGGCTTGCGAGGATAGCTGTAACTGCTGCGCAAAAAGACCGTATCAGCACCATAGGAGTGTCGGGGGGCGTAGCCTACAACGACGTATTCGTCAGGGCCGTTGCAGAATATGTTAAAAGAAGCGAACTGGGATTCGTGCAGAACGAACGGGTGCCGTGCGGAGACGGAGGGATTTCATACGGGCAGGCTGCGTATTACAAAAAAATATGCTGATTTTTGAATTCGATATCGGCATTTTCTTTTTCCATTGATAACTTTTTTTCACCTGTTCATTTACTTTCTAAACTTTTTTTCGCTATCCTACGAGTTGTTTTTTTCTTTCTTTAAATTTTTGTCTTCCATTATATATTTGTTTAATCGCATTATTGTAATGATTAATCATTATAATTAATCACTTAACCAGGTGAAGTAATTGAAAGTATTCCTTTACGACTTCGGCGGAGAGATAAAGTACCCGGAGAACCTAGACTTCGGGAAGGACGTAGAGATCATCCGCCTGAAAGACATATCCACCGAAGAGACGCGCCGCACAGTTGAAAAGGCGCTCAAAACAGACAAGGTCGTATTCGTAGGGCCAAGCCACCGCATATCCGAAAGATTTTTTTCCGATCCGAACATAAAGTTCGTGAACGCGCGGGAACATGTGGCATGGGTGGGCCATAACCCGGAAAAGATAAGGGACCTCGTACAGGGTTCCATAGACAAATTACGTAACTCAAATAAAATAGAGAATAAGCGTTTTCTCATAAAGCACAAAAGCGCGCTGGTCATAGGGGCCGGGATAGCCGGCCTGGAAACCGCGCGACAGATAGCTAATTCCGGATACAAGGTATACTTGATAGAGAAGAAACCATTCGTCGGGGGGCTTGTGGCCCGCCTGGACAGGCTGTATCCTGCGGGGACGCCCAACTCCCATATTCTTTACCCGCTCATAAACGAAGTAGTCAGCAACCCGAATGTAGAGGTCCTCGTGAACACGGAAATGGAAAAAGCCGAGGGCACCGTGGGGGACTACGCGGTAAAGCTGAAGATCAAAGGAAACGTCGTCGAAGGAAAATTGCCTAAAAAATGCGAGGAAGTCTGCCCTGTAGAAGTCGTGGATAAGATACCGCGCAAGGCGATATACTATCAGCCCACTTATCCTGAATCGTACGGCATAGACTTCGATGCCTGCACCAAATGCGGTAACTGCGTGAAAGTAATGCCGGAACTATCCCTTGGAGAGACTGAGAGAACCATACACGTAGGCGCGATAGTCGTCGCAACCGGGCTCAAGGGGTATGACGCAAAAAGGATAGTCGAATACGGCTACGGCAGGTACCCCAACGTATACACGAAGCTGGAATTCGAAAGAAGATTCGCAAACGGCCTCATAAAGCCCAAGAGCGTAGTCATCGTGAACTGCGCAGGATCGCGCGACAAGAATCACCTGCCTTACTGCTCCAGAGTCTGCTGCATGCTCGGCCTTAAGGCAGCAAAACTCATAAAGGACACAGCCCCCGAAACCGAGGTCTACGTAAATTACATAGACATGCGAAGCTACGGCATATTCGAGGAATTCTATAACATCGTACGCGAAACATACGGCGTAAAATTCGTGCAGGGACGCCCCTCGGAGATACTCCAGGACGCGGACGGAAAACTCGTTGTAAGATGCGAAGACATCCTCCTGGACAAGAACATCGAGATGAAAGTAGATTGCGTAGTCCTCATGACAGGCTTCGTCCCGGACAAGGAATCATTCGACAAACTCGGGATATACACCGCAGGAGCATACCCGGTAGAATACGTAAACTCCACATACTCAATAGACTCGAATCCCAGGGGAATATTCATCGCAGGCTCCGCAGGCTACCCCAAAGACGTAGCCGAGATACTGATAAACGCGGCAAACGCCCCCGGCGGAGTCATCGAAATACTGAGCAAAGACTACGTAGAAAACAAGACACCAACCGCGAAGATCGACTCCAGGATATGCAGCGAGAACAACTGCAGGATATGCATCACGGCCTGCCCATACGGCGCAGTGCACATGAAAGGAGAGGAGGTAGTAGTCAATGAGGAAGTATGCATGGGCTGCGGCATATGCACTGCCACCTGCGCCGCAGGAGCAAACCAGCTCCAGGGATTCGAAGAAAAGGGAATGCTCGCACAGATAGGAGGCATGACCAAAAAAGGGGACGTGATCGCTTTTATGTGCAAGTGGAGTTCCTACAACGCCGCGGACAAGGCGGGACAGGAGCGCCTGACCTACCCCGAGAACGTAAAGATAATACGCGTGCCATGCACGGGCCGTGTCTCCGCGCAGATGATACTCAAATCCTACGAATCCGGCGCGAAGGCGGTCCTGGTCGCAGGCTGCCCGCCGGACGCATGCCACTACTTCACTGGCAACTTCAAGGCAAGAAAAAGGATAACCGCATTAAAGGCCATGCTTTCCCAGTTCGGCATAGATCCCGAAACGCTAGCGATCGAATGGATAGGAAAAGACGAGTCAAAGAAATTCGCGGAGACGGTAACGAGACTGAACGGATTAAAACAGCAAAAATGACAGGAAAAGAAAAGCTAAAGATCGCCATATGCCGGGGATGCACATGCTCAGGCTGCGACATAGCGATACTCGACATACACGAGCGCCTGCTTAAAGTGATCGAGAAGGCGGACATAGTATACGCTCCGACCATCATGGATGCGAAGAATGCGGACGTTGAGAAAATGAAAGACCGGGAAATAGACGTCTGCTTCTATCACGGCGCGGTCCGCGATTCCGACAACGAGGAGCTTGCACGTTTGCTGCGCAAAAAGTCCAAGATAATGATAGCCTTCGGCGCATGCGCCTGCTTCGGCGGAATATTCGGCCTTGCGAACACCACCAACAGAAAGGAGATATTCGAAGAAGTCTATAAGAACACAGCCTCCACCGACAATCCTGAGGGCATAATGCCCCAAACGGAATACGCGGACAAGAAAGGACACACAATGACCCTGCCGGAGATCTACGACAGCGTCTATCCACTGAATGAAAAAGTAGCCGTCGACTACTACATCCCGCTGTGCCCGCCGATACCGGACCAGATAATGACGGGACTTGCCGCCATCACCTCAGGGAACCTCCCCCCAAAAGGAACGATACTCGCATCAGAAAAAACGCTATGCAGCGAATGCGAAAGAACAAGGTCCCAGGTCAGGAAGATAGGCAAGATACACCGCCCCCACGAAATAGAAATCGACCAAGAGAAGTGCATGCTGGACCAGGGACTATTATGCATGGGCCCCGCGACGAGAGCCGGCTGCGGGACTATCTGCGTGAAGGCGAACGTGCCATGCCGCGGCTGCAACGGCCCCACGAGCCAGGAATACGACCAGGGAGCAAACATGCTCAGCCTCGTTGCCACGATATACGGAATACCCGAAGAATCGCTCACAGAAGAAGACGTAAAAAAGGCGATGAAAGAAATAAAAGACCCGCTGGGAACTTTTTACAGATACACGTTGCCTACGTCGATACTGAAAAGAAAAAGGATGGACGGAAAATGACGGAAAAGAAAAAGCAGATCACGATCAACCCGGTCACCCGGCTCGAAGGCCACGCGAAAATAGATATCTTCCTGAATGACGAAGGCAACGTGGAGGATGCATATTTCCAGGTAATCGAGCTGCGGGGCTTTGAAAAATTCTGCCAGGGCAGGCCTGCCGAAGAGATGCCGAGGATCGCGCCTCACATCTGCGGAGTGTGCCCTAACCCGCATCACATGGCCTCCGGGAAGGCGGTCGACATGGTGTTCGGGGTCGAAGCGACCGAGACTGCAAAGAAACTGCGGGAACTGTCTCTCTGCGCGCACTATGTGCACAGCCACATAGCGCACTTCTACGCACTTGCCGGACCAGACTTTATCGTGGGGCCGGCTGCGCCAGCAAAAGACCGGAACATCATCGGAGTAATAAACAAAGTAGGGGTGAAGATAGGCGGGGACGTAATACAAGCCCGCGCCTATGCGCAGAAGATACAGGCGATCATCAGCGGCAGGGCGACTCATCCGATAAACAACCTTCCGGGAGGGCTTGCTAAGCCCATCACTGCCGAAGAGCAGAAGGAGATCGAAAGGATGAGCAAAACTTTGGTGGACTTCGGGAAATTCACGCTCCAGATATTCGAAGACGCCGTAGTCAAGAACAAGGCATACGCAGACATAATAACAGGGGACATATACCGGCACAGGACGTATTACATGGGCACGGTCGACAAAAACAACAAGGTAAATTTCTACGACGGAGCTATACGCGTGGTCGACCCGGAAGGAAAAGAATACGAAAAATTCCGCGGAGAAAAATACCTGGACCACATCGCAGAGCACGTGGAGCCCTGGACCTACCTCAAATTCCCATACCTCAAAAATAAAGGATGGAAGGGCATAGTCGACGGAAAAGAATCAGGAGTATACCGCGTCGCACCGCTGGCCCGGCTGAACGCCGCAGACGGCATGGCGACTCCGCTCGCGGACGAGGCATACCAAAAGATGTACGAGACCCTTGGAGGAAAACCGGTCCATGCAACGCTTGCGATGCACTGGGCCAGGGTCATAGAGATAATGTACGCGGCAGAGAGGATAAAAGAACTGGTAGAAGATCCGCAGATAACGGACACGGACGTGCGCAACATCCCAACGGATGTCGTGGGCGTAGGCATAGGCCAGGTTGAAGCGCCCCGCGGAACGCTGTTCCACCACTACTGGACAGACGACGACGGCATGATCACCAAATTGAACATACTCGTCGCCACGGGAAACAACAATGCTGCGATCTGCATGTCCGTAAAGCGCGCTGCCGAGAAACTGATAAAGAACTGGAAGGTAGACGACGGCATATTGAACATGATAGAGATGGCGTTCCGGGCGTACGACCCATGCTTCGCATGCGCTACTCACACGCTGCCAGGGCACATGCCTTTGGAGATCAGGATCTTTGACTCCGGGAAAAACTTATACAAGACAATATCGCGTTATGAATAACAAGACACTCGTGCTAGGCGTAGGAAATCCCATACTGGGAGACGACGGAGTAGGCATACATGCGGTAAGGGAGCTTAGAAAAGACGCAGGCTGCGCAGATTTTGAGGAGGCGCCCGTCTCAAGCCTGGAACTGGTGGAAATGTTCCTAGGATACGAGAAAGTCATAATCGTCGACGCAGTAAAAACAAGGGAAGGCGTCCCGGGAAAAATATACGAACTATGCGGGGAGGATATGCCTACCCTGCACGGCCTGTCCCCGCACGACGTGGACTTTCATACCGCACTGGAATACGGGAAAAAATTCATGGGACAGATGCCGAAGATAACGATATACGGCATCGAAGCCGCAAACGTAACGGACTTTGGCGAAACGCTCAGCCCAAAGGTCGAGGAATCTCTTCGTTTAGTCATAGAAAAAATCAAAAAAGAAATCAAAGATGGATCTTAGGGAAGAACTCAAAAGCGAAATAGACGGCAAGACCATAAGCTATTGCTTCAGCTGCGGCATGTGTACCGGAGGCTGTCCCTCGGCCCGCCTGAACGAAAAATACAATCCCAGAAGGATACTCCACCGCGCAGTCATAGAAGGAAAAATCGAGAACGACATCTGGCTCTGCACCAACTGCTACACATGCCAGGAACGCTGCCCCACAAAGACCAAAGTCGCGGACATTATCAGCTTCATGCGCAGGATATACGTCAAAGAAAAAGGCATACCCGAATTCATAAAACCCCTGGTTACGAATTTGCAGAACTGCGGATTCACTGCCCCCATAGGGGAACTGGAAAACAAGAGACGCGAGCGGATGGGACTTCCCCCGATGAAGACAAACGACGAAATAAGAAAGATAATAGAGAAGACGGGAGGCGGCGTAAAATGAAGAACCGCTACGCATATTTCATAGGCTGCACCATACCATTCCGGGCCTCGAACTACGACCAAGCCACAAAGAAGGTCGCAGAAAAACTGGGAATAGAACTGACAGACCTCCCGGATGCGGGATGCTGCGGCCTCTATTTTGAGCTCATTAACGAGATGACCTATCTTTCCATGGCCGCGCGAGTCCTGTCAATGGCCGAGGAAAAGAAACTAGACCTCATGGTCCTATGCAACGGCTGCAACGGATCGCTTTACCGGGCCAACAAGAAACTAAAAGAAAACCCGGAACTAAAAGACAAAGTAAACGAAGTGCTTGCAGAAGTAGGACGCGAATACAAGGGCACAATAGAAGTAAAACACCTGATACGCGTGCTATACGAAGACGTCGGGATAGAGAGGATCAGAGAGAAGATAACCAACCCGCTCACGAACGTAAAAGCCGCGGCGCATTACGGCTGCCACCTGCTCAAGCCGTCCGAGGAGATCATGTTCGACGATCCCCATAACCCGGTAAGCCTTGACCGCTTAATAGAGGTCACAGGAGCAAAGTCCGTGGACTACTACGACAAACAGCAATGCTGCGGAGGATACGTCCTCGCCGCGGACGCGAAGACCGCCTACCGCATGACAGGCGAGAAACTGGCCCATGTTAAAGCTGCGGGAGCAGACATGTTGATCACGGGCTGCCCCTTCTGCAACGTGATGTACGACGCCAACCAAAAGGCTGCGGAAACCGAGACCGGGCAGCAGTATAAGATTCCGGTACTGCATTATCCGCAGTTGCTGGCGCTGGCGATGGGGATCGATGCAAAGGAGCTTGGATTCGAGCAGAACCGGGTCAGGCCGGATATGAAGCTCTTCCTGAAAGAATAACTACTTTTCACCCGGCCTCCCCATCAAAACTAATTTATTCCCCTTACCTTTATCCATCTGGCCATTTCGACCCCGGCCTTCCTACTCAGCGGCTCTGAAACAGCAGGTATCCATTTGTCGTCCATGAACGCGGGAACAGCCGTAAAAGAGAATTTGAACCAACTGTACCGCCTTACACCCTTCATAGCATCCAGTATATTACATTCAGTTTTCATTTCAACCTCCACCCGTTCCCTCCGGGAAAAACCCTGCGAGGGATTCTATATCTAGGAAAAGACGGAATAAAACACGGGCAAACAGGTATTCCAGAACAATTCAGACGATGACCCTGCTTTTTGCATATGACGCATAAAGGAAAATAACGGTGATCGCAACTGCCAGCAGCATACTGGCCATGAATCCTGCAGAATAATTCGCCCAGGTTATTATTATCCCGGTCAACAACGGTCCTGCGGTCTGCCCGATGTCCATGATGGCAGAAAGCGCCCCCATGGACGCGCCCAACTCCTTCTTTTTACATACGTCCGCAGTATAGGTGGTCGTCGCTATCGTAGACGTTGAAATGGCAAGGCCTGCGACAACGCTTATCAACAGGTACCCGGCCATGTCCGCAGCATAAGGCACCGCAGCCATAGCCACGCCCAAAGCCGTGAGGCCCAACGCTATCTGCTTTCTTTTGTCCACCCGGTCCGCGGCTTTGCCTAAAAGAGGCTTGCTTATCGCTATCGTAAATATCTGAATAGAGAAAATAATCCCGGTATCTGTCGCGGAAAAGCCTTTGAACTGCAAAAACAACGGAAGATAGGTCTCCAGCGCACCATAAGAAAAATACGTGGACAGATCAACGAGGGCTGTTGCAAAAAGTAATCGATCGGAAAAGAATGCGACAAGGCTCTGCTTGAAGTCTGCAAAACTGACAGAGCCCTGCACCCTGCCGTCGTCGTCCCGGTAGAATAGGATTATCAGAAGCACCGGCACGGCCGCGGCCGCAGCTATCAGGTAAACCGTCTGGTAATTGCTGAAACCCATAAAAGCATACTGCGCTAACACCATGCCGCCCGCCAGGGGCGCAATAGTCCGGCCGAACAATGTCGCAGACGAATATAAGCCGATCTTTTCTCCCTTGGTCTTGGAATATTTCTCTGCAAGGATGGCCGAAACCACAGGCCCAAGAATTGCTGTCGCCGCGCCGTGGAAGAACCGGATAGGGATGAGAAACCAGGGATTCGAAACCAAAAGATACAAAGGAGGAGCTGCAACGAATATCAACCCGGCCAAGGTCAGGAGTTTTTTTCTTCCCAACCGGTCGGACGCAACGCCGATCGGGAAACTAAAAACCACGCCCGCAAAAGGCGAAAGAGCCGCTATCAGGCCGATCAATGCATCGTCCGCGCCAAGGGAATGCGCATACAATGGGAGGACAGGGTTCTTGCTTATCGTGGTCGAGAAAATGGCGAAGAAGCCGATAAGGGAGAAGTAATATATTAGGTTCTTGCTGGTTGAGTCGCCCATGTTTTATCCCGCAGTCATTTTCATGCGTAGACTACCTCTCTCAAAACTCTGTCCCTCATCTGTGTTTTGAGGGCTTTAACGGTAACAAGATCCACCGTGATCCCAAGGATCTCTTCCAGGTACTCTTTAAGGTCAAGGAACTCCCATCCAATTGGTTTGGAAAACTCTACGAGAATGTCCACGTCGCTTTTGCTTCTGGCCTCTCCACGGGCATAGGAGCCGAAGACGCCTATCTCTTTGACATTGAATTCCTTTTTCAAAAAAGGCTTACTCTTCTTGAGCGTTTCCTCGATGTCGCTGAGAGTTTTCATGGATATTTATCATTGGTAAAAGCGATTAAAATACGGTAAATAGTAATCCTTTCTTCGGTTTAGACCGAATGAAAGAGGAGGAGTTTTTATATTACGGCAGAACATAGCATAACATGAGAAATAGCTTGCTCTTGGCCTATTCCCTACTAGTCACCGGAGTCCTGGCAATAGTAGTGGTGGGTTATATGTTCAGAGATATGATCGCCGGGATAGGGTTCCCTTTTTAGTTTACTTATTTATTTCTCCACTGCGCCTTTCCAGGAGCGCATGCCTCCGCTCATTATCCTCACCCGGTATCCTTTGTCTTTGAGCATCTTTGCCGCGACTCCCGCCCGGCCTCCGGAAAGGCATATTGCCAGTATCTTCTGGTCTTTTTTGAGTTCTTGCAGCCTGCTGTGCAGGGCGGACAGGGGTATGTTGACTGCTCCGGGTATGTGTCCCTGCAGGTATTCGTCCTCTTCGCGCACGTCTAGTATGAGGCATTCTTTCCGGTACTCGGCCAGGTTTGTTTCGACCTTTGCCGCATCGAGGTCTGAGTCGACGCCAAGCATTTTATCGGCCATTTGTTTCACCTCAAGCTGCTCACAGTATTGGTCCCCTCGGGTATCACCAATACTTTTGCGTCTTTTCCGTGCTTTTTGAAAGCCTGCTGCAATGCTTCGTCCGCGGTCTTCGCATACTTGAACCGGTACAGGTTCTCTACTACGTCTTTTGACATGGCGGAAACAAGGTAGATATCCGCCTTCTCCACAGCCAAAAGATTGTAGTAGGCCTTGTGCCCGCCGATGTTAAATTCCCGGTCCAGTTCCGATCTCATCTCTTCCTTGGTCTTGTATTTCTTCATCCAGGACTCATAATTCCGGTTACCAGGGCCTTCAGGGCACTCCGCAAGAAGGATTATCGATCCTCTGTCTTTTACGACCGCCAGCGCAAGATGCAGCGCCTTGTATGCCTGGTATAGGTCTATGTCGTGCGGAGATCCGCTCGCAGAAGTGATCACGATGTCTGCTTTTTCCCCGGCCTTGGCCATGTATATCTTCTCGACCAGCGATGCGCCCTTTTTCAGTACGAGGTCAAAGTCTCCGCTATACGCGCCTACTATGCCTTTTTCATCCTGCACTACGTTTATCGTATAGTCCACTTTGGCTAAGCGCGCAGCTTCGGTCATGTTCTCATACATCGGATTCCCGTCCAGTTTGGCCGGCCGGGCGTCCGGGGAAAAAAAGTTGCGCTTGTAGTTGTCCTGTATCGTGGCATAATTTACGATGCCTGGAAGGATGCTTTTACGTCCTCCGCCGTAGCCTGCAAAATAGTGTATCTCCACGTCGCCTGTCAATATCTTTACGTCTGCGTCGTAGAAAGCTTTTTTAAGCATGACTTTTGTCCCTCTCTTAGTCGTGCCGATGTCCACGAAATCATTGCCCAATGAATCGTTGCTTATGTATCTTATCCTCGAAGCAATGTCCTTTCCAAGCAGTTTCCCGGCTTCCTCCTTTGTCGTCGTCCTGTGGCTTCCAGTCGCAAATATAATAAGTATGTTCTCGTCTCTGACGCCCGCGGAATACAATTCCTCCAAAAGGAATGGAAGCATCTTGTCAGTGGGACAAGGCCTGGTGTGGTCGTCGACGACTACTGCGACAACGTCTTTTTTCTTTTTCGCCTTCACTATGTCCGAAAGTTTCTTTGTACCGTCCGGATTCTGCAGCGCATTCCTTATCAATTGCTCAGGCGTCTCCTTTACATTGTATTCGGCAGGCCGCAGTATCCCGGCAAGGTTTCTCTCAGGCACCTCGACGCTGGACCCATTCGTCCCATAGGGCAGATCTATCTTCATTTTGCTGGCGTTTTATATAATAAACTGTATTTATTATTAACAACCGGGAAATAAATTTCGAAAATAGAAAATGAAAGCCGTTGGTTTTATAGGAAGCCCCAGAAAGGGCGGAAACACCGAGACACTGGTGAATGAAATACTTGCAGGAGCGGCCGAAAAAGGAGCACAGACCAGCACATACTCCCTCAACGACTTGAACATAAAAGGATGCCAATCATGCTTCTACTGCAAAGGACACCCAGGCTGCGTCCTAAAAGACGACATGCAGAAACTCTACGACGAAATAATGAAAGCAGACGCAGTAATAATCGGATCCCCGATCTACATGTGGCAGATGAGCGGCCAGACAAAAATATTCATAGACCGGCTCCTGCCCTTCCTGAACCCTGCGTACTCGCTGAAAAAAGGCAGGAGAAAAGACCTGGTCCTGGCTTTTACGCAGGGCCAGGACGACAGCGGTTTATTCATGCCATACTATGAATCCACAGGAGAAATGCTGGAATCCGTGGGCTTCAACATAAAAGGGCTCATAGTCGCTCCCGGAGTAAACGAGAAAGGAGAAGTCAAAAAACAAAAAGACACCCTGGAAAAGGCCAGAAACACTGGAAGAGACCTATTCAAATGATACTATGAGGCACCACCTAAAAAGGATCCACGCCAGGGCAAAGCCCTACGCAGGATACGCCATAATAGGCCTGGCATTGCTTTTGCTCCTTTCAGTGATCCGGGCCAGCATATTCTCCGAGGTTCCAGAGGATAAAAAGATCTGGTTCGAGATAGCTTTCATACTGCTCGTTGCAATATCGGCCGAACTACTGGTGTCATACCTCAAGCAGCCCATGGTGATGATACTGCTCATCCTGGGAGTGGCAATAAGCCCCAGCGCGGTGTCGCTTGCATCCCCGTACATATCCAAGGCAGTAGTATACGCATTCTCCTTCGCAGGCATGACTGTGCCTATTACGGAAACCATACCCCGCCTTGTTCCAACGGAGGGATTCATATCAGTATTCGCAAAACTGGGCGCAATATTCCTATTGTTCAAGATAGGCATGCACTCCGAGATAAGCAAGATATTCAACGGCAAAAACTTCCTAGTAGCCTTGATAGGCGTCATCCTCCCATTCGCAGCAGGATACTACTACGCAGCCTGGATGGGCCACGGCTTCCTCTACTCGATGTTCCTGGCAGCGGCCCTCACAGCAACCAGCGTAGGAGTAACGGCCGCAGTCCTGGAAGAATTCAAAGTCCTGGACAAAGAATACGCAAAGATCATACTAGGAGCCGCCGTAATAGACGACATACTCGGCCTACTGGTCCTGTCCATCGTAGTAAACGCCCCATCAAAACTGGACGCTTCCGTCCTTTCCCCGCTCGCATCGGTCTTCGCAACAGCCATCATATTCGTGATAGGCGGAATAAAGATAGGCCAATACCTCGTGGCAAAATACTTCGACAAATGCTGCCAGGCAGACGGAAGAATATCCAACGCATCATTCCTCGCCATACTAGTCTACGTCCTATCATACGCATACGTCGCAGAATACATCGGCCTATCGGCAATAGTAGGAGCATTCCTCGCAGGCGTCACACTAAACTACAGCAAGAACATAAACAAAATAATCGAAACATTCTACCCCCTGGAAGCATTCTTCACCCCGATATTCTTCATATCCCTGGGAATGTTCGTAGACATAAAAGCCCTAAGCGAAAACCTCATACCCATAATAGAGATCACAGCCATCGCAGTCGCAACAAAGATGCTCGGCTGCAGCCTAATGGCGGCCGCAACGAAAACACGCCTAAAAGACAGCATAATAGTGGGAATAGGAATGATCCCCAGAGGAGAAGTAGCGCTCATCATAGGCCTCTACGGGCTTACAATGACCACTGCCGCGGGCGGAACAGTCCTTTCCACGACCGAATACTCCATGATCGCATCCATGGCCTTCCTGACCACGGTAATAGTGCCGCCGATACTCCGGAAATCCATGGAATACGCAGGATATTGAATAGATAAAAGTTTATATACCCGTAACCAGCATTATATTATATCAAAAAATGGTCAACCTAATCAGGAGATGCCCCACCGGCATACCGGGCTTAGACGAACTTCTGGAAGGAGGATTCCCAAGACAGAGAAGCATACTACTATCGGGAACATGCGGAAGCGGAAAAACAACCCTAGCAGTGCAGTTCCTATACAAAGGCATAACAGACTACAACGAACCAGGAATACTCATATCCCTCGAACAAGACCCAAGAGAACTAAAAGAAGACATGACCAACTTCGGCTTCGACCTCCAAAAAGTGGAAGACGAAGGAAAACTGATAATAATAGACGCAAGCCTCGCCAGGGCAGGAACCACAAAAGGAGACCCCTTCACCACCTCCCACCTGTTCTCAGACGACGTAGAGAGAAGCAGATCCCTCATGCCAGACGAATTCGACATCGAAAGGATACTGGACCTCGTCATAGAAGACGCAAAAGAAATGGGCGCAAAAAGAGTAGCACTCGACAGCCTGCCGGCCCTCGAATTCCTACTCGGAAACCAAAGCGAAACCCAGATGAAACACACAATAAGACAACTACTACTATCCATAAACTACAGGCTAAAAGGAGCAGGACTCACAACCATGCTCATAACAGAAATACCCGAAGAAGGCCCAAGAACCAGCTCAGCCCACGGCGTAGAAAGCTACGTAGCAGACGGAGCAATAAACATGTACTACACCACCATGGGAATGGAATCAGGAAGAAACATGATAATCAGAAAAATGCGCGGAACAGAACACTCAGAAGACGTACACCCCCTGGCATTCAAAAAAGGAGTAGGAATACAGATCCTGAAATCACTGGACACACTACAAGAACTCGAAAGAAGACCGTTCTAAGAATACCATAAAAACCCGTTCTAAATACAAAACTTTATATATTCATACCCCCAATTTAATAACATAAAACAAAAAAAAGAGGGATAACCAATGGTAGACATGAACATACGATGCCCGACAGGAATACCCGGACTAGACGAACTAATGGGTGGAGGATTCCCAAGACAAAGAAGCATACTCGTCTCAGGAACCTGCGGAAGCGGAAAAACAACCCTTGCAGTACAATTCTTGTATAATGGAGCAATGCAATACAACGAACCGGGAATACTTGTATCATTAGAGGAAGACCCAAAAGAGCTCAGATCAGACATGAAGGCTTATGGCTTTGATCTGCAAAGACTTGAAAACGAAGGAAAGCTCGCCATAATAGACGCAAGTCTTTCGAGAATAGGCAGCAGCATGGAGGGCATAATCACTTCGGCAGATTTTAAAGAAGAGACAGCTGGAAGCAGGTCTCTTTTACCGGACGAATTCACCATAGAAAGGATCCTGGACATAGTAGCTGAAAAAGCACAAAAGATGCACGCCAAGAGGATAGTGTTCGACAGCCTTCCCGCATTGGATTTTCTAATACCGAACATAAGCGAACTACAGATGAAACACGCCGTAAGACAGTTGTTAATAGAGATAAATTACAAATTAAAGACCTTAGGACTTACAACAATATTGATCACAGAAATAAGCGATACAAACGCAAAAACCGCTCACGGAGTCGAAAGCTACGTAACAGACGGCGGAATAAGCATGTATTACACCGCTCTAGGAGAAGAATCGGGCAGAAGCCTGATAATACAGAAAATGCGCGGAACAAAACACAGCGACGACGTACACCAGATAGTATTCAAAGAAGGCGTAGGCATAGAAGTCCTTGGGGCAGGAGCGGCATTCAAAGTCTAAATATTTAATTGCTTCTTAACAAGAACCGAGGACTTGTCAAACGAGTCCTTCTTCTGCAAAACAAATTCACACATTTGGTGTCCTTGGGCCATACAGGATTTTTCCACACCCTCGATGTCCGGGCACAAGGTCTTTTGCATGAAACCGACAAGCAAGCCCCTGATGTAATGACATGCAGGATCTTCGGACTTGATCTTTGTTATAATAGACTCTTTGATATGCATTATGCATCTTGAATTTTCGTAGTCGATCTGCGACACCTCAAGTTTTCCGAAGCCAGATATGTTGAACACCTGCACGCCGAATTTTATCACATGCTGCGGTTCAAGGGCATAATGGGCAACAAGCTCATGAAAGTCCATGCCGGCAGCTTTCCCTATCTCATAAAGCCGGACAGGATCCTGCTTAAGATAAACACTATGCAGCTCGATGAATGCATCTGCCGGAAGCATCATGACTGTTGGTTTTCCCAACAGACTGATCTGCCCTTCTTCAAAGATCAACTGCCTCGTCAAACGCAGCTTATTTATGAATTCATACATTTCGTAATTTGCGTAATTCCGCAATCTTATAATTGTTCAACTCCGACTCTTCCTGGAAAGACACCTGTATGTCGCCAATCAATAGTTCGCCTATCTCTCCTTTCACATATTTGTTTATGACCTTGCTCAGAGCCTCTGCAAAGGCATGCCCTCTCTCAAGGGATATGAAATGCGCAATGATCGCGCACGGCCGCTCTATGGCAACCTCTGCAAACCCTCCTTTTTCGAACATGAAACGCCGATAGAACTTGTCGCCAACCACATCAGTCCCCAACGTATACACTCCCTCGCAAAACTCCCGTTCAAGGTCTGACATGAAATCAGACAAAACCTCGTCGGAATGATCGTTATACTCTAAAATATCCTGCACGCTCCCCGCAACCTCCGACTCAAAGCCGAAAGGCAAGACCTCAGGAACGTCCAACACTGAAACGCAACAATGCTTGATTTTCATATTCGAGCCTCTATCATTTCGCAGCCCCGACCCGGTGAACCTGAGGAATGGTCAGCTTATGCAGATAATCATTACCTTCATGACAGAATAAAGCGTCAAGCTCGGTCGTGGGACGGAACCTTTTTATATGATGCGCCTTCAAAAAGGTACGAAGGACTTTCTCTTCCTCTTCAGAGAACACGGAAACAGATATCCTCTTTGAATTCCCGGCACTCTCGTTAACTTCGTCAACGGCCTCGTTAAATGAAGCGCATTCTTTTACCGCAAGGATATATACTGGATACTCTTTTGAAAGGAAATTTGAGTACTTGTCCTTTGTATTCAAAAGAATCGGCGTAGACTGGACATCGCTTAAGAGCTCGCCGCACCGCTGATCAACTAGCCCAATCATTTTAAGCTGACTAATCTTGTTGAAGACATACTCAAGAGTCTTTGGATTGGCATAACCAACGTCCGTCTTCTTATCCATCGGATCTCCCACAACCATCTTCCTGAAGCGCTCATGCAGTATCCCAAGAAGCTCCTCATGCTTATCGTTGGCATCGAAAACCGCCTTGAGGGAATTACACCCAATAGGCCAGTTCAACGCGGACTCAGTAATTATACCGGCAGCATTCCCTCTATTGATACTCTCATCGCATATCGCGGCAGCTCTCCCAGACCCATGCCGTAGGACAATCTTATCAGAGAAGTGGTCTATCTTGTGCCCTCCCCCAACTTCCTCGAATCTTAGTATATTATCTACAGTAACACTATCGCCAAATGCCCACACTGCAGTAGAAGCATCCACCAAATCGAAATTAAGCTTCCTTGCACCCGGCTTCGACGTGTCCCAACACAAGAGATTCAAACCCCCCGGAGGATAACCACTATCAAGCACCGCACGTACGACCTTCTTGGATATAAGCATGTCATTCTTGCTCACCTTCAATACACCGGGTATTCCCAAGGTGACAAGCCATGAAACAACGAGAGAAACTACCCTAGGATCGTTCCCTGGAGTCACTGCATACACAAAACCATCTATCGGCTCCAAAAACTTGAACATATCCGAGCCAGCAATGGGGTGACGCGCTATCTTCCCATACTTCACGCCGATTCGATTCTCTATCGAGTCCGGAACCCCTGCCAGGGTATGTGGAATCTCGCTAACATATTTCCCGACAGACTTCAAAGGCATCCCGGTCATCTTGACTACATACTCAAAATCCTCAGCAGAGAACTTCAAGGCCTTGGCCGCGTTCTTAAGGATATCCTTTTTCTGCTCAAACGAAAGCCTGTTACACACCGCCGCAGAATTCCTAGACTTAGAAATAGCAGACTTTATCTCAAATATGCCCGTATCCTGCACGCTCGTAACATAATCAGGATAAAAAGGACTAGCTACCTCAAAAGTCTTACCCCTGTTTGTCCTCTCCACTTCGCCTAGGATATTAAACAATTCAAGTTTGTCCATTTCTCCAGAATCAAATAAAAGGATAATCAACCGATACAACAACCGGTTTCTATGACTTCTTCAGGCATACTCATCCGGCCTACGTCGGTAATAATCTCACTCTTAAGCCCGCAACTACATTCACCATGCCCTCTAAGCTTAAGCGCCGAATCCCCTGGGAGATACCGTATATAAATAGTCCCCTCCCTCGCTATAGTCGTATACGCAAGTATCCCATCCTCATCCTTTTTAGTCGGAACAAACACACCATCCTCCTCCTTTAATACCTCCACATAATGCGGACCATTGAGAATATGCAGATTATTGTGCTTACATATCCGATCCGCTGGCCCGATATTCGTGGACGTCGCCTGGGGGATTGCTTCACATGAACCTAAAGTGGTTGCTAACGAGATATTGTGTGACTCAGACCAGGATATTGCCTCAGGTATCAACCGATATCCGCTTAAGAATAAAATTTTGAGGTTATCTTCAAGAACCTGCTCACCAGCAGCAACTAGTTTTAGGAGGTCTAATCCGGGACCTTTTGCAGTTGGATCTCCTTCCCGTATAGGCCCCTGAACTGCTAGAAGAACATTTACTTTGTAATCCTTTATCGTCTGTATGACATCCTCTGCAGTTTCTGTCGTTCTACGGGGGATGTATATCATGTTGAGTTTGGTTAGAGCTTCTTTTATCATTTCACCACCCTTATGTGTGGGATTATAGATACTAAGTCCAACGTTACCTGGTTTCATCCCCTGATACTCAAATGTTCTTCCCAGGGCATATGACTCTATTTCTCTATCAAGCTGAGTTATGAATGTCGGGGTAGGGACGCCTTTTGTTCCGCCGCTTTTGTAGACATGCACTGCTGTTTTAACATCTGTTGGCAGCATCACCTTAGGGTTTATTCGGACTTTTTCCCTGATGCCCACACCAGAAACACTAGAATCTTTTATAAGACCCGGAACCTGCCAGAAGTCTTCAATAGATTTTATATCCTTCGCGCTGATACTCCTCTCAGTATATGCCTTTTTATAAATCTCAGGCATCGTTTTTTTAGCCCGATCTATCTGGTATTTGATGAAGTGAAGAAGAATCTCATCGGATGTTCTTTTATCGATTAGTTCCCATCCATGAGAGCCCCATATTTGAGGAGGAACCTGCAACGGGCTGTCAAACCTTCCTTTTCGGAATTCTTCGAGGAATTCTTTGAATCCCTCATCTATCTTTACCGAGGATGACGTCATTCCCCTGTCACCTCATGCAATAGTTTGTCGTACAATGTGAAGACATTTGAAGCCATGTGTTGGAAACCCGGCGGCAGGCCCGGCTTGGAACCAATCTCTCCAAAACAGGAGAAACCAATCACAGGCATGCCATTGAAGCATGCTTTGAGGTTCTTTAGCTCATCTTTTAATTGATCCTGCAAGATAACCCTTCTCGACGCGCAAAGAAAGGCAAGACCAAGCGCCGGAGTCCCTGATTCAGGGATAAAATGTTTGATGTCTTCTGAGATTTCTTTAGAAGTTCCCATCAAGTTCTTTGGGTCTGCATCCATCAGATAAACAGGCCACCCTTCTACAAAAGGTGCTACATACGCCAACGCCCCTTGATTTGGAACTCCGCCACCTCTAACTATGAAGTTCCCAAAGTTGTCAGGTATCCCCAGAGGATAACGCTGGGTGATACCCATCGTATTTTTCAGGAATTCATCTTTTGGTATATTCAGTTGTTTAGCATACCAGTCAACTGCAGGTTCTTCAGATATTTCAGAGACTACATATCCTCCACCATCTACCTTGGATATGAATCCGAATTTATCCATACGCTTACAACTATGAGCTATGGATTGACCATAGACCAAACTGCACGTATTAACGACTATAACAAGGCCATCTTTCAATACCTTACCGGAATGTAACATGTAGATCTCATAAGCTTTTCCTGAGAACACACTCTCCAAATAATTTCCAAGGCTTCCGCCCCATATAGGAATATTCAGACCTATTTCATCGGCAACGCCCTTGATTATCTTAGTCTCATCACCCATTGTAGGGAGCTTCATACCCCTAGAGAACACATGAACATAGAATGATGGCATCTTGAACATCCACTTGACGCTTCCTTTGCGCATTCTGGTGAAAAGGAGGTATGGGTCAAGGTATTTATCTATGGACAGTTTATCCAAAGCTTCTACCGTGGTCTTCTTTGCAACTTCATATGGGCCGGATGATACATTATCATTGGACGCTATTCCCACATGCAGGTAATTGGAGTAAATTGAAGCTATTACTACGCCCTTTCTCATTATCTCATCTTCGAAGAATACTGCATCAGAGGATCCGCCGACGTATTCGGTGCCGTCCAGAACGGATTTTAGACCCTCGTTTAATTTGTATGGGTCGTAGTCGCCTGCAAAGAATATATAAGAAATCGTTGGTTTTTTCCCGTCCAGGCCTTTCAATGCCATTTCAGCCGCTTCTTTGCCTGCTTGAAAAGAGTCGTCGGTTTTTGATACTCCCGTGCCGATGTAGATGTTTTTTTCTTTGTCCATTTTGATTCCCCCGTGCAGGCTGTGGGCATCTGAAGAATAGTACACCTTCGCCTGCCCGACCATCTTATATTTTAGCTTGTTTTTCTCCACTAGTTGTTTTACGTTTGGAGATATCGTATTTCTATGTAACCCAATTCTCCTCGCAATTTCAGATATAGATAACCCAGAAGGGTTTTCTTCCAAAATTTTGATTATCTTTTCTTGGGATTCCATGCTCTTTGCTCATAGAATTCTTTGCACTATGCAATATTGCACTGTGCTATAATGCATATTTATTTAATTAACTTATATAAATAGCTTCTCACCAGACTATACAGAAAGACATGAGCCCACAACGCACAGACCCTACCAGAATCGCCGCTTCTTGCGGCCTATGGCAACAGAGAAAACTCGTCCAATTACTAGGGCAAGTACGATCAAATACTATTCGGTTTAGTATTATGGCGGACGGATGCCCTTTACTTGACCTTATTTCGTTTACCCTTCAACAAAAAGAAGGCGACGATCAAGATTAGGACTATTAAGCCTCCGATAGCTACTGGAACAACTGGGAATCCACTTCCGCCGCCGTTTCCTCCAACGTCAGAGGAGGGATTGCTTGAACCCGAATCATCCGGAGGACAGCCATAATACTTACAGGTTATCTTTGCTATCTTCGTGTACTTGTTATTCTCCTTGCAGTAGTAGCAAGACTTTTCAGACATGTTGATAGCCTTGTAAAACTCTGAAAGAGAATCATAAAGATCCGCCCGGTTCCCATCAGGATCAGGATAACATTTATTATCCCATTCAAGTTCCTTACCCCCCCATTCCTCCACCTTATCCAACAACTCCAACGCAGCGGAGCGGTTACCCGCCTTATAATAGCAGGTGGAGAGTTTCCTATAAGCTGAGAAGACGTTGTTTATCTGTACATTTGCCGAGCAGGCATTCCCTTTGTCTCCTGTTTTGTTGTAGTATCCCATAAAAGGTATTCCATTGAGGTTATAGCCATTCATACTAACATCCAGTTTCTCTTTTTCTTTCTCACATACTGCACTCACTATTCCGGTTAGCAGAACCAATATCATTAGCCCTATTATTACTTTGTCTGTCATCTTTTAGCATCCTCCCGTGGTGCTGTTCACTCCTTTATAGGTTATGCAACTGTCACTGAGCAAGGCATCCGTGACCCGACTCCACTCCGAACATTTTCCTTCACATTTTGTATTGCACAACTCAGTAAGCAGTGGAAAATACATCGGTATTATCGCCGAGGAACTGGTGTATACGCTTTTATTTTCATATATGACGAATTCCGCAGCGACGTGTGTGAATAGTTTACTTGTCTGATTGTACCCGTATAAGTCATCGTCTCCTGCAAATATGTTATGAAGCATTATCCGATTTCGGTCATCCACGATCTTTTCGTTTATGGTATAATTCACTTCCTCCGAGGTATATATTGCCGGAAATGTATTATAGGTGAAGTCAATGCAGGGCTGACATCCCACACTCAAAGCCAGCAACGCCCCTATTCCTACCTGTATAGTATACGTCGTTATGCTCAAGTCTTTGTTCCCGCATATTCCCGCATTCTTTATCGAATAACCAGGATAACACCAGGAACGACTAACAGAACCCTCAGAGAAACGGACATACCGATAGTTTATCTGACTTTTCACATCATACCCCTCCTTCAGGAAAGTGGACTGATTTATACTATTTACCATGTCCACGCTAGCCTGCATATCCGACGCCCGCTTCTTGACCTGCTCGGACAACTGAAGCAAATTATCGTCATAGGTCTTAAAGACTTCGTATATGTTGTATAGGTCCGTCGTTATGGGGGTAATCAACGTGTCTTGGTCCGGGTGGCATTGGCAGGTGCAAGTCTCAACACTGCATGATCCGTTGTATGGTACGTAGGTGGTCTTGTTATCGTCGTCTGTGACTTCCCTTTCACAGTACACCCGAAAATCCCTCGGACTATCCTCTCCTGGCTTGTTGTCGCAGGTATGATATGCTCCTCCAACGCATTCCCTGGCGTTGCATCCATCACTGCAGGAATCACATTCATGAGGTTTCCCCTTCTCAAGTACGGAGTTACAATGCCTCCGGTATTCACGAGTGTTATCATAGTAACAATCCGCCTCAGTCTGATTACACAAAGAATTACCGATATTATTAAGATTAAAAGTTTGGGTGGTGTTCAGATCAGATAAGTTGTCTGAGAGAGATTGAATTGTGCCCGCCAACGCGTCCATGCTCGGCTTATAAGAGGAATTATAGTTGTTTTCGTCTGATTGTGAGTTTTTGTCACCGGTTTTACGTACGTCCTTTGCACCACTCACATCCTGTATCAGCGTTGCCACTTCTGCTATTATGTCCAGGGTCTGTTCCTTGAATTTGTCGCACTCGGTTCCGGTGTTGGCGTACATCATCTTCCAGTTGTCTATCGCGGCCAGCTTCGCATGCACTTTTTCTTGTTCAGGTATCAATCCCCGATATCTCGCCCATAGTTCGTCGGGGTCATTGTCTTTCAGGCATTCTTCCATCTGTGATTGATTATCTGAAAGTTTCTTGCATTGTTCGTCCATCTTGTTTTTTACGTCGAATCCGTTGATTAACGTGTTTTTTATCAGGTCTATTGGTATACCGTCTCCTATGTCTACGCCGGGTGGTACGTATGATGGTTCTGTTAGGAAGCGTGTTTCGTCGACCCATGTAGCGACTGGTACGGCTCCTAAGTCGACTGCATCTCCAGGGTTTTTTGGGAGTTCTTCCAAGGTTTTTCTATCTCCTCGGAGGAACGTATCCACCGGGTCATGTGTGAAGTGTCCCTGGTTTAGTAGGGTTCCGTTGCATGCTCCGTAGGCGTTGCCGATGCCTCTGGCGTACAGTGCCAAGGTGTTTGCTATTCTTACGTCGTTTTCGTATGAGTCCGAGAAGTCTTTGGCCTTGTCGTACATGTCATACAAGCGGGTAGGCGTATCAGTCGTCATAGTGAACCTGTTGTCGTAGTAATGTTCTTTGTATTCTGAAGTCATATGCAGTGTGACGTTAAAAGACATTCCCCTCCCGGATTGGCTGATCTTTATGTCTGTGTCGTTTATAGGGTCCACTGTTACAGGTATGCCGTTTTCATCGAATACGTATTTTGTCGGGGTACAGTTATCGGACTTATTACATAATTGAGCGTTTAATTCCTCGGTGAATCCCTGAATCAAATCTTTTGTCATCTCCTCTTTTCCTTTTTCCGGGCTCCATGATTTGTTTAGGTACTTGTTTACGCCGTCCGAATCCATCATATGCCCTGCCTTCCATATCACCGGATACGCTGCACTGCTTACGATCTCCGGTATCTGTGAATGTAGGTCGTATATTGCGTTGTTGAATCTGTCCTGCTCTGCCTCGTCTGCCAGATTCGGGTTATACGTCGTTCTCATGATGTGTATTGCAACTACTGCGACCATTATGATGACTATTATCCCTATTAGGGTGTAGAACATTGTGCCTTTGTTCTTTATTTTGTCGTTCATCTTTTTATCTCCAGATGTATAGGGTCATCTTTCCTTGTTGTTTTCCGGGCATCTGTAAGTCTCTGGTGGCTGTTCCTGCGTTATCGGGTATCTTGGTGCAGTTTCCTGCAGTTACCTGGTTTATTTCTTCGCAGCAGGTCTGGGCTTTGAAGCAGTATTCGTATCCTTGTTTTGTGAGTGTTTCATCTAGTGCCGCTGTTACTGCATCTTCGGCTTGTTTGCGGTAGTCTTTTCTTATCAGGGTGAGTATTATTCCCTGTATTATCTGGTTTTTTGCGTCGCTTAGAGAGTTTGATGCGTTGCTGCAGTTTGTTGCGTTGTTGAGTCCTGCTGGCGGGCAGTATTTCTCGGTTTGGTTGTTTCCGTGCCCGTCGTATGTGTATTTTATCAGTAGGAGGTTTTTGTAGGTTATCTCCATTGTATCTCCGTCGTTGTTCCATATCGCGGGATTAGGTTTATAATTGCTGTTCCAGTATAGGTCTGTTTCGTTGTCTGTGCCGTTTCCGCTATGCAGGGTTATTTCATTCCCCGATCTTAGGGTCACCTTTCCGAACCGATATGTTCTACCGACATTGTCATTTATCTTCCAGTCGGTTAGGTCGCAGCTGTCGTCGTATGTGTTTTTCAGGGTTACGTATTCGTCGGTGAGGTTTTCTCTATCGTCTTGATGTGGTCCTCCTGCATCGTAGTTTAGTTTTTCCACGTTGACGTAGTGTGCGCATGCGGGGCATTTGGATTTGGTTTTGTTGCATTCTTCTTCCACGTCCGATTGGTTGGATTCTCCTAAAGCTATTCGCGCAGCCATTGCGCCTCCTGCGCGCAGTAGGTCTGACTGCGCGAGCCGGTCTTCTACGTACAGGGATTCACCTAGGACTTTTGTCACGGGTACTGTCTCAAGAGGCGCCTTATTCGGGAGTAGGTCTATTAGGGTGGTGTTGGCTTTTACTCCGAGTTGTATGTATGTTACGTAGTTGTCCATTTTTACGTTTACTTCGTTTAGGATGCATCTTGCCTGTTTTATGGACTGTATTATTTGTTCGGCATTCTCGTCTACTGTGTTGTTTATTTTGTTCAGGGTGTTTTTTAGTTCGCCTAGTTTTTGGTCTAATTTTGACAGGTTTTGGTCTAGGTTCTCTGAGGTCTCGGTTATCTGGCCTGTTAGGCCGTCTATGTATTCGCATGAGTTGTTCAGCAGGGCTGTTCCGCCCATTATGTCTGTGTAGTTCTTCAGGGATTCGGTTACGTTGCTACAGACAGTGGATATTCCCTGCATCTTTGTCTCGCATTGGCTTATTGTGTCTCGGGTTTTGGCTATTTCTGATTGGACATCTTCTATGCGCAAGATGACCTCAGAGGAGTATCCGCTTATATTATCCTTTATCTGGCTTATGTTACTTTCCCAGTTTTGGAGGGTGCCGTCTAGGTTGCTGAGGTATTCCCTGGCGTCCAGGCTCAAATCTACCAGGGGTTCCAGGTCTTTGTCTGAGACTTCTTCTAGCGCGTCTGGCTGGACTGT
>JAHEXG010000021.1 GCA_023252215.1 Candidatus Altarchaeales archaeon
TTTGTCTGTGAAGTCGTCGAACCATGCATTAAAGTTGTCCCTTCTTATCTTTTCTTCCTCTTCGTCCTTGTAGGTACATGGGACGAGTAGGTGGATAGCTTTCGGCGTAATCATCTCTAATCCGTACTATTTCCGATTAAGGATTAAAAAAGGCGTAGAATAGCTAGAAAGAAAGAATTAGAAAAGCTGGTACTTTTTCCTGAATTCCCGTATCTTCAGGTAGTCCCCTACGACTTTTACAGTCATTCCCGGCCTGAATTCCTCGTCAGGGTTCGGATTCCTGCGGGTGCTGATCTCTATAGGAGAGTTATGGAAGTGTTCTATTGCTACCCCAAACTCTTTTTCAACCTCCCTAAATGTCTTCCTTTCCTTCGTCAGGGGAGAGATGGAAGGAATGAAGGCTTCATAGATCATTTCATGTTTTGGCATATTAACACCTCGCACAATTTTTTTTCTGCGTTTATATAAAAAAAAATCCAAGAGTTTTCGTTTGGTTAAAATACTGTATAATGTATTATATACTGGGAATTTTAGTTATATATCGCAAAAACGCTGTTTTTCAATGCTTTATTGATAAATCTTATGTTTAGAAAAGTATAAATATGTGATTCTCTCTTTTCTTTATTAGAAAAGCACTCTAGAATCTTTATAGCTTTCAACTGATCTAGCTTTTTTAGTGTTATTGTATCGGGATCATGCTGCAACTCCCTTAGGATATCATCTGTCACGACGATTGGAAAAACTAAACTACATATTCACCATAACGAATGCTATGATCGCAAAAAACCTGTTTTCCCTGAGCAGGGAAAAGAAGCGGATGATACATGATGAGTTGGTGAAAAGAATTACCGGATTACGGGATCAAGCATTATGACCGAATGCGCGTTTCTATCTACATATTTCATATTATTTACGGGTGTTGTTCTATGGCAAGTAATGTGGTTTTTGTTCCTGGTGTTTTGGACGGCAAGCCCGTAATCAAGGGGACTCGTTTGTCCGTCGAGTTTATCCTGGAGTTTCTTTCGTCCGGCATGTCTGTAGCGGACGTGGTAAAAGAGTATCCACAGCTTAAGTCCACTAATGTCTATGCCGCGATCTCTTAGATACATAAAAGGCAGATACCCTGAGCAGAATTACTTAAGGATTTTGTATTTCAACACGTACACGTCCCCCAATTTTTCCATCCCGATCGGCTCCAGTTTTATCGCCTTCTCATACGGGAGGCCCTCCCCGTCGGCAAGGGTCGGAGCGTCTTTTCCTCCGAATATCTTTGGGCCGATCGCTACGTATATTTCGTCTACGAGGCCTGATTCCAGCATCTCGTAATTGAGTGTGCCGCCTCCTTCGACCATTATGCGCTTAAAGCCCAGGCCGGCCAATACATCGATCATTTCATTGATATTGGTCTTCTCCTTGCCTAAAACGTATACCTTTGCGTTTTTGCGCAGGGCCGCAATCTTTGTCTTATCCTCTTTTTCTGTTGTGAATATGATCTTTTCCGAGTTAGCGTAGTTGAGGAAGTCTCCGTCCATGCGGATGCGTTTGATGCTTCCGACCATTATCTTTGCCGGGTTCTCCGGGAGGCCTTTTGCAGTCCTCTGCTTGCGCAATTCCCCGGACTTCACGACGAGTTTGGGGTCGTCTATTGCGACGGTGTTGCTGCCGACCATAATTGCGTCCGCGCCGGCCCGCAGGCGATCGACTCGTTCGAAGTCTTCGGTGTTTGATATTTTTACCTGTTTTCTTTCGCAGGTCGAAAGTTTGCCGTCCAGGGACATGGCTGAATTTATGAAGATAAAGGGTTTTTTCATCTTTAGATCTTGCTTTTCTTCTTTATGAGGTATCCTATGCATAGTCCTGCGATGAGTGCGCATACTGCGAAGAGTGCTATTTCCGCGTAGGGTAGTTGCTGGGCTGCTTCTATGATCTTGGTCTGGCTCATGGATGAGGGTTCTATTGAGTCGGCTGCGTGTCTTGCAGTCTCGGCCAGTGTCGTAGTTACCGTGTTTATGGCGGTTGATACTGAGGATGCGACTCCAGTTATGTTGTTGGCTGCGTCATTGGCTATGTTGTTGTAGGTCTGGTTTAGCCCGTCTGCGAGTATGCTGCCTTTTTCGTCCGGGCCGAGTGCGGGCGTCAGGTTGTTTACCATGTCCGTTGCATTGACTGCGGACGTGCATGCTGTTCCCTGTAGTCCTCCTACGCCTATGGCTTTTTCCGCGCCCATCTGGGGTACCGGGCTTAGTGTGTTGTAGTTTTCTATGATGGTTATTTTGCCGAGGTCTTTTAGCTTGGAGAAGATCGTGTATGCTGATACTGCGAGCGCCAGGAGCGTGGTTGCGAGGACTATCCATACTTTTTTTTCGTAGGGGTTTAGCAGTTCTTTTCCTTTGGACGTGAGTCGGTAGTATTTCCATTTCATGCCTTTGTCTACCTGTTTTATCAGGCCGGCCGCAACCAGTGTGTCAAGGTGTTCCTTTATGGTGGAGGGGGCCATTTCCAGTTCCTGCGCAAGGTCTGTCAGGGTGTGCTGCCGTTCGTCCAGTATTCTCAGGATCTTTACTCTGCTGTCTACTGCCAGTGCCTTGAATGTTTCCCGGTCTAGGGTTATTTTGTCTTCGTCCATGTTCCGTTCAATTCACGACTTTGACTGACGTGTCTCCTTCGATCGCGTTAGTTCCTTTTGTAATGACTTTGCCGCTGAATGCCGCAGTCCCTGAGTAGGCTGCGGGCGCGGTTATGGTATAGTTAAACGTCCTGTTTGTTATTGGTTCTCCGAGGGGCCAGAAGAGCCATTCTATTCGGTCGGGGTTGTCTTTGAGTACTCCGTGCAGAGGGATGTTTGATACGTTCCAGCCTGCGGGGTAGTCTTCTTCCAGGCCGATAGCTGAAAGGCTGCCGTTGACTGTCATTGTCAGTGATACGGTAATATTTTCTCCTGCGTTAACAGTAACCGGAAGGGTTCTTGTTACCTTTGCATTGCCAGCTGCGGTTTTTTGCTCCGGGTTGTTTGAGCCGCATCCGGCGAACAATAATAGTATGCATAATGCCGCCGATGCAAAAAATATCTCATGTTTTACCATTTCTTTTTGCCTTGGATCATTTTTTTGTGTACGTCCTGTAGGCCGCAATGAAAGCGTATGCTGAGATCAGGTAGAGCACGTATTTGAACCATTCTGCGATGACGAGTATTTTTATGGTCAGCGGGTTCTCTTTGGTGACAAGGTAGTTGGTCAGGGTTATCGTCTTTCCGAGAGCGGGTATGTCGAGTTTCACTGGCAATACGCCTTCACGGGTCGGGACGGTTATGGATCCTTCTCCGTGTCCTATGTCCTTGTAGTTCTGCATTATGTTGTCCGCGGATTCCTCCGAGACCTGCGCGTAGTTCGCATAGTAGCCTGTGTTGTAGTCCCTCGGGGCGTTTGATACGGAGTACGAACTCATCTGCCCTATGAAGGTGAATCCTATGAATACTGCCGCAAGCACGAGCAGTAGTAGCGCGCCTCCTGCGATCATTGTGATTATGCTTGTGTTTTTGTGTACGTATCTTCTTGCTACTTCGAGTATTGAGACTATTATGAGCAGTGCCAGGAGCATTGGGCTGTAGACTGCGAGACCTAGCGCGGCCAGTGTGTAGAGTAGTATGAAGCGTTTGTTTTTGTATAGCGCGGACGATATTATCAGGACGGCTGCGAAGAATATGATGAAGGTCTCTATTGGCGGCAGTTCGCTTCCTCCTTGCGCTCCGAATGTCCATAGGACGAAGAAATTATTTGGGAGGTATATCGAGGTGTAGGCGGTTGTTATAGGCAGGTCGGTTTTTGCTATGGGTACGTCCACGAGGTCTATGGGGCTTAAGGCGTTGCGTGTCGTAAAATATACGTAGTCGAGGTTTCCGTAGTCTACTTTGGGCAGGGATAGAAGCAGTTGGTCTTTGTCTTTTGTGAGTTTTGCTGCGCCCCGGCTTGTTGCAGCGTATAGGGGCGTGCCTTCGGATTGTATCGCAAGGTAATCCAGGCCGGTGTTCGCATAAGTATAGGCGAGTTCGCCTAGTATGCTTCCTTTCTCGGTTATGGCTATCCTGTTCTGTGCGCTGCTCACCGATGCGGAGAGCGACGGGAGGATCGAGAGGTCTTCGACTGAGAGTTCGAATGTGTCGTCCGAGGATGCGAGGAATGCGCGTGCGTTAGAGTATTTGGGTGAAAGCTGTGCCTGGCTTAGGTCTATTTCTTCTGCGGAGGTCTTTAATAGGGTGAGCCTTTTTTCCGGGTCGGATTCGATTAGGACGTAGTGTCTTCCGCCGCCAAGGCCTGGTATCCGGAGCGAACGGGCCTCTGCGCCGAATATCCCGGTTACGGTCACCTGCGCCTTCTGCGAGCCGAGGTCTAGGACGAGCCTTTGTCCCTGTTGTTCCCATTTCAGCGCGCCTGTTACGGAGATTATGGATTCCTGGTTTGGGAGGTCTATTTCGTATCTTCCGAGGGTTGTTCCGAAGGAATTGAAGGTTATGTCATATATAAAGTCGTTTCTCTCCGGGCCGAAGGTGTAATGGATTCGCCCTTCGACGAGGGTCTGATTCTTCTGGTCTGCGGGCTCCTGCGCAGACGACCTCTGTATTATCACGTCTTTTCCGTAGGCTCCGAATATGTCGCCGCCTATGGCGTATCCGTCTTGTAGGTCGAATGTAAGGCGGTTTACCGGGCCTCTTACGTGCAGTATTATCTGGCCGAGCGTCTTTATTTCAAGGTCTGAGGAGAACGTGAATGATCCTTTTTCGGCAATGAAGAAATATCCTTCGGAGTCGAATGAGACTGCTTTTATCGCTCCGTTGACCTGGAGGTTTTTTACGAGGACTTCGTCGGAAGGCCCTATCAGGTATACTTTGACGTTGTCCCCGCTTATGACCTCTCCTGACCCGGATATGCGGAGCAGGTTGTCTGAGACGCTGCCAGACACCTTCATGCTCTCTATCCCGTATATCTTTTCTACTGAGTCGTTTACCACCAGGACCTGTGTAGCGCATGCGAAAGATGCGTAGAAAAACAGGCTTAGGAGGCAAATAAAAAAAATGTTTTGTTTCATTTTGCTTCCTTTGAGTTGTTCCATTATTTCTTGTATCTGATAGTGTAGGATAGTGTTGTTTCGCCGTTGGCTTTTACCGGGACTTTCCATTTTATCTTGTTGTTGGATTCTTTTATGTGGCCTATGTTTTCTTGGGTTATGTCCCAGTCTCCTGCGGTGTTCTCCAGGACACTCACTGTTATGTCTTGGCTCTTGTGGTTTCTAAGGGTCACTTCCCAGGTATATTCGTAGTAGCCGCCGAGGTCTTTCATGTTCATCTGTTTGCGTTCCCCGACTACGTCGAAGGCTTGTCCTACTAACAAGTTGATGGTTTCGTCTTTGGGGGTGTGGTCTATTGAGTCTTCTCCGATGAACTGCAATTTGCCTGATGCGTCTTTTTTGAACAACTTAACCGTGCCTTTGGGCAGCGGAATTCCCAGGTTGTTCGCTTCGCTGTTGTTGAAGTTTAGCATCACGTTGACCTTCTTTTCGCTGTTGTCGGACCAGGAGCTCCCGTACCAGTACCAGTTCTGTATGTCTTGGTAGATGTATTCTTTTTCAACGCCTATGCCGTCTGCGGACATGAGCGAAAGCTGTTTTTCTTCGTTGTCTTTAAGCGTTGTCCGCCTCTGCAGGTCGTACATGTGGTACTCGAAGAGGGACTGTTCCTGGAACTGTGATGCGGCTCCCGCACTTTTATATGCCACATTCGTGTCTCCCAAATATGCCGGAACCGTCGTGGCCGTGCGGTGCACGTCGCCTGCTATCAGTTTAAGCGAGACGTTGTTGAATGTGGTTCCTGCATTGTTCTTCACAGTAACCCAGCCGCTTAGGTCCAGTTTGTCGTCGTTGTCGTTTGTCACCGCCACGTAGTCTGCGTTCCAGCTCATCCCGCTGGTCATGTAGGATAATTCAAGGGTCTGGTTCTTTGATTCTTTGCTGTCTATCTGCCACTCCAGCGTGGGCTTTGTTATAAGGCCCTCGGGCAGGTCCGGAAGAACCAGGTCGTCTACTGACAGGATGTTTATCTTCCCGTCTTTGTCTTTGATTATGAGCTGGTCTCCGCTGTAGGAAAGAAGAGTCCCGTCTATGAGCTCTTTTTTGTCTCCGTATATCTGGTAAGCGGTTATGTCTTTTCCTACGTATTTTTCAAGAATCTTTTCCTTGCTTACAATGTCGTATTGGAAGTTCTGTTCCAGTACTTCGATGTTCCCGTTAAGGGATTTTAGTTTGACGCTGGACGGATCGATGCTTGAAGCAACGCCTTCGTATAAGACCGTGTTCAGGCCGCTGTCCAGGTAATTTGTCCGGTATTCTTTTATTACTCCCAGGTTCGAGTTATAGACCGTAACTTCCAGGTCTTGTGCCGGGGAATTTATCAGGACCGGTTTTTTCATCACGCCTATTATCCCGACTGCTGCAACCGCAAACACCATGAGCACGATTAGTACTCCCATCCTTTTGTCGAATTTCATTTTTTTATCTATATTATTAATACTTTTAGCCGGGCTATATAAAGGGGTATTGCTTTGTTTCGGCTTAGACCGAAGGATCTGCTTACGCGGCCGGGATAGGCCCTCAGATCACATTTTTCGCTACCGTTAACTGCGAGCATTTGTTGTCTACGCATCTTGTCTCCAGGTTGCCGGCTATGCCTCCGCAGAAATCCGGGCATTGTTTCCCGGCATTGACGTATTTTTTGTTTCCGACAGCGCAGCCGCCGGTCCCTATGTCTGTTCCGCACGCGCAGTCCGAATCCGTTACACAGTACAGGGGATTGTCGACCGCGCATTTTCCGTCGATGCATGCGCATGATCCTGCGCCGCAGTCTATGGGCCCCTGGCATACCTGGGTGCATAGGACATTACATACCCCTTTTCCGGCTTTATTGATGCAGGTTGTAGGATGACAGCACTGCTCAGGCACGCAGTCGGAATCTGTTACGCACCCGCTGCTGTTGCTGGCATTGCCGGTTAATACTGTATAGCGGCATCCTTCGTTACTCGTCCCGTTGTTTATGCATTCATCGAGAGTCTTATCGGAATTATCGTTGCAGCCCGTACCGGCGCAACTCTGGTACTTGAAACACGCTCCTTTCGATATCTGGTTCCAGCGGCCCCTGGGACAGACGTGGTCCGTAAGGCACGGGTCGGCGACGAATGTCAGCGTCGTACAGGTTCCGTTGCCGCATACGTGGTAGGGGTCTGAGCCGTCGGCGCATTTGCTTTCTTGTATCTCGCAGTCTGAGTTGCTTATGCATTTTACCGGTCCTCCTTGCGCAGGTTTCTGATATAGTTCGTCCCATTTTCCGTCTATGACTGCGCCTGATACCATTCCTTTTTCTAGGGATATTTCTATGGCATGGTAGGTGTCGGCCTGTGCAAGGTTCTGGCCGCTTCGGTCGCCGTAGCCGGGGTACCTGGACTTGAATTGGTAGGTGAAGAGCCAGCAGTAGGGGCATGCGAGCGCATAGGACCTGGTAAGGTTTAGGTCTGAGCCGTCGAATCTGTAGGTATTTGCGTTGACTATGAAGTCATAGGCTATCTTTCTGCTGTCGTTCTCAGTGAGGTATTTTTCCGCGCACTGGTTATTTGAATACGCGCATCCGTATACGCCTTTTTCGCCCAGGCAGTTTATGCCGCATAGTTTTCCTTCAAGCGCCTCAGGGGTTTTGCCTAGGGGGTAACACTTGCAGTTGCACAGGCTCAGCGAGCATTTTTCTTCCGGGGCCTTTTCTATGCAGCCGGCAAATAAGAGCAGTAATCCGAATCCCAGCACCAGTCCAAGTCTTGTATTTGAATCCATTTTAGGGGTATCAGTTATATCTTAGAATGAAGCGCATAAATTACTGCTTTGGGGCCCATAAGACATTTTTTATGAAGAAAACTACGTAAAAATAATGATTTTAGTTAGATTATCCCTATAATATAAGTGTTATGGATTTGGTTGTTTTTTTATCGCTTGAGGAAATTATTGAAATCAATAACAGCTTGGGCTATTCGATATTAAACAAAGGCTTCCTTGATTTCCTTGGTTCAAAACTTAAATCGGTCAGGCTTTCAGGGGATAAATTGAAAGATGTAGGAAAAGTGGCGTCGATCTTATGGTATGAGATTATCAGAAATCACCCGTTCTGTGACGGGAATAAAAGGACTGCTGCAGAAGCCGCCTTATATTTTGTTAAAATCAATGGTTTTAGGCTTAATATTCCTCCAAACGGTATAATATACTTATCTCTCAAGATAGCTAACAAGGATATAATCCTTGAAAATCTAACCAGAGAGGTTCAAAAACGTCTTGAGAAAATATAAAAATGGAGTATTACATCAGGCACATCGTCCACAAAGACGGCAGAGTCGAGGAAATAAAGGTCTCAAAGAAGGAAGTGAACAAAGAGATAAAGGCTCAACTTATAGGGGATCAGGAGATGCTAAAAATCCTGGAAAAATTATAATTCTTGCTTAGACGACCCATTTATGGGAGTATCATTCCTTCTTTTTGAATATCAGCCAGTTTTTTTCTCCCGGGTATTTGGCTGTGGGTTTGAGTTTTACGAGGACGTATTTGCCTTGCATCTTTTTTCCGGCTAGTTCGAAGATGATCTCTTTTTCGCTTGTTTTCTCGGGGGTGTATTCTCCTTTGTCCCAGAGTTCTACCGTGCCTGCGCCGTATTCGCCTGCAGGTATTGTGCCTTCAAAGCCGGCATAGTCCAGCGGGTGGTCTTCTGTTTCCACTGCAAGTCTTCTTATGCCGGGGTCCAGGGGTGGTTCTTTGGGTATGGCCCAGCTTTTGAGTACGCCGCCTGTTTGCAGGCGGAAGTCGTAGTGCAGGCGGCTTGAGGAATGTTTTTGTACTACGAATATTTTTTTTGCTCCCGGCTCTTTTACGTTCCCTACGGGTTCGGTGGTCCTGGCAGGATCCCTTTTCTTGTTGTATTCGTCAAGCTGCATAACGGTTAATGAATCTGTTTCATACCTTATAAGCCGAGGGGCATATCTTGTTCAGGACGCATTTATCGCATAGGGGCTTTTTCGCAGTACATATGTATCGGCCCAGGAGGACCATCTGTCTATTGACTGATATCCAGTATTCTTTTGGTATGGCTGCTGTGAGGTCTTTTTCTATCTTCACGGGGTCGGTTTCTTTTGTCAGGCCCAGGCGGAAGCTCACACGCTTTACGTGGGTGTCTACTGCGATTCCCGCAGCTATTCCGTATGCGTTGGCGAGAACTATGTTCGCGGTCTTTCTGGCTACGCCCGGGAGCGTCAGAAGGTCTTCCATTGTCTTTGGGACTTTGGAGTCGTATTTTTCAACCAGTATCTTGGCCGACGCGATTACGTTCTTTGCTTTGTTGCGGTAGAAACCCGTTGATCTTATCTCCTGCTCGAATGTTTTTTGGTCTGCGTTTGCGTAGTCTTTGGCTGTTTTGTATTTTTTGAATAGTTCTTTTGTTACTAGGTTTATTGTCTTGTCCGTGGTTTGCGCGGATAGAATGGTCGCTACCAGTAATTCCAGGGGATTGGAGTAAGAAAGCTCTATGCGCGGGTCTGGGTGCTCTTTTGAGAGCAGGCCCATTACCTTGAGGGCCTGCGGCTTATTGTCAGTTTTTGGCTCGGCCATTTATTCGCCGTGCACTATCTTGCATAGTTTTTTGGTTAAAGCTACCCGGTCTTTGGCCTGGAATACGTTTCTTCCTATTGATATTCCAGCGGCTCCGCAGTCCATCGCGTCTTTGACCATCCGGTACAGGTCTTCTTCGCTTTCTATCTTTGGGCCGCCCGCTATCACTATCGGGACCGGGCAGCCTCTTATGACTTGTTTGAAGCTTTCTTTGTCGCCGGTGTACACGGTTTTGACTATGTCTGCTCCGAGTTCCGCGCCTATCCTGGCTGCGTGTTTTACGTATCGCACGTCGTGTTCGCTTTCAACCTTCTTTCCGCGGGCGTACATCATGGCCAGCAGAGGCATCCCGTATTCGTTGCATTGTTCGGCTACCATGCCGAGGTTGTGGAGCATCTCGTCCTCGTTTTCTCCTCCAACGTTCACATGGACTGAAACCGCGTCGGCTCCTAAGCGGACCGCTTCTTTTACGCTGGTGACCTGGGTCCTGTTATTCGGGTGCTCTGAAAGGGAGGTGCCCGCGGACAAATGTATGATAAGGCCTATGTCTCTTCCGTATCCCCTGTGGCCCGTGCCTACGATGCCTTTATGCATTAGGACTGCGTTCGCTCCGCCTTCGGCTACGTCGCTTATGGTCTTCACCATGTCCTCGATCCCGGGTATCGGCCCCACGGATACTCCGTGGTCTAATGGGACGATCACTGTCTTGCGGGATTTCCGGTTTATGATTCTCTCCATCCGTATCTCTTTGCCTATGGTTTTCACGGTTTGATTCCTCTGGTATGATAATTATATGTTAATTATATGGGGGGCAGCTAAAAAAATCAGCTTTCGGTGGAGCTTTCGGCTATAACGTCGTGTCTGTGTATGGATTCCTGGCTTATGGTCTTGACGCGTATCCTGCAGGCCCGGAATTTTTTGCGCGCGGCGTCTATTATGCCCCTGGTGACGTCTTCTACGAATTTTGGGTTTGCGAACATCTTTTCTACCAGGTATATTTCGTCTTCGGTTTTCAGCAGGGAGTATATCTCTGAGGGGAATGCTTTTTCCACGCAGTCTACCATGTCTTCAAGGTCTATTACGTTGTCGTAAGGAGTCTCTAGTTCAAGCATGGATTCTGCCCTCTGGATGTGCGTTCTGCCCCCGGTTTGTTGCATTGCGTGAGGGCATACCGTGTTTCCTAGGACATTGACTCTTAGAGTCTTGCGGTAGGCTCCTCCGGCATAGGATACTTCGACGAAAACGCCGTAGGATTCCATTGTGGTCTTGCCGGTCTTGGGGGTCTTTCTGGGTATGACCAGGTCTGTTTCCAAGGATATCTGTGCCCTGTTGTAGGGGTGCTTTTTTTCCAGCCGCAAAAGGATGCTCTTGCCCACTTCTTCAAGTGAGCCGTGCCTTAGGACTATTTCTTCTTCTATCGTCTCGGTTATGGATTCCACGAGGCGGCTCATATGGGCTCCGCGCCGCTTCCGGTCCAAGTCTAATGTAAGCTCTATTTTGGGCGTGAAGGTATATTTACGGCCCTTCCACTCGGTGAGCACCAGGGTTCGTAGATTAGTGACACCGACCCTTTCCAGGTCTTCCTGAACTTGCGGTTTATTGTCCTGCATCTATATCAACACCGATTATACGATTATAAGAAAAAAATCAATAAAATCAAGTAATCATGCTACGCCAGCCCAGGCATTGATAAGGGCTACGACGTCTCCAAGCGTGGCCTGCCCGACGGCCCACAGGTTTATGTAGCTTACGATCTCCGAGATCGATATGCTGCCGCATGGCGGGTAGTCCCCGTGGATAGCGCATCCGGCGGAGGTAGTGGACGTCGTCGATGTAATGGTCGTAGTCGTCGTTGTCTCGTTATCTGTAAGATACACTGGAACCGGGTCGGCGCCGTATATTGTAAGGTAGCCTGCCGAGGGCACGTCTTTTAGGTATGTGCCGGAAGCACAGCTTCCGGGAGACGTGCACAGGGGCATCTTTATCCAGTCTGCCTCCTGGCTTCCATTCATGCATTTGTCCAATGTCTCGTTGAAGGTGCCGTTGCACTGGGCGGTTCCTGCGAACTCTTTTCCTGTGTCGTATGGGATAGTCATGTTCCAGGTGAATGTCTGCAATGCCTTCAAGGCGGTGAAGTCAGGGCCTATGCCGGGGCCTATCTCTGTCGGGCCTTCCCCTGAGAACTGGCTCAGTAGCTTGTTCTTCTCTGCTTGGGCCATCGCCGCAGGATCGATCGAGTCCAGGTCGAATGTCTGGGGGGTGACGTCTTTTGTCCCGGTCACTGTCATCCAGGTGTCCGAGTCTTTTCCGCCTGGAAAACCGCTTCCATCGACTACTGTGTGTATCATGTAAGGCTCGAATGGGTCGGACATGACTCTGATGCTGGTCTTAACTGAGCCGCCTTGTATGAATTCCATGCTCTTTATTATGCCGCCGACCATTTTACTGGTTATTGCGGATACTTGGAGCGTTATCCTGGGCGAGCATGCATTGGATGCGCCTGGGTTGTTCCAGACGCATTCGACCGTTATTCCGGATGGGCTGCTGCCTGAGGCTGCGATGTTCGAGGTTATGTTGGCGCATAGTTCCTGGTAGCCGTTGCCTTTGGCGCAGGCTGACGTAAGGCTGGTTGACGCGGTTCCCGGGTTCTTGACCGAGTCAGACACCACTATGTTCCCGACGCAATCAGTCCCTGTCCACACGCAGGATAAAGTAACTCCCGCCGGCGCACTGGCTGCTACCTGCGCGCTTATGTTAGCGCATGCCATCTCTCTGGCCTGAGGAGGGTTGGCGGGCGCATCCAACGCATGATGGCATGCGGCATCTAGGTCGCCTTCCTGGGCAAAGGCAGATGATGCAAAAAACAAAAACCCTGCAAGGAGCGCCGTAAAAACGTATTTTTTGTCCATTTTCGTGTTGTTATATTTAATGGATTCCGAGGTATTTATGCATCTGGGGAATGATCCGGGCGGCTGGGAATCTTCTTGCCATAGCCCCATAGTCCAAAAGATCAATGCTGCCGGATTCCGGTTGGATCACCCATGCGGGGTATTTTTTGTATTTGGAGTATATGCTGTCAAAGAATTGTAGGTCTTTATCGTCCTGGACTACTGCTTTGATCTGCGTCTTTTTTGGGTGTTTCAGGCAGTAGGACAAGGCTTTCCTGCTGTAAACGGGATTTCCGCTGGACGGCATCTTTATGTCCAAAGAGACGTAGTCGCAGGAGTTGAATATTTTTTCGTTGAATAGGGAGCCGTTTGTTTCTAGTAGTACCATGAATTTCTTTTTTTTCAGTTCCGATATCAGCGCAGGAAGGTCTTTTTCCATCAGCGGCTCTCCTCCGGTGAGGGAGACCCATCTCATGTCCGGGTTAAGTTTTTTTATTATTCGGCCTGCGCTCATCAAGGTGCCGTCTGCGTAGTCGGTGTCGCACCATCTGCAGTTCAGGTTGCATCCGCAGAAGCGGACGAAGTTCATGGGCAGGCCTGCAAAAAGGCCTTCGCCCTGTATTGAAGCGAATATTTCGTTTACCTTGTATACGAGGTCTTTCATTTTGTTCACGCGTATAAAATAGGGTCCATTACTCCCGCTTCCTTGAATCCGTTCAGGCGCAGAACGCATGATTCGCACTCGCCGCATGCCTTTGTCCCGCCCTGGTAGCAGCTCCAGGTATGCTCGAATGGAACATTCAACTCAAGTCCTTTCTTTACTATCCCTGCCTTGTCCAGTCCTATGATGGGGGTCTTTATGAGGATTCTTTTTCCTTCAACGGTTTTTTTGGTGGCGTAGTCCGCCATGTCCTGGAATCTTTTGAAATATTCCGGCCTGCAGTCCGGGTACCCGCTGTAGTCCACGCAGTTTGCGCCTATGTATATCGCTTCAGCGCCTACTGCTTCGGCATAGGCCAGGGCGTAGGATAGAAAGATCGTATTCCTTGCAGGAACATATGTTGGGGGGATCTTTTTTGAAGCTTTTATCCCTGCCGCATCTTTTCCCACCGGGACCGGGATATCGGCTGTAAGAGCGGAGCAGCCTATCTGGCGCAGGTCTATTTTTATTTTCTTGTGCTCTTTTGCTCCGAGGAATTTTGCTATTTTCCGCGCGCATGATAGCTCTTTTTTGTGTCGCTGGCCGTAATCAACGGAAAGGGCGTATATCCCGTATCCCTGTTTTTTTGCGATGGCTGCGGATACTGCAGAATCCATGCCGCCGGAAAGGAGGCATACCGCTTTTTTCATTCTTTATCGTCTATGCATATCTCGACCCATTTGCCGTGTCCCTCCCAGAGCTTTACGGAATAAAGGGGCATCTCTTTTTTCAGTTCTTCGAATATCCATGACGCTATGTTCTCGGCCGTGGGATTCTTGAATAAGTCATTTAGGTTACGATGGTCCAGTTTCTCTGTTATCTTCTCCGAAACTATTCTTTTCATCTCGTTAAAATCCATCACCATGCCTCCTTTTCCTATCATTCCGATGACTCCCACTTCCAGGCGGTATGTGTGCCCGTGGAATTGCTCGCACTTGCCCTTGTAGCCCGGCAGGTAATGCGATGCGTCAAAGTAGAACTCGCGGTATACTCTCATTTTTTCTCCCCCCTTTGCCCGGGATGCGCCCTCCCATGCCTTTTGTCTATGTCGTCCATCTCGTCAAGCATCTTCCTGCACGCAGTCCTGACCGCATCTGAGAGATTCACGAACTTTTTCTCAACGCCTACATGCACGCCGAGGTCATCAAGGATGTGCTGCGGCATCTCCACGCAAATCTTTGGCATAGGATATAACACCAGGTATTCTCCAGGTATTCTATAGATAATATAATGGAGCAGAGATTAAATAGTCAATAAATAGTTAAAAAAAGGAGCATACACTAGATAGTTGCCTTAAAATCGTCATACGACACCCGGATACCGGCGGGCGTTATCTCATACCTGACCGCATCCCGCAGATGATCCGAGCCCCTTATCTTGTGTATCCTCAAAAGGCTGCCCTCGTCATCCGTGGGCTTGAGCAATGTCACGGAATCGGAAAGGAATTCTTCGACCCCGAACCTGGAAACATCATTTGACGACAAAAGCGTCTCAGTGGTCAGAAGCGACGTCGTCCCGAGGCCCTTAAGCGCGACCCTAAGGCGAAACAACTCGGACCGGAACTCGTTTACGTTGGCATATTTGAGGCTTAGAGGCACCAGGGAATCTATGGCTATCCGCTGAGCTCCGGCGGCGTTTTTCTTCAGGAGGTCTATGAAAGTGTCCATGTCCAGGGGATTGTTCTTTGTCTTGTCTTCTCCCGGGGAGGCGGACATCTTCTGCAGAGACATTATGTCAAAAAGCTTTATCTTGCCGGATTCCGCGCTTTCCAGGTCCATGCCCACAGCCTTGCAGTTCTGCGCCAACTGAGAAACATCCTCTTCCAGGGCGATGTACACACCTCTTTCGCCGTACTTCACCGCGCCCCCGTATATGAAAGATACCGCAAATAATGTCTTGCCGGTACCGCTGCATCCGCTTATCAGGTTCACGGAATTGGGCATGTAGCCTCCGTTCAGCATCTTATCGTATCCAGTGATACCCGTCCGGATCCTCTCGCCAGCCATTTTAATATGAACAGACACTAACCACTTAACTATTTAGCAAAAAGAGTATTTAATGTATAAAAAAAGATAAGCCACATAAACTTAGAAGCGCAAGAATAGAGAAAAAAACAGTACAACAGCCCCGCGAGAAAAAAAATACACTGATCCCCAAAAAAAGTAGGGGAATAAAAAAAATTATTTCTTCTTATTCCGGTTCACGACATTGTCCATGACATAAGCCCGGAATATGTCGCTATTCGATATCAGACCGACAAGGACGTTGTTCTCCACCACAGGAAACCTTCGGACACTGGTCTTCTCCATAAGCTTCGCCGCAGCTACCACGTCCATGCCCGACGTAATGGTCATAACAGGCTTGGTCATAACGTCCGAGACCCTGACCTTCAAAGGGTCATTGCCCCGGCCCACGACGGAATTTATTATGTCCTTGCGGGTAACAATACCGTACACATCAGACTCATCCTTCTTCTTTACCACGATAGAACTCACATGCCTCTCCACCATGGTCTTCATGGCCAAAGCCACACTTTCATCTTCGCCTATGGTAATAACACCACGAGTCATAACTTCCCCAACAGTCGGCATATAAATCACCTTAATATTATTTAACTTTACGACGATCGCTGAACCACAACTCCGTTCCGCCCGAATTTTCCAGGCGCCGGATGTCGATAAGCTCTTCCAGCATGCACCTCATGTCTTCAAGGGCCTTTCTGCCTACCTTTGCTCCTAAGGCCATGTTACATACCCTTACGAGGGCGTCATCGTTACCATATCTGCACACGTATTTATTACATACCCGGCGTATGTCTTCCAGTTCGCCGGTATCCAATGTAAGCAATATGTCGTTCAAGACGTAATGGCTGGCGATGATCGTCTTATCGTGCATGGATAAACATGGGAGGTCGTAAATAAAAAAGGAAAAAAACCTTACTCAGAAGGCTTGTGCGCGTCTCCCGGCTCCTTAACGTCGACTATTTCATCGGAGATCTCCCCGAAGAGAACAAGCTGTTCCAGAGGCGAAAAAAAACCGTTAGAATCATTCTTTCCAACAAAAAATTCCCGGATCCTTTGTATGAATTCAATATCCACGATCAACCAACTCCGATACACCCAATCATAAGCATACCTAAATACTTAGCAAAACAGGGTATAAAAATCAAACCCGCTATCAGGCGTCCTACCACTTGGTATTCCTCTTCAAACTGGCATGCTGCCTCTTCTCGGAGAGCGCTCTTAAACCCCTGCGCAACTCTGCCAGAACATCCGGGCCTGCGTTTTGCTCGAAGAGAACCCGGTTACATATCACGAACAATTCATCGTCGCTCTTATACCTGGAAACATATTTCTCGCAGACCCTGCGAACATCCGCAATATCCCCTCCATCGATCGTGAGAAGAATGTCGTTGAGCATGTAATGACTGGCAAAAATAGGACTCTCACCCATAAAGAACACCTTCTACTACTTGTTACGTATTAGGAAAACCCCGAATAAAAGACGGGTATCAGGGACACATTATGCGGTAGTTCGCAGACGCTGGCATGACATCTGCAGTTCGGGCCGTAATGCCAGTATCTGAGGTATTTGTTCATGGACTTGCCTTTTTTTCTCTTTTTTGAGGGGGGTAAAGGAGTAGAGAGCCATCATAAATGAAAATAAATATCTTTTGAGACGTTCATAGAGCTGAAACCGAATAACAAACAATCGCCAAGCAACAGATAACGCCAGTGCCATCGAGCAGCGCGAAGATGGCCCATTTTTTTTGTCCCTTGGGACATCCTTTAGGATTTTGGGGACATGAACATCCCTTCTTTAAAAGAAGGGAGAGCTTGCTCCCGCCGGGATTTGAACCCGAGTCCCCAGCTCGAAAGGCTGGAATGATTGGCCGGTCTACACTACGGGAGCGTAGGGATAGGATATTATTGGTCTTACGTTTTAATATATGTTAGAAAGAGTTTTTTTATTTTGTCAGTTCTATTTCTATGTGTACGCCGTCCGGTACTTGCACTCTCATTATCTGTCTAAGGGATCGTTCGTCTGCGTCTACGTCTATTACTCTTTTGTGTATTCTCATCTCCCATCGTTCGAAGGTGTCTGTTCCTTCTCCGTCGGGGGATTTTCTGCAGCATATTTTGAGTCTTTTGGTGGGCATGGGTATTGGTCCTGCGTATGCTGCGCCGGTTTTGCCTGTTATGTCCACTATTTGTTGTGATACGTTCTCCAGTTCCTTTATGTCCTTTCCTATGAGAATGATACGTGCTTTTTCCATCCTTTAGTTCTCCATTTGTTCTTGTTTTAGAGTAATAAAAAAATTAGAAATAGATGTGAACGGTTTAGCCGTTCACTTTCTTTGGCGTCACGCTTATTACCATTCCTGCGGCTATGGTGCTTCCCATGTCTCTTACCGCGAATCGTCCCAGGGGCGGGAAGTCTTTTGCGGTTTCGATGCATAGCAGCTTTGTGGGTTTTACCTTTATTATGGCCACGTCTCCGGTCTTCAGGAATTGGGGGTTTTCTTCGCTGGTCTGTCCTGTCTTCGGGTCGATCTTCTTTAGCAGTTCGATGAAGGTGCAGGCTACCTGCGCTGTGTGCACGTGGAATACTGGCGTGTATCCGACGGTTATTGCGGAGGGGTGTTGTAGTACGACTATTTGTGCCGTGAAGTCTTCTGCGACTGTGGGCGGGTTGTCGACTGGTCCTGCTACGTCTCCTCTTTTGACGTCGTTTTTGCCTATTCCTCTTACGTTGAATCCTATGTTGTCTCCGGGCATTGCCTGGGCCAATTGTTCGTGGTGCATCTCTATGGTCTTGATCTCTCCTGTAACGTTGGCTGGCATGAAGATTACTTTTGCGCCGGTTTTGAGGACTCCTGTTTCAACCCTTCCGACGGGTACCGTTCCGACTCCTGTGATAGTGTATGCGTCTTGTACGGGTACTCTCAGGGGTTTGTCTATTGGCTTCTCAGGTACTTTCAGGTCGTCCATTGCCGCAAGCAGTGTCTTTCCTTTGTACCAGGGCGTCTTTTCGCTCTTGGTCTTGATGTTGTCTCCGACGTATGCGGATACTGGTATGAAGTCTATCTCGGCTACCTTGTATCCGATACCGGATAGTAGCTTGGATACTTCGTCTTTTACTTTGTTGTAGTCGGCTTCGGCGTAGTTCACTGCGTCTATCTTGTTCAGGGCTACTATGAGCTGTTTTACTCCGAGCGTCCTGGATAGGAACGCGTGTTCCTTTGTCTGGGGCTGTACTCCGTCTTTTGATGATACTACGAGTATCGCGGCGTCTGCCTGCGATGCTCCGGTTATCATGTTCTTTACGAAGTCCCTGTGTCCGGGGGCATCGATTATGGTGAAGTAGTTCTTCGCGGATTGGAATTTCTTGTGCGCTATGTCTATGGTGACTCCTCTTTCTCTTTCTTCTTTCAGGGAGTCCATTACCCATGCGAACTCGAAGGTTCCTTTACCCATCTTCTCTGCTTCTTCTTTGTATTTCTTCATCGTCTGCTCGGATACTTCTCCGACTTCATAGAGCAGGCGACCTACCAGAGTAGATTTTCCGTGGTCGACGTGTCCGATAAACACCAGATTCAGGTGTGGTTTTTCAGCCATTTTTCGTTTCTCCGTTTAATTGTAAGGTATTTTATATATTTTTTTATCTTAAAAAGTCATGCAAGTACGCAAATACTAAGTTAATAAATGTAATTGAAAATTTATAAATAACGCATAACGTCAGGTGGGTGAGCCGTCAGGCTCGGCAGGAGGCTCCGCCTCCCGTCTGAGTAATACCCCCATCAGAGTATCTCATCCCGCCGTTTGAGTTAAGCCCTGCGGGCTTAATCCATGTATTCCTGGGCTTTGGGTATCTCCTTGGTCATTCCCTTCCGCTCTCTTATCTGCCCCATGACTTTGAATTGCAGTTCCGATGGAAGCCTGTCGAATCCTGCGTTCTCGGTTGACCAGAGGGCGTGTCCTTCGCTTGCGCCTCTTATGTCTCCGGAGAATCCGAACGATTCGCCTATCGGGACCACCGCGGATACTGTCATGAGTTCGTCTTTCTGCTCCATCTCTCCGATGATGCCTCTCCTCTTCTGCAATTCCCGCGTCACGGATCCCATGTAGTCCTGTGGAACGTCTATGTATACCCTCTGCATTGGTTCAAGCAGTAGGGGTTTTGCTGAAAGGAGGTTTGCGTATATGGGTCTTCTTACTGCGGGATATATCTGCGCAGGTCCCCTGTGTATTGCGTCTTCGTGGAGCGTTGCATCAAGCAGCCTGAACTTTGCGCCGATGACCGGCTCTTTTGCAAGGGGTCCGCCGTTCATGACTTCTTCGAATGCATCGAATATCAGCTCCAGCACTTCGTCGAGGTGCTGTATGCCTTTTGTCATGTCTACCAGCATGTTCCCGTGATATATGTCGATGACTCTCTTTGCTTCCTCGTTCTCCATGCCCAGTTCTACGAGCTGCGCTCTCAGATCCTTGCTTCGGTCTTTGCGCCTGCCCTCTGGCAGTTCTCCTGCTCTGATCGCTTCGAATATCGGCTTTTCCAGTGGCTCGACTGAGAACTCGAATTTGTTGTGCTTGTTCGGGGACTTTCCTTCGATCGGCCCGGCCGGGGCCGTGATGGATTCCCTGTAGACGACTATCGGGGGCGTGGTCTTTATTTGTAGTCCGTCTGCTTTTATCCTGTTGGTTATGACTTCCAGGTGTAGTTCTCCCATTCCGGATAGCAGGTATTCGCCTGTTTCTTCGTCTATTTTTACTTTGAGCGTGGGGTCGACTTTCGCGACCTGTCTTAGAACCTCTACTACGCGGGCTATGTCCTTCATGTTGACCGGTTCCACTGCCACGGTCATGACCGGCTCTGATGAGTATGCAAGTCCTTCGAAGGGGTGTATCTCCATTGCAGCAACGGTCTCTCCTGCGAATGCCTTGCGCAGCCCGGTTACTCCGACTATGTTTCCGCAGACGACGTAATCGGTGTTCTCCCTTGTCGCGCCCATATAAACCGATACCTGCTGGACTCTTTCAGTTGCGTGGGAGTTTACAAGATATACTTCCTGCCCCATGCCGACCTTTCCTGAGAATATCCTGCAGGTAGCTACTTCTCCTTCCCGTTTGTCGAATACCTGTATGTTCGTGACCATCATGACTAATGGGCCGTTCGGGTCGCATGCCATCATGGATTTTGCGATATCGCTTTCCAGGTCTCCCTTCCATATCTGGGGGATCCTGAATTTCTGCGCTTCAAGGGGGTTGGGCAGGTGCTTTACCGCCATGTTCAGGATGATGGCGTATGCGGGCGCCTTCTTTGCAAGCTCTTTCTGATTTTGTGTCATGCAGTAGTCGATGATGTCCTTGAAAGTTATTCCCGACTTCTTCATGTACGGAACGTTGATGGCCCAGTTGTGGAATCCGCTGCCGAAGGCAACGCTGCCTTTCTCGACTGAAACGGTCCAGTCGACTCCTTCAGGCTGCCTCTGCTTTATGATCTTGTTGACTGTCGCGATTATCTTCATGAACCGGTTCTGCAGTTCCTCGGGCGACAGCTTTAATTCGTTTATGAGCCTGTCTACTTTGTTGATGAACAGCGTCGGCTTGACCCTTTCCTTCAATGCCTGGGCAAGGACTGTTTTTGTCTGGGGCATGACTCCTTCTACTGCGCATGCGAGAACAACGACTCCGTCGACTGTTCTCATGGCCCTTGTCACGTCTCCTCCGAAGTCTACGTGCCCGGGCGTGTCGATCAGGTTGATAAGGTATTCTTCCCCCTCGTATTCGTGAACCATCGAAACGTTGGATGCGTTGATCGTGATACCTCTTGCCTGTTCGTCTTCGCGGAAGTCCAGAGCGCACTGTTTTCCTGCGGTCTCTTCGGAGATCAGTCCGGCGTGGGAGAGCAGGTTGTCTGACAGCGTGGTCTTTCCGTGGTCGATGTGCGCCACGATACCCATGTTCCTGATCTTGTCCTGCTTGTCAATCAATGTCTTGACTTTTTTCAGCATCTGTTCTTCTCGGCCCATTTTTATTTTATAGTATATAGTTGGTAATAAGAAACATAATATTGGCTTAGGCGTATAAATATTCTGTCCGTCTGCTCTGTGTGGAAACGAAAACTGCATTCCCTGCTCCGAAAAAAAACACGCGCGTTTCCAATATGTCCCCTTTTTTATATCCGCTGAATCCTAATTCTTAGAAGGATGGATAAGGACAAACTACGCAGGGCGAAGCAGACGGGTTTCCTGGACCGCCAGATAGGAGACGAGGATGCTATCCGCGAGGAAAGGAAAAAGAACGGCGTCGTCCCCACTTACAAGATGGTCGACACCTGCGCGGGCGAATTTGACGCAGCTACTCCTTATTATTATTCTACTTACGAGCAGGAGGATGAGTCCAATGTCTCGGACAAAAAGAAGGTCATAATCCTGGGCTCCGGGCCGATCCGCATCGGCCAGGGGATAGAGTTCGACTGCTGCACTGTTCACGCGGTCTTTGCGCTCAAAGAGATAGGCATCGAGACCATTGTTGTGAACAGCAATCCGGAGACTGTTTCTACCGACTTTGACATTTCCGACAAGCTGTATTTTGAGCCTATTACATTAGAGGACGTGCTCAACATCGTGGATAAGGAAAAAAATAATCTTCTCGGAGTGATGGTGCAGTTCGGAGGCCAGACGTCTATTAATCTGTGCATTCCGCTGCACGAGCACGGAGTACATATCCTGGGGACGTCGCCTTTTGACATAGACAAAGCAGAGGATAGAGACCTTTTCGGGAAGATACTCGATAAACTGAAGATACCCTCTGCAAAGTGGGGGACTGGCTACAGCTATGAGGATGTAAGGGACGTAGCTAAAAAAATAGGGTACCCTGTCCTTGTCAGGCCAAGCTACGTTCTCGGGGGCCGCGCAATGCAGATAGTGCAGGAGGAATCGGAGCTGGAGGAATACATAAAGGAAGCGGCATCGGTATCGCCTAATCATCCGATACTCGTAGACAAGTTCCTGGAGGACGCAATAGAAGTAGACGTAGACCTGGTATGCGACGGAGAACAGGTACTTATCGGCGCCATCATGGAGCACATCGAGGAAGCCGGGATACATTCCGGGGATTCTGCATGCGTGCTGCCGCCCCAGACATTGAGCAAGAAAGTTATGGACAAGATACGGGACCACAGCGAAAGGCTTGCGCTCGAACTCAACGTGAAGGGCCTGCTGAACATACAATACGCGATAAAGGATGAAGTAGTCTACATTCTTGAAGCGAATCCCAGGGCGTCAAGGACCGTTCCATTCGTCAGCAAAGCAACAGGAGTTGCCCTCGCAAAGATCGCCGCAAAGGTCATGGTGGGGCACAAGTTAAAGGACCTTGTAACTGACTTTTATCCCATGGACAGGATAAAGCATGTCGCAGTAAAAGAAGTGGTCTTCCCATTCGCCAAGATGCCCCAGGTCGACCCAGTGCCTTCGCCTGAGATGAAATCCACCGGGGAAGTTATGGGCATAGACAAAGACTTTGCCATGGCATTCTACAAGGCGGAGCTTGCCGCAGGAAACGAACTGCCGCTCCAGGGAAAGATATTCATCAGCGTGAAAAAGAAAGACAAACCCAAGATAGTGAATATCGCTAAGACCTTCCTTGAGAACGGCTTTGAGATAATATCCACGTCCGGCACTTCAGACTACCTGACAGAACACGGGATAGAGAACAGAAAGATCCTGAAGATATCGGAAGGATTCCCCAACATACTCAACCTCATGAAGGACAACGCAATCGATCTAATAATAAACACCCCGGGCATGGGGAAGGTACCGAAAAAAGACGGCTACAGGATACGCGTCTCCGCAGTGGAACTGGACATACCGTATATCACCACGATATCGGGAGCGCATGCTGCGGTCACGGCGATAAGGGACGTGAAGAAAAGAGAATTGGAAGTAAAGTCCCTGAACGAGTATTTTAGATAGACGTATCAGGTTCAGCGAGCGTACATCCCGTACAGTTGCCCTGTGAGAGGCTCCTTCTTCTTGTACCAGAGACCGTATAATGCGCCCACTAACAAGCCGCCCAGGTGTCCCTGCCATGCTATGCCAGGGAGAAAAGAGAGTAGTACCATGAAGCCGAAGACCGACACCCACAAAGGCATAGCCACGGGCAGAGGCAGGATGTAAACAGTCATATTCGGCCTAAGAACCGCCAAAGCCCCGCCTAGGGCGAATATGGCACCCGACGCACCGATCGCGGGAGTACGTGGATCGCCCAGTCCCAGGAATAATGCGCTGGCTGCGAATAATATGCCTCCGAATATGCCGCCTGCAAAATACACCTTTAGAAGCTCTTTTTCTCCTATGATCTTTCCAAGGTATAGGCCGTAGAAGAAAAGAGATATCATGTTGAATAGTATGTGATCGAATCCGGCGTGCAAAAACATGCTGGTCACAAGCGTCCAAGGTTCTTTGGCGACGGTTGCGGGAAACAGCGCGTAATCCTTTATGAAAAGAGTAAAATCAAAAAAGCTCACCATGAAGACTATCACGTTCAGGCTGATCAATGCCTCCACTGCGCCGACGTAGTATCCGAATATCTTCATCTTAGTTGTATTCTGCGTTAATCTTAATGTATCCCTCTGTTAAATCGCAGCCCCAGCCTGTTGCTTTTTCTTTTCCGCAATTTAGGTTCACAACTATCCGGATATCTTTGTTTTTCAGTATCTCTCTTGCAGGCGCAAGGTCGCGCATGTCTCCTTTTTCTACGACTGAGGCTTTTTTGTCCCCTGACTCAAAGGATAGGTCGGTTCTGGAAAAGTCGAATTCTATTACCTTGCCCATTGCGGCAGCAATGCGTCCCCAGTTCGGGTTCTCGCCGTATACTGCGGTCTTCACAAGAGGTGAAGATATGATTGCCTGCACTGCGCTGCGGGCCGTCTTTTTGTCTTTTGCGCCCAGCACCTCTACCTCGATGTACTTTGTAGCGCCTTCCCCGTCCCGGACGAGGAGCTTTGACAACTCCTTTGTGATATGCGAGAGCAGCATCTGAAAGTCCCCCCTGGGGCACTTTAGTTTTGCGCTGCTGAGCAAGAGGACAGTATCGTTCGTGCTCATGTCCCCGTCGACGCTGGTCATGTTGAAGCTGTCATCGACTGCTTCTTTCAGGCAGGCCTGCAAGTCTTTCTTTGGAAGGTCAGCGTTCGTGGTTATGAAGCAGAGCATCGTCGCCATGTTCGGGCATAGCATCCCCACTCCCTTGCATATAGCTCCTATCTCTATTCCCTTGTATTCGAATGAAAGCTCCTTTTTCACAGT
>JAHEXG010000022.1:0-903 GCA_023252215.1 Candidatus Altarchaeales archaeon
AGACTTGACCTCAGTGACCCTGCTTTGCGCAAGCCAGAGTACATAGTCTATCTCATGTGAGGCGTCAAGTATTATCCCTCCCCCTAGATCTTTTCTAGCGGTATAGCTTTTCCTGTAGTCCTGCTCGGGTCTCCAGTCGGGAAGATACTGGCCTACCTCGGCCCTTATATAATATATCTTGCCGAGTATGCCTGATTCTAAGTCTCTTTTCAGCATTTGTATGCCCCGATTGAATCTTTGATTGTATCCGACCATAGCTGTTATCCCTTTATCTTCCTTAATCTTTATAAGGCGGTTCAATCCTTCGATTCTGTCGCTCAATGGCTTCTCTATAAAAATATCAATCCCTTTTTCTGCGAGTTTGCAGGCTGCATCGGTGTGGTAAGCTGGGGGGGTGAGTATGAAGGCAGCATCGTAATGGTTCGCTGAACTGGCTTTTCTGAAATCTTTGAAGCAGTCGTTTACCTTATAGTTCTCTCTTACATGATCTCGGCATTCTTCTGACAGGTCTGCCACGTCGATATCGGCATAGCCGAGAGAGTTGAGGTTGCCTATGTGCCGTCTGCCTATCGACCCTGCGCCTATTACAAGTATTTTCATCTAGTTTTTTTTGCACCGACAACGGTTTTTTTGACTGTGTCTATTACATAAGATATGTCTTCATCAGACATCTTGGGGAAGAGCGGGAGAGTTATTATCCTTTGATAAACCTCTTCTGTGACTGGAAAACGGCCGGGGTCTAATTCAAAAAGCTCCCTGTAATAAGAGAAGCGGTATATCGGGATGTAATGGACGTTCACTCCCAGTTCCTTCTCTTTTATTCGAGAAAAAAAGCAGTCCCTTTCGATGCCCTTTAGGAGTACTGTATAAATATGCCAAGCATGCTTTATGCCTTTTTTTGTT
>JAHEXG010000022.1:913-17423 GCA_023252215.1 Candidatus Altarchaeales archaeon
CTATTTCCACCATTTCTGCGAATTCTTCGTTATACACGCTAACTATCTCCTGTCTCCTCTTTATGAATGAGTCAAGTTTGCGTAGTTGGGTTATCCCCAGAGCCGCCTGAAAATCAGTCATCCTGTAGTTCCTTCCCAGGTACTTCATGTCGTAGGCGTATCCTGCTGAGGGGCCGAAGCGGTCCCTGGCGCTTTTGTCTATTCCATGGCTCCTGAGCATCAAGAGTTTTTCGTGCAGGAGTGCGTCATTGGTCACTACGGCGCCGCCTTCTCCTGTGGTCATCTGTTTGACGGGATGAAAACTGTACACTGTGGCATCCGCGTGGCAGCCGACCTTTCTGCCATTGTATTCGGCCCCCAGTGAGTGGCATGCGTCTTCTATCAGCATAAGGTCTTTTTCTTCTGCTATCTCCTTAATCTCGTCTATGTCGCAGGGATGACCCGCATAATCTACATAGATGATTGCCTTAGTTTTTTTTGTCAGCTTTTTACGTATGCTCTCCGGGCTTATGTTCCTCGTGGTTTTTTCGATGTCTGCGAACACTGGCTTGTGATTATTGTAAAGAACGGCATTTGACGTTGCTACGAATGTCATCGGCGTGGTTATAATCTCGGATCCCCTAGGAAGATCCAGAGCCTGCACTGCGATGTCGAGTGCGCTGGTCCCGGAATTGACGACTGTGGCATGCCCGCATCCGACATATCCGCACAGCGCTGCTTCGAATTCTTCAGTCTTCGGGCCGGTCGTGATCCATTCGCTTTGCAGCGTCTTCACGACTGCGTCTATGTCTTCCTTGTCGATCCATTGATGGCCATAGGGTATGTATTTCATATCTCGTTTGCCTTAATCCATTCACTTGTTTTCCTTATGCCCTCTTCAAGGGTCGTTTTAGGCTCCCATGAAATCAGTTTCTTTGCCTTGGAATAGTCACATATGAGTTTTTTTATCTCGCTTTGCGGATGATGATGAGGAATATGTTTTATCCTTTCCTTTTTTTGGCAGATTATGTAAGCGAGGTTGTTTATGGATATGTCCCTGCCCAGTCCTGCATTTATTATCTCGCCCTCGGCCTTTTTGCTCATGGACGCTTTTACGACGAAGTCAGCGCAGTCTTCTACATACAGCAGGTCGCGCGTCTGAGTCCCGTCGCCGTAGACAAAAAGGTCTTCCCCTGAGAGGTTTCTTTTTATAAAAATTGAAACAACGCCACCCTCCATGTTGCTCTTCTGGAATGGTCCGTATGTGTTGAAGGGCCGCAGTATCACGACAGGGAGCTTGTAGCCTAGGTAGTATGACAGTGCGAGCTCTTCGGCTGCGAGCTTTGAAGCAGCATACGGTGACGCAGGCTTGATCGGGTGGTTTTCGCTTATCGGTTTTGATGTGTCCGCAAGGTCATACACCATGCAGGTTCCCATGAGAACGACTTTTGTATTGTGTTTTCGCGCCCCTTCCAATATGTTGAATGTGCCGCTTATGTTGACTGAAACGGATTTTTCCGGGTTGTCCAAGCTTTCCTGCACGTTTATCTGCGCGGCCGCATGTATGCACAAGTCGTAGCCGTCCTTAAAGATTTCAGTGATCTTTTTCCGGTCTACTATATCGCATAATATCGGCTTTATTCCGAACTCTGCGAGGTTTTCTTCCCGGCCGTTGGACAGGTCATCGATGACCGATACGTCATGCCCCTGCTCCGCTAGTTTTTTGACTATCCATCTGCCTATGAATCCTGCGCCTCCTGTAACAAGAACGTTCATTTGAAATCCTCTCAAAATTTGTATGGTATCGTGTCCGCTTTGTCTTCCGGTTCCCTGGCAAATACTATTATGGCGGCTTCGTTTTCTGTAGGATTTTGGACCAGGTGGGCTATTTTCGAAGGTATGTGGATTATGCAGTAATCCTCGTCTGACGAGTCCAATGTTATCGTTTCCCTTCTGTTCTTCTCCATGTCCACGAGGACCAGGTTCACCATGCCGCAGATGACGCAGAACCATTCCTCTTTTTTCTTGTGATAATGGCCCGCCCTGCTTTTCCCCGGTTTTATGTTCACTATGTAACTGTGTATGCAGTCAAAGGGCTCGTCGGTGTATGCCTTGGATACGAGCTCGACAAGCCAGCCGTCTTCTCTTGACTGTTTCTTTCTCGGGAGTTTTTCAAAGAGCATCTTTCAGTTTCTCTTTCTGCAGGATCTGCTTGATTTCCTGCTTTGAAAGCATGTTCGCATCTTTGGACGAGAAGCTCAGCTTTTTGGTGCTGGTTGCCTGACTGTAGTTTGGTCTCTTTATTTCGGAGACTTCCTTTATCTGCGGAAGTATTATGAAAAACTCGTCCGTTTCCAAAGACCTTGTGAGTTCCTCCTCAGTCATAAGATCTTCGTGCATTTTCTCTCCTGCCTTGATTCCGATGTTTTTTATCTTTATGTCGGAAGGCTTGCGGTCGTATCCCCTGGAGAGCTCTTCTATCATCGCCTCCGCAAGGGTGCCCACGCGTACAGCGGGCATCTTGAGGATGAAGACTTCGCCACCGTGTGAGATCTCTACGGATTTTGTCACAAGCTTTACCGCTTCGTTCATGGAGATTATGAACCTGGTCATGTCCGGGTTCGTCACGGTGACTGGTCCTCCCCTACGCATCTGTTCTTTGAACAGGGGTATAACGGAGCCGGATGATCCGATGACGTTTCCAAACCTCACGCAGGAGAAAACCGTTTTTCTATCACCTTTATAATAGTTTGCGGCTACTATAAGCTTTTCTGCCATCAGCTTGCTCGTGCCCATGACGTTGGTCGGATTAGCTGCCTTGTCAGTGCTGGTTAGCATGACTTTCTCAACTTCTTCGTCCATGGCAACATCTATAATGTTCTGGGTTCCTATAATATTCGTCTTGACTGCCTCGAACGGGTTGTACTCGCAGGAATTAACGTGCTTCAGAGCTGCGGCATGTATTATTATATCGATTCCATCAACCGCCCTTTTTAGGCGGTCCTTATCCCTAATGTCGCCAACAAGAGTTCTAATTCGCTCGTCTCTGCTGAATTTCTGCTCTACGGAAAAGAGTCCTTCTTCATCGTGGTCCAGGACTCTGATTACGTTTGGATCCTCCTCTAGAAGCTGCTCTACTATGGCCTTTCCAAATGATCCTGCTCCTCCCGTTATAAATATGTTCTTGCCTGTGAATGTTTTATCCATTTTTGATGCCTTAGGTTTTCTTGGCTGTGTCAAGTTATGGAATTCTACCTAAAAATCCTGGAATTATTGTCCTAATTGATTTTGTATATCCTATAAGCCGCTCTTCCTTCTATGTCTATCGCTTTGACCAAGGTGAGGTGTTTGTTCAGTTCGTCGCTCCAGGGCTGCATGGGGTCGTTTTTTGCTGGGCTCACCATCAGCATGCTGTATCTCTTGTACCTTTCCGACCATGCGGGGTCCAGGTATGCGGTCACTTGCTGGTATTTTACGCCGTATTTGTCCAGGTATTCTTTGTATTTTGGTTGGACCATCGTTGGCTCGTTGGCTGCTATGCTTGGCCATATGCCGTCCCAGTAGAGGTATGAGACGTTGTATGCCTTCAAGAGCTGGAGCGTTTTTTCTTCGTTGTTCCCGTAGAGCATCACGGCGGCGTCTGCCAGCCGTTCGTCTATGTCCACGTAGGGGTTGGAATGCGTTCTTCTTTCAACTACTAGTTTTCTTCCCGTGAGCCCGTTCAGGGCGAAGGATAGTTCATCTATCGAGAGGAAGACTGCGTTCTTGTCTGTGTTCTCTTTGACCCAGGACGACATTTCCGCCGTGGCCGGGTTCTCGGGGCTCTGCCCTAAGGCGGTCCACTGGCTTGCATAGTCTCCTTGTATCCTCTCTTTTGCGAGTATGATAAGGAACACAAAAACTGCGCCTAAAAAGATTTTCTTTCCCGTATCTTTCTTGAGGAAGCCGTAGAGGGTATATAATCCGTAGAACATGAGGAGGAATGCGGCAGGGCTTAAGATGAACGCATCTATTCTTTGAGGCGAGTAGGTGGCGTGTAGGATGGGTAGAGTGATCAAATAATGCAGGCTGCCTATGAGTCCGGTCGCAAACGTCACTGCTAGAAATGAACTGCTTATTTCCTTTCGATCCTTTACGATGCCTGCTAGGCCTATAAGTGCCAGGAGCGATATAAAGAGTGCCTTAAAGCTGTCTAGGCCTGCATTCTGCATCAGAGGGTCTATGTTGAAGAGGTAGCCGAGAATGGTCTCCTTTGCTATTGTAAGCCCGTAGGCTGCGAAGTCTACTGCGTAATCCCCCCAGGGGTTTTTAACGTGGAATTTATAGACATAGAACACAGGGGCCCAATAAAGCAGTCCTATCAGGAATCCTATCGCCGCTATGGGTATGATGATTTTTGAGGTGCGCATAATCGAGTCTTTTAGTTTTGATTTGTCTGCCTTGAATAGGACCTTCATTTTATCGGGGTCCAGGTCGAGTTTTATGTTCCCTGCAAAGGAGTAATAGAGCCATAGCAGGGCCAGTAGAAGCGCTCCGGGCGGAAGAGCTGCTATGTGGCTCATTATGAACAGTCCGAAGGCTACGCCGCCGAAGATTATCCACCTGGTTTTCCCTGTTTTCAGCGCCTTGAGAGTTGTGAGGAGAAGAAGGGGTGTAGTGACTGCGGGCGTGAAATTAGCGGGTATGTAGTCTACGGATAATCTCGTTCCCATCCATCCCAGGCAGAAAAGCAGGGCGAATACCCGGTCTTTGAACACTTCCCTGCCCAGCAGATACGAGACTACTCCGCTTGCGATGACTACTAGCAGGGGGAAATATAACAGAAACGATGCCAGAAGATCCCCTGTGATCTTTCCTATCAATGCGACCGACAAGTGGAGCAGCCAGGGATGGAAGGCATACTCATTCTGGTATTCGGAGCAGGTCCAGGGCAGGTTTCCGTTGTAGATGTGGTTTATGATGCCATAGTGCAGATAATAGTCGCCTCCGTACATGGGTCCGGGGATTTGTTTCAGGCTCCAGTACAGGTACCCGTATATGGCAGTGAAAAGCAGTATTATGACTGCGGCAATGATTATCTCGCTATGCTTGGAGACGTACCCTATCTCCCCTGAATCGGCTGCTTCATAGTATTCCAATTCCCCTAAGAACACTTTTTTTATCTTTCCCTCTTTTTCCAGCCGCTCTAATCTTTCCAGGAGGGTGCTCTCGTCTTTTTTCTTCCAGTTAAGCGCTTTTTTAATTTCCGGGTATGCTTTCTTGTTTTTTAGTATCCTTAAGATATCCTCATCAGGCCTAGGCATTTTTGTATAATTCATTTACATTAAGGCTAAAAAAGAGGCTCAATTCTTAATCGGTCTTTATTTAATCTTTGGTCTTTATTATTATGGATATTAGAGAAATGGCCATTATTCCGTTTTCTACGAAGCGCGTTTTTCCGGCAAACGGCATACATGCCCAGCTCCTGCGCTACGGCGTTGCAGGAGGTATTGCAGCCTTAGTCGATATAGGCTCATTCTACGTCTTTGCAGCATACCTGCAGGTATATTACCTGGTTGCAGTCTTCTTGTCCTTCAGCCTTGGCACATTCACCAATTTCCTGATATGCAATGCCTGCATATTCGACCGCGGAACCCTCCCGCTCGGAAGGGCACTTATAAGGCATTATATGTCAAGCCTGGGAGGCCTGGCGACAAACATGGCCGTGATGTTCTCGCTTATCGGACTATTTTTTTTCCGGGACATCCTTGCAGCAAAAATAATAGCGACTATCCTTGCCTTTTTTGTCAACTTCACATTAATCAAATTCTATGCATTCAATAGCAAGGTCAGTTTGAGAAACAAGATACAAGGCAAAAAATGAAGACTGTTCTAATAACCGGAGGATCCGGATTCTTTGGCGGCCTGCTCAAAGAGAAGCTGCTTGATCTGGGCATATACTGCGTGAACGTCGACCTAAAAAAGGACCCGGTTTCGCATGGTAATCTTTCCTCTGTCCAGGGAGACATCCGAGACAGGGACCTTCTGGAAAAAATCCACTCCAAATACAAGTTTGACGCAGTATTCCACTGCGCGGCACTGCTCGCCCACGAAGTAAAAGACAAAAAATTTCTCTGGTCTTCGAACGTCGATGGCACCAGGAACATCGCGGACTACGCAAAAAAATACTCAGTGCCAAAGGTCGTCTACATCTCGTCTAATTGCCTCTGGGGCCGAAACTTCGATTCGCCGGTTACCGAAAAAGAGCCCCCTGCGCCTATCGAGATATACGGCCGATCAAAACTGGAAGGAGAACGCATCCTGCAGGAATACACGGGCGCATTTGACGTTACAATCTTCAGATGCCCCACTATCATGGATGCGGGAAGGCTTGGACTGCTTGCCATCCTCTTTGAGTTCATAGACGAGGGAAGAAAAGTCTGGCTAGTCGGAGACGGGAGCAACCGGTACCAGTTCGTCTACGCCCAAGACCTCATAGACGCATGCATCAAGGCGGTCTCGCATAAGGGCTCAGGTGTTTACAACATAGGCTCAGACGACGTGGTAACATTCAGGGAGATGTATGAATACGTGATCTATAAGGCGAATACTGGGGCGCATGTCGCATTCCTGCCCAAGGGTCCCGCGCTCTTTGCGATGCGGCTTGCAGATAAGCTGAAAATATCTCCAATGGGGCCCTACCAGTACAAGATGATAGCATCCAATTTCGTCTTCGACACCCAGAAGATCAAGAAAGAGCTTGGATGGAAGCCCACTCTGAAAAACGAGGAAATGCTCTACAGAGCCTATGAATACTACCATAAAAATCTTGAAGAGATAAAGAGCAGGGGCGACGTATCGGCGCACAGGCAGCCGGCCAAGATGGGAGTAATACGCCTGCTCAAATGGGTATCCTAACGTATATAAGCGACGACTCTAATAATTTACTTAATATAACCAAACATATTTTTTCTGGAGGATCAAACGATGACAACACTAAGGGAATATCTTGACGGCACAAAATGCGACAAAGACCTAAAAGACTTAATAGAGCTCATAGCAAAGCAGGCCGATCCGATAAGGGGCGCTTTTATAACCAATCAGAAGTATGTGGATTCCAAGAACATCTATGGTGAGACTCAGATGGAGTTGGACAAATGGTCCAATGAGCGTCTTAAAAAGGTCCTTGGAGAGTCCGGCCTTATAAAAGAGCTTGCCAGCGAAGAAGAGGACGACGTCGTAAAATTCCCGTCCGCCAGAGGGAACTATGCCGTGACGATGGACCCCTTGGACGGCTCCTCGCTCATACAGGTGAACCTGTGTGTCGGGACGATCATAGGCATATACGATAACGGCAAAGTCATGCAGGCCGGAAAGAACATGCGTGCTGCGATGTATATACTGTACGGCCCTATGACGATACTGACCCTCACCGTAAAAGAAGGGGTGCACATCTTTGCGTTGAACGAGAAAAAAGAATACGTTATGCTGATAAAAGACCTGAAAGTCCCGGAGGGGAACCTGTATGCCAGCGGCGCAATAAAGAAAGAATGGCTGCCCAAGCACAGGGCCTTCATAGACTACCTTGAGAACGCCGGATACAAGCTGCGCTATTCCGGCTCGTTCGTAGCCGACGTGCACCAGATACTAAAATACGGAGGAATGTTCTCCTATCCCGCATTCGCAGGACACGAAAAAGGCAAACTGCGTCTCTTGTTCGAAGCCAATCCCCTGGGTTTCATAATGACACAGGCAGGCGGCAGGATAAGCGACGGCGCAAGAGACATACTATCCATAACCCCTGAAAAAGTAGACCACCGGGTTCCCATATACATCGGCAGCAAAACCGTGATAGACAAGGCAGAGCAAATGCTAAAGTAAAAAACAGGTGATAACGTAAAATGACTAATAAACCCATTCCAGGAGACGTAATGTACAATGCGCTAAGAGACAAAGACTGTATTATAATGGCCGCAAACACCAGGTTCATACCGGGTGTCGCAGAAGGACTATTCAGGGCCGCAAAAGACCTGGATGCTCCGATAATAATCGAGATAGCGCGCTCCGAATGCGACCTGAAAGGAGGATACACGGGCTACACGCCAAAGGACTTCGCAGACCGGGTAATGAAGGCCGCAACCATAGTCGGAGTAAAGAAATGGGTCCTGCACGCAGACCACATAGGAGTAAAAGACGGCTCCCCTGAAACAATACAGGGAACAAAGGACCTCATAAAAGCCCAGATAGACGCAGGATTCACGTCCTTTGCAATAGACGCATCCCATATCTTCAACTTCGAAGGAAAAGACGAAAAAGAAGAGCTCGCAGGGAACCTCAAGGCTACCATCGAAATCGGCAACTACATAAAGGACGAGATGGCCAAAAAGAAGATAAAATCCTACGGCCTGGAAGTAGAAGTAGGAGAAGTCGGAAGAAAAGACGCAAACGGCCTAATACTGACAACACCCAAGCAGGCCGAAGTATTCATAAGAGAACTAAACGCAGCAGGCCTAAAACCAAACCTCCTGGCAACCGCGAACGGAACGATCCACGGAAACGTATACGACGACAAAGGAGTGAAGATACCGAAGGTCGGAATAGACATACCCCGGACCAAGGAAATAGCAGCTTCCCTGCGGAACATGAACTCAGACGTAAGGATAGCCCAGCACGGGATAACGGGAACGCCCCTCGAGTTGATACAGAAGCATTTCCCCAGAGGAGACGTCCTAAAAGGAAACGTAGCAACCTTCTGGCAGGACCTGGTCTGGAGCACGATAAAGATATACGAGCCGGAACTATACGACAACATGTACCAGTGGACCCTAAAGACCTATCCCGGGACAGGAAAGAGCGACGAAGAAATATTCGGAAAGAACTGCAAATTCGCATTCAAGCAATACTTCAAAGAGACCCACAGCCTAGGAAAAGACACCCTGCGCGCAATAGACGCCCACTGCTACGCGAATGCTTTGATGTTCTTCAAGGCATTCAACGCAATGGGGAAAGCGAAGCTGGTGAAATAACTCCCCATTTTTTTTCCTTTATTTTTCTACATAATCCCTAGTTATACATGATGAAAAAAACCGCTTTCAGAGACTATACCGTAGTCGTGGAACAGGACGTAGATGGCTTCTACGTAGGCGAGGTGGTTGAACTGCCCGGTTGCCACACACAGGCGAAGAATCTGGAAGAGCTAATGGAGCGAATGAAAGAAGCTGTGGCTTTGTATCTCGAAGTCAAATCAGACTGTAAATCCCCTTCATTCATAGCCCTGCAGAAGATCAGGGTACCCGTACCCTCCGGCGGATGATGGACTGGAAAATAAGTCCTCTGCCTCCTGAAAAAGTCATAAAGGCTCTTGAAAAGGCGGGCTTTTTTGCAATAAGACAGAAAGGAAGTCACATATTTCTCCAGCATCCGGACGGGCGAACCACAGTGGTCCCATACCACAAAGGCGAAGACATCGGCATAGGGCTGTTAAGGAAAATAATGAGAGACGCCCGCATGAGCCGCGAAGAATTCCTGGAACTTGTAAAGAAAAAATAATACCTATACAGGGCAAGAACCCACAGCCTCGGCAAATACACCCTGCGCGCAATAGACGCCCACTGCTACGCGAATGCTTTGATGTTCTTCAAGGCAGGGAGCGCGATGGGGAAAGCGAAGCTGGTGAAATGAAGCCATAGGCTCCTTATTTATTTTTATTTTCTTTTATTATTCTGAATTCTTTTCAGTCATCGCATTACATTCTGCTGAAGGCATCAAGCATCTGGGATTGCTGTAATAACATTTGGGATTGCATGCGTCGCCTTCCTGCACATAACCCTCGGGGCATGCGCAGTTTGGGCAGGGCGCGAACCTGCAGTCGGGCGCGATCCTTCCGACCGCGCTTCCGTCCGGGCATAGCAGGGCTTCCTCGGTGCATGCTACTGGTTGTGGCTTCTGGACTGTAAGAACACAGATCAACGCCAGCGTTAAAAGAGCGATTGCCGCGATGATCAGGACTATAACGTTCCGGTTCATAGTAAAATAATCAATGCGAGAGCTTATAAGCCGCCGCAAAGATATTTCCCGGCTCGTGTTTTATGGTATCATTTCCATATTTTAATGGGTGGTTTCCATGAAAAATTTTTCTGTTCTGTCTGCTCTGGCGGTTGTCTTTTTCCTTTCTTCGGTTAGCGCTTCCGGCCAGATGATGGGTTATGGCTATGGCGCGGCTGACTACTGGGAAATGTTGTTCTGGATGGGCCTTTTTGGCCTGGTTTTTTATGCTGTTGCATGCGTCATTTTCTCAGTGATTTTCTGGCGGGTGTATAAACTCATTGTAAAACCGAAGTGAGCAGTTAATGTGATGGACCATATGGCGCATATGAAGGAGCATGCTGCGAGTGATTCGGAAAGACATGCCGGGCATGCGGGCCAATCTTCGCGAGGCCTGGGGAATGATCATTCGCATCACATCGAGGACTACAAAAAGAGGTTCGTGATATGTCTGATCCTGACCCTGCCAGTTCTGTTGCTGTCTGAAACCCTGCAGGGGCTATTAGGTTACAGCGTGTTGATCCCGTTCCAGGGATGGGTGCTCCTGTTCTTCTCGTCTATCCTGTATGCTTACGGTGGTTGGCCGTTCCTTTTGGGTGCCAGAGATGAGATCAGGTCGAAGCGTCCTGAGATGATGTCCCTTATCGCGACGGCGTTGACCGCTTCTTTCTTCTATTCTGCGGCAACTGTTTTTTTCATGAAGGGCATGGATTTTTTCTGGGAGCTGGCAACCCTTATAGACATCATGCTGCTCGGCCACTATATCGAAGCCAGAAGCGTTTTGGGCGCATCGAGAGCCCTTGAAGAGCTTGCCAGGATACTGCCCCAGGAAGCGCATCTTTTAAGGAAGGGAATTATCGTCGATGTTCCTGTCTTGGAACTGAAACCCGGCGATGAAGTAATCGTCAGGCCCGGAGAAAAAACCCCGTCGGACGGGATCGTGCTGAGCGGAACGTCTTTCCTGAATGAATCTTTGCTGACCGGGGAATCAAAGCCTGTGCATAAACAGGCGGGGGATAAGGTCATAGGCGGCTCTATCAATTCAGAAGGAGCAATTAATGTCAGGATAGAAAAGGTCGGAGAGGAGACGTATCTTGCCCAGGTGATAAAGCTTGTCAGAACAGCCCAGGAGAGCAAGTCCCATACGCAGGACACAGCTAATAAGGCCGCATCGATGCTTTTTTACGTGGCTGTCATCGCCGCGGCATTGACTTATGCTGCATGGTTCCTGCTTGGTAGATCGGACACCGCTATTGAACGGGCGGTTACTGTTCTTGTGATCGCGTGCCCGCATGCGTTGGGTCTTGCAATTCCTCTGGTGGTGGCTATATCCACTGCCTTGACTGCTAAAAGCGGCATTCTGATACGGGACAGGACCGCATTCGAAGAGGCGAGACGCATCGATGCAGTGGTCTTTGACAAGACTGGAACTCTTACCGAAGGAAAATTCCAGGTAACAGACGTCGTATCCTACGTGGACCGAAACGAGCTGCTGAGGCTTACAGCAGGCGTAGAGAAGTACTCCGAACACATAATAGCCAAGGCTATAGTTGAATACTCGGATGCAAAAGGCATAAAGACGCCTGAAATAAAAGCCTTCAAAGCGATACCCGGCATAGGGGCGTATGCGAAAGCAGACGGCAGGGAGATATACGTGGGCGGGCCTGAATTGTTAGACCAAAAGAGGATAAACATAACAGACGAACGGATAAAAAAACAGCAGAGCCAGGGAAAAACAGCGATATTCACCTTGATCGACGGAAAACTCGCGGGAGCATTCGTTCTCTCAGACAAAATAAGACAAGAGTCATACGAGGCGGTAAAAGGCCTGCAAAAAAACGGGATAAAAGTATACCTGCTTACCGGAGATTCGCAGCAGGTGGCATCCTCGGTTGCGCAGGAGCTTGGCATAGACGATTTCTTCGCCCAGGTGCTGCCCGACAAGAAAGCCGAAAAGATAAAACTGATCAAAGAAAAAGGATACAGAGTCGCAATGGTCGGCGACGGCATAAATGATGCGCCCGCTCTCGTAACCGCAGACCTGGGAATAGCAATAGGCGCAGGAACGGACGTCGCAATAGAGAGCGCAGACCTGATCCTTGTCAGAAACGATCCCCGAGACATACCAATAATATTCGACCTGTCCCGGAAGACCTATTCCAAGATGGTGCAGAACCTGTGGTGGGCGGCAGGATACAACATAGTCGCGATACCCCTGGCCGCAGGCGTCCTGTACGGCTACGGCTTAGTGCTGACGCCTGCGATAGGAGCTGCATTGATGTCCCTTTCCACGGTTATCGTTGCGTTGAATAGCCAGGCATTGGACTGATGAGTCCTTACCCTTTTGGATCTCGTTCTAAGATTTTAAAATGCCAGTATACATGATCATCTAAATAAAGGTCTTCGAGGTAGAGCGCTATTCTGAATATGTAAATAAGGTAAAACCGCCGGTCGAGAAGCACGGCGGCCGCTATCATGGGACTGGCGCTTCAAGTCTGCGGAATACCATAAGATATCGCCTCTCCGGGGAAAGTCGGCCGAGACCCGGGCGATCGTTGTTGAAGGGTTGTTGAATTGATTTTTTTCCTTCTCTTTCCAATCTAAATCATGGAATCAGGCATCTGCGACATCTGCGGATCAGAAGCCCATCTTACTCCCTGCGTATTGTGCGAGAAACGGGTATGCTCCAAGTGCTATGTTCCCAATAAGTGCATATGCAGGGCCTGCAAGGACGGCGGGGACACGGATCTTGGGAACAGGAGCGCGGATGGGAAGTACTGAATAGTTCTCTGATTTATCTATTTTGCATTATAATATCTATTCTATGGAATCAGCCGGTTTATGCGATATCTGCAAAAAGACTGCGTACTTATCCAGTTGCGTCCTGTGCGGTAAACGCGTATGCCCAAGCTGCGTTGATCCTATGAAGGGCGTCTGCGTCGCCTGTAAGCGCGGGACTGATATCGGTTTGTCCGGTGAGGGGATAAAGGAACTGGATTAAGCTGTTTTTTTATATATAATAATTAATTTAACTACATACGGTTAATATTACCTTTAATATGAAGGTCTGTCTCTATTTGGAGCTTGAGTCTATGATGGCCGTGTCCGGCATAGGCTCTGCTATCAATCATCAGCGCAGGGCTTTGGAGCTTAATGGCGTGCCCTATACGAATGATCTGAAAGACGTTTTTGATATAATACATTTGAATGTCGTAGGCCCGCGGTCTCTTTATCTGGCTAAGAAGATGAAGGGCAAGGGGAAGAAGGTCGTTTTGCATGCTCATATGACTGCCGACGATTTTCGGGACAGCTACCGGTTCAGTAACTCCGTTGCGCCCTACCTGAAAAAATACCTGACCTATTACTATAACCAGGCGGACCTGATCTTATGCCCGTCGCAGTATACGAAGGATGTGCTCCTAAGCTACGGCGTTTCCAAGCCTATGACTGTCATAAGCAACGGAGTGGACATAGACCAGTTCAAGGAGTCGGAGGAAAAAAGGGAAGCCTTTCGGGAGGAGAACTATCTGGAAGGCGTCGTGCCACTGATGGTGGGCCATTTGTTCATAAGGAAAGGCCTGGAGACATTTGTTTCCCTAGCCAAAGATATGCCTGATACGAAATTCCTGTGGATCGGCAGAAGATACGTCCAGGTCGAAGACCCGCGCGTAAAGCGTATAATCGACGAAGCTCCGAAGAACATAAGATTCCTCATAGACTGCGTCGAAGACATAACCGCGGCATATTCCGGATCCGACATATTCTTCTTTCCCAGTTTCTGCGAAAACCAGGGCATCGTCCTACTGGAAGCAGGGGCATGCCATAGGCCTATTCTCGTGAGGGACAGCGCCACTTACGACGGCTGGCTGACAGACGGAGTAAACTGTCTTAAGGCGTCTACGGATGCGCAGTTCAAGGAAAAACTGGTGCTGCTCTCGGAGGATGCCGCATTACGTAAAAAGATAGCAGACAACGCTTACAGTATGTCCCGGGAGCATTCTCTGCAGAAGATCGGGGCAAAATTGAAGGGAATATACGAGGAGTTGTTGAAAACCGGTTGAAACCGGGGCGATATACTATGAAAATTGGCATATTCACTGATACGTATTTTCCGCAGGTGAATGGCGTAACGTTTACCATAAGCATGTGGAAACAGAAATTGGAGGAGCGGGGATATGATGTGTCGGTTTATTATCCTGCCGGCAGATACAAGCCCAAGGACGGCGAGTATCCTTTCAGGTCTTTTGAGTTCCGGTTCTACAAGGAGTACCGGATAGCTGCGCCCATCAACATAGTGCGCAAAGCACGGGACCTTGACATCGTGCACATACATGGATTGTTTTCCATGGCCATCGCGGGAATGCATGTTTCCCAGAAGTACAGCCTTCCCAGGATGCTTACTTATCATACGCCGGCAGACGAGTACATAACATACCTGACCCGTAACGGGACCATGAGAAGGACTCTGATGAAGCTATACAATTTTTGGGAGAAGAAACTCTTAAATTCCTGCGACATAGTCACCTGTCCCTCGAATGAGATAAGAGCGCGGCTTGTCGCCAAAGGCGTGAATGAACCGGTAATTCTGTCAAACGGCGTGGACCTGGGCTTCTTTAAGCACGTAGCAGTCGAGGACTTCAAGAAAAGATACGACATAAAAGACGAACCCGCCCTCGGCTTCTGCGGACGATTCGGCTACGAAAAACACCTGGAAGACCTAATCGGCCTGGCAGACAATTTCGACGGCCAGATACTGATAGCCGGGAAAGGACCCGCTGAAGAATACTACAGAAAACTTGCGGCAGGACATAAGAACGTAAAATTCCTCGGATTCCTATGCCGGGAGGATCTGAGGGCATTTTATTCCTGTATAGACCTATTCGTTTTCCCATCCACAGCCGAGACGCAGGGACTGGTAGCATTGGAATCAATGGCCTGCGGGACGCCCGTAGTAGGAGCGAATGCGCTGGCCTTGAAGGACACGATAAATGACGGAATGAACGGCTACCTCTACGAATCCGGAAACAAAAAAGACCTCCTATACAAGATCAAAGAAGCCTGCAGGACCAGGGAAAAACTTTCCAAGAACTCAAAAGAATACGTCAAAGACCATTCAGTCGAAAAATCAATAGACCAGCTCGAACACCTGTACAAAAGCTTATCCATGGAATAATAATGCGGCATGGACAAATACTCCGTCGCAGGCGCAAAGAAGCTCTTTTCGCTGACCAAAACCAAGATACGCCTTGCAGTGGAAGCAGACACAGCAGAATGCAGGCCGCATCCTCTGCCCCTGATTAAAAGACTATCCGGCATAGACATATCCTCCGTGGAAGAAGCCCGGGCACACCGGGAGGAACTGATCAAGGATACACGCTTCTCTGACGACCTGTCCGTTGCCTCGGCAGTGTTCCAATGCATGGACCTAATTGAAGGCGTAAAATACAAATATGAGCCTCCGCAGTACACGTCCAACATTGATGCGCGGATGATGAAAGACCTCGAAAAGGAAGCGAAAGAAAAAGCCGTTCCAGTGAACGTGCTCCTAATGACCCGGACGGCGCCCGAGGGCATCAATTTATTCATAGGCGAAAACCCGCCCCCCGGAACGTTATTCGTGAGCGGCGTGCCAACGTCCCTTGCCTCGTTACTTGAATATGCATTCGGTTCGGAATATTTTTCCGACAACGGCAGGCTAAAGAACATCCGTTCAGTCGCAGGCCACAGGACGCTGATCCTTAATGCGATACATCATTCTCTGGGAGCCTATGGCGCAGAGCGGTCTAATGAGAAATGAAAGGCGCGTACGTTCTATTGATCGAGCTAAAGAGGGGCCGAGAAATATCTATCGGCAGCCTCGGATGCGTCCGCTTCAGGAAAGGATTTTATGCATACGTGGGCTCTGCCATGGGCGGCATAGAGTCTAGGATGTTAAGGCATCTTAGAACCAGTAAAAAACGTTATTGGCATATTGACTACCTGCTTAAGGACGGAAAAATAATCGAAATAATGTGCATATCATCCGACAGAAAAGAAGAATGCATTATAGCTGATAAATTTCGTTTACGGCATGTTTTCGTGCCCGGTTTCGGCTGCAGCGACTGTTGCTGTCCAAGCCATCTGTTCTATTCTCCCAACTTGGGCGATTTAAAAACTACGATGACAAATAACTGATGCCATGGACTATTCAAGGCTTGTAACAGTATATGACGAACTTGAGAAGACGGCAAGCCGCCTGGAGATGACATCCATAGTCGCGGCGTTCCTTAAAGAAGTGCCCGCAGCAGACCTTCCGGTGATAATGCTTTTCCTGTTCGGCCGGGTGTTTCCCCTCTGGAGCGAAAAAGAACTGGGCGTAGGCTACAAAGTCGCAGTAAAAGCCATATCCTCTGTCTCCGGCGTATCGGATGCCAAAATAGAAGACATCATACGCGAAACAGGAGATACCGGACTTGCGGCGGAAAAGGTCCTGGTCAAAAAAACGCAGACCACGCTATTCGGCGGCGAG